>JAKBPE010000030.1 GCA_021829835.1 bacterium
GCCAGGTGCGCTATCCAAGTTACGCCACATGCCCAGAGATGCTATGATAATGGTTAGATAGCCATTTATTGCTATCCAAATCTGCTTTTTGCAGTTTTATGAGCAATGCATGTGCCGGCCCTCTCGGAGCTTAAAGTCGATAGGTGCGGTTATCACCCTGCTGCCTATATAGCAGGACAGACTACAAAAGAAAGCATGGCAAGAGTGAAGGAGGAGGCGGATAACGCAAACGAAGCCCGTTATCTCCATTATGGGACGTATGTGGTCGAGTTGGAGACCGCCAAGGTTATGGAAGAACTAGGCGAACCCAATAGAGGCTACGCCCTAACCTTCAAGAAGCACCTGGAGCTTATAGGCGATAAGCCCAGGACAGTGGGCAAGCGTCTCCACGAGCTAAGGTACATCCTCAAGGCTCTGAATAAGGATGCCAGGAAATGCACGAAGGCAGACATTGAGGAGTTTATCCTTGCCCTGAATAAGAGCAAATACGCTCCGATTACAAGGAAGAAGACTAAGCAGACCCTCAGGAAATTCTTCAAGCAACTCTATGGCAGGGATAGCTACCCGAAGATAGTGAAGTGGGTGGTTGGAGACCATATAGAGAACTTCAAGCTGCCTGAGGACATGTTGACTGAAGACGATGTCAAAGCCCTGATAAACGCCTGTCTGAACCCCAGAGATAGGTGCATGATAGCCTTGCTCTTCGATGGTGGCATAAGGGCAGGAGAATTCCTGAGGCTGAAGATTAAGGATCTGGTATTCAGCAAGGACAACGTATGTTACATAACCATAAAGAAGGGCAAGAACGACGCAGAGAGGAGGGTGCCGTTGGTCTTCAGCGTGCCATACCTGACGACCTATGTAAACGAGATGCGTACTAACGCACAGCAGGAAGATCCGCTCTTCGTGAAATTCGATTGTCATAGGAACATAACCAACAAGGCATTCGACTATCCAGACCTGCGGAAGCTCCTGGGTGATCTAAGGCACAGGGCGCAGCTAAAGAAGCACTTCACGGCGCATACGTTCAGGCACAGCAGGGCTAGCTTCTACGCTAACAAGCTAACAGAATCGCAATTGAAGGCGTTCTTCGGCTGGAGTGGGGGCAGCAGGATGGTAGCTACATACGTGCATCTCAGCAGCAGGGATGTGGATAATGCGGTGCTGCTGGCGAATGGCATTATAAACGAGAAGGGAGAGCGCACCATGCCTAAGCTGGTTAGCAGGATATGCCTGAAATGCGGTAAGACCTGCGAAGCGACCGCTACCATATGCCAGAACTGCAACACGCCGTTGGACATATATCCAAGCAAGCAATTCGGCGAGCTTCAAGAGGTAAAGAAGGAGCTTGGGCTAATGAAGGCTTTTATAAACTACATAAGCAGCAAGGACGAAAGAATGAAAGAGTATATGGAAAAGTCGGCTATCTCCAACTAGACTACATTCTTGCAATAAGCAACGGAGGTGCGGCCTTTGATGAATTGAACCTCCAAATTCTATGTCTCCGATGCCATGAGGCAAAAAGCATCGAAGACAAAAAGAAGGCACTACAAGGCAAACTCATTTAAATCTTAACAGCCAAGATTATTCCAACACTGCGTGTTTATTATGGTAAGCAATAGGAAGAGTGGGAGTAAGGGTGGGCGGATTGTTGCGATAGTCACTGCGATAATTATAATCGGTATTATGGTGGCAGCAATATTCTACTTCGCAGGCAGAAGTCAGAATCCTTATACTGGTGGGGGCGGATACGCATCAACAACACAACCCGTTCCACAAGTGCATACTGCAACGTTACTATCTCAAGGGAATGTCTATTCAATAAACCCTGGCAGCTCTGACACTGTCAACTTCACTATACCAAGTGGTGCATATTCGATAAGCGTTGCGGGCTCTTACACATCGCAGGGCAAGATAGAGGTTGCTATATTAACCCCGACAGAGTATGGTGCATTCACACAGAGTACTAGCTCCATCCAGTCCAGCCAGTACTACTATGGCGATACTCAAGGCTCAACGATAAATGCACAGCTCTCGCCTGGGCAGTACACACTCGTATTCTACGATCCAGGCATAATCACGCAGGACACAGTCACAGTAGTCAACCCGATAACACTGACATACACAACTCCATCTTAGTGAATAGATATGCCAAGAAGACACAGATACCACAGATGGCGTGGATACCGTGTGCCACCTCAATATAGCAATACACAACAAACACAACAGAATCAGACGGTAAGTAGCATGCTCAAGACTGCGCTGCCTAAGATCTTAATCAAGTCTGTCATAATGACAGTAGTCCTATTTATCCTGACACTTCCTTCAATCAAGCTGTTCAATGCAATAACTGCCATAGGAATTGTCACTGCGTTTAGTTCCCCGATATTCCTGGGCAGCTTCATCGTGCTGTTCATCCTGTTCTCAATATATGACTTCGCTACATCACACAGGGTGTGGGCACTTGAGAACGTGATAGCTGTTCTGCTGGTCTTCCTATTACTTGCGAGCCTCGCCTTTAGTGTCCTGCTCATACTTGCATCCTTCGTCTTGATACTGATAGGCTTAGTACTCGGAGCATCGCTGAGGCAGGTAAGCTTCAGACAAAGAGGTATGACGAAGGCGATAGGAGGCTCTATTGCGTTTCTGTTCATAATATGGGCAGTTTATATCTTCCTTGCCAACTCCAACTACTACGCTCCACCAACAGGCAACTCGATAAACCTCAACAAACCATACCTGACGCAGCAGCAGCTACAGAGTGTATATGGTGGTGGCATATACAGTGAATCCGCACTTAGTGCAGGAGAATTGCCGATAGGACAACTTGATTTACTATTCCCAACCCCTATCTCAACTTTGCTGTTTAACTTCACATTCCAAAACACTAATGCAGAATCATCATATTACATAACGTACTATAACCACACTTACGCATCTAACTTCACAGAGTTGGTGGTAGAAACACCGCAGGCAAGCATCATACTTGCAGACCAAGCACCGCATGCACAGCAGTCAGGCTCTGTGGGTAACCTTCAGTATATAGAAGACTTGACAGTGAACCCTAATTCTTACACTGCTATGGTTCAGCAGTCCAACTTTCTGACAATAATAAGCTGCTCAGGCTCTCTATGCACACAGCAGGCATTCAACACTACCTTGCAGAAGATTGAGATAGGAATAAGCTAATGCTGCTTAGAATGTAACTCTAGTCCTTCTCTTAGGTCTTCTTCTTGCAGTAAAACTGACTCTGCCAGAGCTTGTTATAATATAAGGGGCTACGGCCCCTTATGAACCCCACGCACGAGCGCTCCATCCCCCGACTACGTCGGGGGTATTTAGAGCGCTCGACGCAACTCATTGTCAGTTGAAGAGCTGTCTCTGTTTCTCACTGTATTTCTGGGAAATATCCTGACGTCGTATGTAGTTCTGTATTATGTGTTCACCTACAGGACCAACACTACTGTCGCTGTACTGATATCCCCAGAAACTTCCTCGTGGATATAGTTTTCTGAAGTTGGGGATTTTCTGAAAAATTACAGATGCCGAGTGACTCTTCAGAATTTGGATTACCTGAATCACTGAAAGAGTGTTTGGTATGTCAAGTTCCATATGAACATGGGCGAAGTCGTCTCCGAAAGAGAATTCCTTTATCTCGATTCCAAATTTTGCAGCCGCCTCTGCGATTGCTGCTCTTACAACCTCCCTGTTGTATTCTTTCTTGAAGTTCTTTTTCCTCTGTTTCGTCACAAATACAACATGCTCCCAGTTGTACTGCCATCCCAGTTCCTTGTCCACTCCCTTTATATTTTTTCCAAAGTTTACACTAGTCATAGTTTGCACTTCAGTGGCAGAAAATCCGACCACGTCAAACCGTGGTCACCCTACCACTGAAAAACTGTTGAAGGAAAAGCAGATATTTCTTGACTTCAACCCCCTACGAGGTAGGGGGAATTCTTAGGGTATTAATATGCCGTTTAAGCCAGTTATACATAAGATAAAGAGAGAGCCTAAAGAGATAGGAAGTTGCTTGAAAAGGCTAGTGAAATATATGAATTGAATAAACCACCCAAAGGTATAAATGTATGTAAAGATTGTAACAGATTAAGCAATCTAATCGAGTTAGTAAAGTAACAGTAATAAAAAGGTACTTATTATGAGAATTATAGCAGATCTAGAAAGCAATACAGCACATTGTCAAGTAAGAAGTGTAGTATTATAATCCTGCTTTGCTATAATATCTGAGAAAGATATAAAAATTCAACTGTAGATATTGATTTATGAATTACTATTTAGATCTGTTCTCTCCAGAAACAGCTGATGCTTTTACCAAGTCAGATAAAACGGTTAGTGGATTTAGAATTTCAAGAAAAGCGTATATACAAAACCATAAGATAGGGCCAGGAGACAGATTTATTTGCTATGTTACTAAAATGCAAAGATTTGTTGGATTATTAGAAATAAAAGAAGGCCCTTATGAAGACACTACGCCCATATTTAAAGAGGATGAGGACCCCTTCATATTGCGATTTAAAGTGGAACCCATCGTATGGTTGCCTTTAGATAAAAGCTTACCAATTCATGAAGACATTATTTGGAAAAACCTGTCTTTTACTAAAAACCTTGAGAAAGATAGCAACGAATGGACATATAGGGTATTCTCAAGCCCAATGGAATGGCCAAAGGAAGATTGTAAATTCTTAGAGAATACTCTACTTGAGCAACAGAAAAACCAGGTTGAGTATCCGCTAAAGGATCAAGGCATAATGAAAATTAGTAATAAACGTAAAGGGAGAGAATTTGAAGGCGAGATAAAACAATTATTAGAAAAATTAGAATTCAATGACATTGAAGGTGCAAGAGATAGTTTTCTTGTTAATGGCATACAGGTTGATGTTTGTGGAGGATGGGGAAATGCGTTGTTAGTAATAGAATGCAAAACTAGGCAAGAAATAGGGGAGAAGAAATTAAGATCGGCAATTAATGAATTTAGAGGCAAGATACCGTTGCTAGAACGTGGATTTAAGGAACACAAATACTATAGTAAAAATGATTATAGTAAATATACATTTTTCAAGTATATACTAGTGACCAAGAATATAGATGTAAGAAAAGAGGACATAGATCTTGCAAATGAGATGCCTAGTATTTATGTATGGAATGACGACTTTCTAGCATATTATTCGGATCTTTATGAGTTCATAAAGCCTTATGCAAAATATAGTTTATTGGGGGAAATGAGAATAAGACCAGTGAATGAGGATCCCATAACCATACCTGCATTGCAGACGACATTTAATGGTTTTAAAGTTTACACATTTATAATGAATCCAAAAGACCTCTTGGAAGTCTCTTATGTTGCAAGAAGGGAGCGTAGAGATGAAAGATATTATCAGAGAACTATAGACAAGAAAAGACTAGGCAGAATAAGTAATTATATTGAGAAAGGAGGCATGTTTCCAAACAATATTATATTAGGTTTTGATCCTTCGTTAAAAGTTAGATTTCATTTAAAAGGAAAGGAACAAACTTTTAGTGAATGGCCTTATTTGAATATTAAATTTGGGATACTAGAGTTTCCTAGAGAATATAGAAGTTGTTGGATAATTGACGGGCAACATCGTCTCTACTCATTTGTTAATCTTAAAGATGAATTATATTTCAACATGCCAATAACTGCGTTTGAAGGGTTAAGCCTAGAGAACCAGAGAAAATTCTTTTTGGATATAAATAGAAATCAGAAGTCAGTAGATTCCGACCTATTATGGGATCTTGGTGGAGATGTGCCGAGCGAACCAGACGGCATTATCTCCAATATTGTTAAAACTTTGAATACTGAACTAAGCAGCGTATTATATCACCAGATATATTATCCATCAACAGGTATGAGGAATAGAAAGGGAAAAATAAAAATTTCAGCAATTTGTACGGCGATTAAGAAAGCAAGAATCACCAGAAATTTCACTCCACAAGAAGTACGCAATCCTCTTTACAGCGAGGATCACGTAAATACTATCAATGGCGTCAGTAAATCTCTAGCAATATATTTTGAAGTTTTGAATAGTGAATTTAAAAATAATTGGAGTCTACAATCAGAGGGATTTATTCTAAATAACGGTGGAATTGCAGTTATGATTTACCTATACGAAAAAATACTTTCAAGAATCATGATAAAATATAAGGCAGAACCAACTTATGCAAATTTTAGAACATATCTAGAACCGCTTAAACCTTTACTTGAAACATCAGATCAAAGAGCACTGAAAAGTTTAAGATTGAAATGTACAAGCGAGGGAGGAAGAGTAGATGTATTGAACGATTTTATATCGAACATACGAAATGGGGCTGATGATGATCAATTTGGCGGAGATATAGAACGTAAGGAATTTAAAGTATTGGATAAAAAACTAAAAACTCTAATCAAAAATAAGTATTATGATTCAAATGACTCGGATTGGTTTAAGAAACTGATCGATGATCAGACGTATGAAAAGATTAAGAAATATATGAATAAAAATGGTATAACGGATGAATCAAGGGCCTATTTACATATGTCCATTGGTCAATGCATTGACCTTATGCGAAGACATGAGGAAAATTTCTACCCTATCTTTTTGGATGAGGAAAAAGAATATGCTTTTAGTACTAGACAGGATCTGGAATATGCTTTTAGTTTTGTTACTGGAATGCGAAATAGATTAGATGCTCATTATACTGGTATAAAAAAGAAACAAGGAGAGGAACAACAGCTAAAGATTATGCTTGACAAAATAATACTTTGCATAGATAATGCTACTATATCTCCGGCAAAAGTTTAATATCTAGAGAAGATATAATATATGGTTAAAATGACAAATTGTACGAAACTCCCTGAAGAATACACTCAAATTGAGGGTGAGATAAGCGATATGGTTAGGCAAGAGATCAATAAAAATTCTAAGGAAGTAAAGTGTATAACATTAAGTATAAAAGAGGCAAAGAATCTGTCCCAATTAAATAATAGCTTTAACGAATTAAAACTTTTACGTGAGAATATTGTATCTAAAAGTATACAAAAGTTACGAGATCAAGCATACAAATGGCCTAAGTTATACCATAAAATACTGCCTTTCGGAAGAGTGAGTAGACTTTTTACAAGTTTTATAGAACATGAAGTAGACGAGTTGCTCAATACTCTCAGCGATTTGAACAAAACACTGATAGATGCAGTAAAGACAATAGCTAAAACTCTCGGAGCTACTGGATTCTCCGTAACAATAGGATTTCCATTAAATCTTTCTATCACATTTAATTATGACGTTAAATAGCGCCACTTACCTAATTATTCAGCTATTTTAAAATGTTCTTAAGAAGTTACATGTCGTTTTTATTTTTTATTTTTCTGCCCCACATTCAGTATACGAGATAAAACAAAAGAGTTTTATACTTTTTTTGTTTATTTATTGTCGGTAATTGCTATGGAAGAAAACCAAAATACGACGACTGATTCTTCCTCTGAAAATGCGGCCCTCTCGGGGCTTTCTAATCCGAGGTACAACTTCCCACAAAAAGGGAAGGCGCAGCCTCTGGGATTAAGGCACTCCTGGGTTACTATACCTTTATAAACGTTAATCGGCAATACTGATTGTGATTCTATGATAACAGGATTAGACGTAAGTAAGGTGGAGGCAAGCAGGGACTCGAAA
>JAKBPE010000031.1 GCA_021829835.1 bacterium
CTCAGCTTCTGGGAGAGGTTATAGGACAGGAATCGATAGTCTCAAGGCTTAAAGATTTTGTCAAGGCAAGGAATTTTCCAAACATGATATTCACGGGACCTGCAGGCGTCGGGAAGACAACTTGCGCAATGGCCATGGCTAGAGAGCTATATGGGAATAGGATAGCCGAATCTTTTCTTGAACTGAATGCCAGCGATAGCAGAGGCATAGATGTTGTAAGGGGAAAGGTAAAGGAGTTTGCCAGAACTATCTCCATGGATAACGGCACTGTCAAGATAGTCTTTCTGGATGAAGCCGATGCGCTTACATCTGAGGCACAGCATGCCTTAAGGCGCACTATGGAGAGATATTCCTCCGGAACAAGGTTTATAATGAGCGCAAACTACTCAAGCAAGATAATAGATCCCATACAGAGCAGGTGTGTTGTCTTCAGATTCAAGCCGCTCAAGGAAGAAGAGATGAAGAAGTATATACTCAGGATTGCTGAAAAAGAAGGTTTTACCGTGAACGACAAAGCAGTTGAGGCGCTTCTGTATGTCAGCGACGGAGACCTGAGAAGGCTGACTAACACAATGCAGAGCGTGGCAGTCTCAGGCAACGGGATAACTGAAGAGGCAATATATGATATAGCTGCACGTGCAAGACCGAAAGAGATAGTTGCCATGCTAAGATATGCTATTTCAGGAGATTTTGAAAAGGCAAGAAACGAGCTGAATACGCTTATACTTATACATGGAATGAGCGGCGAGGACATACTTCTGCAGTGCTACAGAGAGGCCATGAATCTCGACGTAGAGGACAAAAAGAAATTGAGGATTATAAGCAATATTGGCGAATGCAATTTCAGGATAGTAGAAGGCGCTAATGATAAAATACAGTTAGAGGCAATGCTTGCCAATTTCGCTCTTTTGAAATGAAATGGGTTTTATTCCTTAGAAAAATGTTAGGCTTAGATTAAAATATTCTGGCGAAAATTATGGATGAGGCAATTGACATACATGTGCATATAGGCGAAGACAAAGATGGTGCTAAACAGAATCTTGCACAGTTGAAGAAGAACATGGCAGCTTACGGCATAAGCCATGCTGCAATATTCCCTTTCGATGAAAAGGAAGGAAATCTCGTAAAGGCAAGCGAACGGCTTCTTGGAGTTAAAAATAGACAGTTTCTTCCATTTCTCAGATTTGATCCGAAACAGGTAAAGCCAGGGCAGATAAACGCCTCGCTTTCAAAAGGGTTTTACGGTGTAAAGCTTCATCCCAGGGCACAGAATTTCGATCCTCTCGACAGAAAATATTATTGGATATACAAAGAGATAGAGGAATCAGGAAAGCCAATATTGTTTCACACGAGAAAGACAGTACCTACATTCATGCGCTTCAAGAAATACAAGGCCTCGTTTTTTGATCCTGACAGGATAGTCAAGCTTGCAGAAAAGTTTCCAGATGTAGATTTTATCATAGGGCATTTTGCAGGGTTATCCTGGAAGGCTCTTGAAAGTATAAAGACCAAGGACAATCTTTACACCGAGACTTCCATATTCGGCACTACATTTGCGGTAAGAAGAGTCGCAGAAAATATAGGAATAGAAAAGATACTGTTCGGCTCTGACAGCCCTTATTCTGACCAGGAACTTGAACTTCTTAAAATTAAAAAATCAGGCCTTGGAAAGAGTGAGATATCGAAGATTCTCTCTGGAAATGCAAGGAAATTATTCAAGTTATGATTCTTCTTCTGAATCAGAATCTTCGTCCCTCTGCCTGAAGCCGCAACTGCATCCGCAGCTGCAGTTTTTCTTGCAGACACATCCGCCATAGCAGCCGCACCTGCATGCTCCTCCACATTCACATCCGGATCCCGGACCTTGGTTTGGCATGATAAAAGTATTTCCCAAAAAGTATAAAAGATGTCCCTTTTCAATATATCCAAAACGTATGAAAGGCATGGAAGGAATCCGCAAGTCACAATCGGCAATGGAATACCTGATGACCTATGGCTGGGCCATACTCATCATCGCTGTTGTGCTCGGAGCGCTATTTAGCCTCGGAATCTTCAATCCAGCATTTCTTGCGCCAAAGGTCCAGCCTGGAAGCTGTCAGGTAGAGCGGCCTAATGGCCCTGGAACTTCAGCATACATCTCTATTCAGGGCAATTGTCACAACGAACTTCCTGAATATGTGGGAGTTTTCAACCATAAATATTCGATAGTAATTAATACGCAGACATCTGGGTCTGGTACCTTAGCGGCTCCACTTAACAATCAGCCAGATTTTACAATCACAGCATGGGTAAATCCCAACAACGAGAGCGGGATGAACATTTATACTGAAGGCATTCCTTCCATAACTTTACAGTTTGGTATCGGGAGTAATGTAGTCAATATTCCTTCCGGAGAAAGTTCCGGTATCGGTTTAGATGAATGGAATCTTAATAATCAACCAGACAACTGGGCAGGAGGCGCAGTGACATACACGGTGCCGCCTCATCAATGGACATTTGTAGCGGTAACTTTATCCAACGGCGGAGTGGGTACTGGCACCGAAACGTTTTATGTTAACGGACAGAAGATAGGAACCTCTTCCGGCCAGGAGGAGTACAATCCGGGCACTTACTATTTCGGAATCGGGAGCAATACCGGAGCTTACCTTGGCGGGACTCAGGGCACTCTCAGTTTCAATGGCTCTATAGCCAACCTTCAGATTTATAATGCGTCTCTGAGTCCTGCTGCAATAGCATATCTGTACAGGGCAGGCATAGGCGGAGACCCGACAAGCCTAAATCATCTTGTAGGATGGTGGCCTCTTAACGGAAACGCCAATGATTATTCAGGAAATGGCAATAACGGAGTTAATGCCAATATAATATACACAAACGGATGGACATACGAATATACCGCACCGTGAATTACATGAATTATAAATGTTTTTAATATTTTTTCCTTTAGGCCAGATATTCAAAACCCTTCTTTCTTTTATATTTTATGAAATGATTTTTTTCTTTTCTTTTTAGCCAAGATTCTTAAACTTTTATATTTAATATAGTCTGAAAGGCATGGAAGGAATCCGCAAGTCACAATCGGCAATGGAATACCTGATGACCTATGGCTGGGCCATACTCATTTTAGGAATAGTAGCATCTGCGCTGTTTGCACTTGGGATATTCAATCCTGGGCAATCGGCAAGCCAGATCTGCCAGCTTGAAGCCGGATTCATATGTGCCAATTACTACATGGTGCAAAACGGCATTTTAACGCTTAATATCATACAATCTACCACTGTTCCTGTAGACATAACAGCTATAGGATGCAATACCAACAGTACACTGATAAACACGCAGAATATCGTGCCTTATGATTACATGCCTATAGGCTCAAACGCCACAATAAATGTACAGTGCTATGATGGCTCTGCTCCTTTTTCAGGAAGGATAAACCAACTCTATCTAGGAAATCTCCAGATTAACTATACTGATGCCACAACAGGGTTTCCCCAGATAATATATGGAAATATAGCTGTACGAATATCCAGGTAATGCAGAAACCCGGATTTTCAACATGAAGAGTTATTTTTTATCTATGCTCTCAGTATTATCTAAAATCTGAAATGCTTTTCTGCATTCCTGACTGTTTTTTAGGCGGATTTCTGTTAAGAATGTCGACCTTCCCGAAAACGCCATCGTATCCTGGGATTATAGCTACCTTTCCGCTTCTTATGTTGCCTATGGCAGAAGCAAGCTCCCTGTCTGTCTTTGCCATCTCTTCCAGATCGAGATCAAGAAGTATTCTAAATTCACTGCCGAATTTCTGAATGAGCCCATCATATGCCTGCTTAACTGCCTCTGAGAACACAGTCTTGTTTTTAGTATAAGCTATTATCTCCATGAGAGGCATTGTTCTTACGAATGGAATGGCATCTTTTGGAGTATATCCTTCTTTCCTGTCTGCGAGCTCCTCTACCCTGTGCATGACCCCCATAGTCAGCTTTCTCCTGCATACAGGACATATTCCATTATATTTTTTAGAAGCCTCAGGATCGAGCGATATGCCGCATTTTCTATGCCCGTCGTAATGATACTTTCCTTCTTCCGGAAAGAATTCGATTGTCTTTAATATTTTCTTTTTAGTTATAGAGGATATTATGTCCTTGTATTCAGGCTGATCTTCATATTCTAAAACTATGGCCTCGCGCCCCAATTTAGGGAGGGAATGGGCGTCGCTTCCTGAAATCAATGTTATGTTGTCAAGTCTGGATACCCTCCAGTTCATGCTTGGATCTGAAGAGAGGCCTGTCTCTATTGCTTTTACATATGTATATTGGTCGCCGTAGGCTTCCTTCAGTGAAGCGTAGCCATAGCTTCCGAAAACACCGAACCAGGGAGTCCAGGCATGTGCACTGAAGACAAATGATTTTTTGTCCGCTTCGCGAACTTTTTCAACCAGCTCTTCGGGAGTTATATTGAGTATAGGCCTTCCGTCGCTCCTGAGATCTCCGTTGTTTTTGATCAGATCGTTGATCGATTCCGCTGCTGCAATATCAGGCGCCAGTATGCCGTGGTGTATCTTTTTGAATTTTTCTCCGTCTTTTGATATTGTGCATACCTCAGCGCTCGGAATGAATAGCAGTGACGTTGAGGTTCCCTTCAGCTTGTATACCTCGTTTTCCTCTTCGAGTTTTGTTTTCATTTCGGATATCCAGGAAGGGTGGGTAAAATCACCGGTTCCTATTATGCCTATTCCCTTTTCCAATCCTGTGTGGTTTATATTCTCAAGAGTAAGCGATTCGCTGCATGCTCCTGCATATTTTGAATGCACATGGAGGTCAGCTATATATTCCATTTTCAGAACCTATCGATTACAATTTGTATCCCAGATCACGAAGAAGTTTTTTTCGCTTGGCTCTGTCTTCATTCTGCTCAACGCCGCGTGGCGAAGATCCGTCTATAACTCCGAATATGGCCCTTCCCTGATCCGATTTGCCTACTATTATCTGAAGAGGGTTTGCGGTTGCGCAGTATATGTTAGCTATCTCAGGAACCGCCTTCAGCCTGCTCATGACATTTATCGGATAAGCAGATTTCATAAGTATAAGAAATGTATGCCCTACCGATATCTTCATCATTCCTTCTTCGGCCTGCTTTATCAAGACAGGATCATTTCCTTCGCTCCTTACTAGGCAGTCGCTGCTTGCTTCAGAAAAAGCAATCCCGAATTTTATTCCGGGAACAGAATCTACCATCGCCTCGTAAAGATCTTCTATGGTTTTTATAAATCCGGCATGACCCAGTATCATGTTGGTCTCCGGATCTTTGTCTACTCCCACATACTCAAATTTGATAGGCTCCATTATTCCACCCTGCAATAAAGATTAGAAGTAAAAGGATTTAAGACTCTTCCCAGAGAAGATGTGGCTTGCCAAGAGAGAATCCAATCCGTAATTATACCTTTTCGAGTATTATGGTGACTGAACTTACCTTCGATTTTGTGCCATCTTCGTTCACAAGCTCTTCGGAATTTATCAGGAGCTTTTCTGAACTTGGATTTTTTATAGATTTGAGGAACCTGTTTCTTGCTATTTCGGCAACATCTACAGCCTTTGATATGGAGTTTCCCCTGGCCTTTATGGCTACGCTTTTTGCACCGTTATTAAACTGGGTCACCACGGCAAGAACATAGTTCATTAATGGCTTTTTTCCAACATAGACTATATTTTCAGGTACAGGTTTTACCGAATCGCTTTCTTCGAGATTAAGTAGGATCTGCATTGCGCTGACCTTTGACATTGTGCCGTCTTCATTGCTTATCTCTTCAGTTGCAAAGGTAACGTTTCTGTTTTCAGGGTATCTCACATCCTGCAAAAATTTATTTTTGACTATCTCTACCACATCTACTGCTTTGGATATCGCGTTCCCCCTGGCCTTTATCCTGACACTCTTGAGACCTCCGTTGAATTGAGTTACAACCGCAAGGACATAATTCATGGATGGCTTTCTTCCTATCAATATGGAGTTGTCATTCCTATCTGTTTTTCTATCTTCCAAAATCCTCTCTTCGCTTTCCATTTTTCCACCATTTTTGTTTTAGTACTATTTCCACAGAGCATTTTTCGTTTTTGATCTTTAGCTATCATTCCGTTAGACCAGTAATCATATGGCACCATATTTAATAAAGATATAACTCTTCCGCATGTTACAGCTTTCTCGCGAATGTCAGATATGCAGTATGCATAAGTCCCATATTCGCAGGCCTTATCCCCTCCCGCCTGACAAGCATCTCCCTCACTATTACCTCTAAAGTATGAACATCTGCGAAACCGGTGGCGTTCAATCCCTCCACAAATGTGCCTACCTGTTCGGTGTGTGGGAGGTATCCTACTATTATTCCGCCTTTTTTTAGAGCTTTCGCGGCATTTGGCAAAATGCGCTCAGCATTTGGAATGTCAACAGTCATTATATCTGCATCTTCCTCGTCTATCTGCTCGCAGGCATCCTGATGCTTAAAGGCTATGTTTTCAACACCGAAAATTTCACGGTTTTTCTCCGCTATTCTTATAAAGTCTTCCCGTATTTCATAAGTGTATACTTTCTTTGCGACAATGGAGAGTGAGAGCGCAAGCCATCCGCTTCCGGTGCCTACATCTATGCAGATGCTGTTTTTGTTCACTCCAGTATATGACATTATTATGCCTATGTCTTTGGGCAGTATAACCTGTGGCCCGCGCTTCAGCTTTCTATACATCTGGGGATAAATAAACATGCTATCATTCTTCAGTCTCGCTCTTCTTCTTTCTCTG
>JAKBPE010000001.1 GCA_021829835.1 bacterium
ATTGACCACGCGTTACTGAGCCGTACGCCACACATGAAGTTCATGTGTAGACTTGCATGGCTGTCGAAATCTGATAGCAGTGTCCTCTAGCAGCATCGACTAGAGTCGACTTTTTGGTTTTGTATTTTTATTTGCAATTGCGTTGCGAGCTATCTTAATTCTCAAGACTACATCCAATTCCAAATAGGAATTTTCATTATTGTAGAAAAGGCGAATGAACACCTAATGCTCTACAATATCATAGCCGTCTCCCAGAATAAATCACGGGACACAGCCAATATATTTCTCAGATAACATTTAAATAGGTTGTTAATCCGATTGACATATATACTACAAGCTTTTTCCAGATTAAAGCACGCATTGAAGCGAATTACAGATGCAGGATTCTGTTTATATGCACAGAAATACGATTCTAGGAATGGATTTATATATTATTGGAGATATTGTTAAGGCAGGCAAGCGTAGTCTAGCCTGGTTAGGACTTTGGCCTTCCAGCTTTACTCTCGCGTTGTTTATGCAACGCAAAGGATGAGAGTCAAAAACCCGGGTTCAAATCCCGGCGCTTGCATATTTCGATTATCTCTTCACATGTCAGTTAGATGCAAGTAATAGTTATGGCTCCGCAGATGTTGGTGGCCTGCAGAGTTTAATGTTGTTTGACGTGATACCTCAAAATGCTTATTATTATATAGGTTTGAGATATTTTAGGTTTCAATACATGGATTTCAGTGAGTACATAAGCAGGCATAGGGAGCAGATACGCCTGAAGATCTTTGAGTACTTTAGAGGAGAAGGACCTCCTGGCTATTCCGAAATAATCAGGGATTACTCAGAACGCCAGGGCAAATATGTAAGGCCAGGATTGCTTATGATTACAGGACAGATGCTCGGTGCGAAGAGTGATGAGCTTATCATTCCCGCTGCCGCAATGCAACTTTCTGAAGATTGGATACTGATACATGATGACATTGAAGATGACTCAGAGATGAGAAGAGGAAAACCGGCCCTGCATAAAATTTACGGCTGCGAGCATGCAATAAACGCAGGAGACGGCGCACATTTATTGATGTGGCAGATGCTTAGGGATTATCTTGAAGAGTACGGAATTAAAAAGGGGCTTAGTCTATTTGACATGTTTAGCAAAATTCTTACGGCTACAGTTGAAGGCCAATACCTTGATATAGATTTTGCAAAGAGGATAAAGGAAATAGGAAAAGCAGACGAGAAGATGTATTATGGAATAGTGGAGAGAAAGACAAGCTGCTATAGCGTATACGGACCTATGCAGCTGGGGGCCACTGTAGCAGGAGCAGATCAGAAGATCCTTGATCTTTTCAAAAAAATAGGGATAGAGGCAGGAAACGCGTTCCAGATAATGGATGATGTGCTGGATTTTACAGCAGATGAAAAATCCTTCGGCAAGAAAAAATATGGAGATTTATATGAAGGCAAACTTACATTGATTGCACTCCATGCCTACAAGGAAGCATCAGCAGCAGAAAAAAGGAGAATCGATAAGATATTTGCAAAGAGCAAGAATTCCAAGACCAATGAAGATATAGATTTCTTGATAGAGATGATAGAGAAGTATAAGAGTGCTGATTATGCATACTCTATTGCCATGAAGCATGGAGCCGAAGCAAAAAGAATTCTTGATGAAAACAGGAACATGCTTCCAGATAATGAGTTCAGAGGCATATTCGAGTCCTCAGTTTATTCGCTGTTTAATAGGAAGAAGTGAATTCCATAAAATGCTGTTGAAAACAAGAAATAGATCCAGATTGAAATGTAGTTGAATAGAAATGCCAAACAGCAACAAGCTTTTCCACCCATCGGGCAGTATTTCTTATCGTGAAGAGGCTTAGCTTCCGAGTTCGGAATGGGTTCGGGCGTTTCACTCTTCCTATGGCCGTTTGACATAAATGATTATTCAGGAAAAATATATAAACTATTTGGATTTGAGTCTGGAGTAATATAATATGCTGCTTATTGTTTTGGCATCGCAGATCTGATTATGCATTATCATATGCTGGGCTTTCTCAAGGCTAACCTTTATGGTGGTTATGACCTCATCGGTTTCCCTTGAGATCTTCTTCTGCTCTAAGTTTTCCGCAAGAAAAACATGCAGAAACTGGGTGAAGCTTCCTGGAGCCTCGAATATCCCAAACATGCGTTTGAGTTTTTTAGGATAGTAACCTGTCTCTTCCTCCAGCTCTCTTCTGGCTGCTTGCACTGGGGTCTCTCCTTTGTCTATGTGGCCTGCAGGTATCTCATAAAGATATCTTTCCAACGGATGCCTATACTGTCTTTCTATTATTATACGTCCGTCATCCAGAATGGGAAGAATAGCGACAGCGTCGTGGCCTACGACCCTGGCAAATTTAGTGCCTGTATTGGGAAGCCTCCATTCTTCAACATTGAAGATAGGTCCCCTATATGCTATTTTTTTCCTGCTTGCAGTTTTATTTTTGCTATTTCCCAGAAGAATCACCTTTTGTCTGCTCATATCCCTGGATGTATATGTCTGAGGATAGTTTTCTGCGCGATACGCTGTGAAGAATTACCTTCCCCTTTCCATTGAATTTTGCAAGAAAGAGGCCTACCCCACCAAACATCGCAGTCCTTATATTATCGACAAATGTTATTTTGTAGCTCAGGCCTCCTGAAAAACCTGCTATGTGTCCGGGGTCTACTTCCAGAGGGATAGTGCCGTCAAGGTCATATTCGACTATGTCACCGACAACATGCAAGAATACAGTACCAGGCCCTACAAACTTCTGGAGTATCAAGCCTGCTCCTCCAAAGAACGCCGCGCCTAAGCCTATTGTTTCCATGGTAAATTTAACGCTGTCAGTTGCTGCCAGAAATGCATAATCCTCAGATACGAAGACCTCTCCTTCTCCAAGGGTTATGGCGCGTATCTTGCCAGGCATTATTCCTGAAAGGGAGACAGAACACCTTCCCGTTTCTGCTGTAAAGACAGTAAGCATTGCTGTGGCTCCGGTCACTTTTCGCTCTATTGCGCTGACTAGGCCTCCTACAAGCCTCGGCTCCATCTTTATCTTTTCGCTCTTGCTCACGAGCTTTCCCGAATCGGCATATATCTTTTCGCCTTCATTGAGGTGGATTGATACTGCCTGCATTGACCCGCCGAGTATAGTGTAGTCCATCATGATCCCATGTTTTTGATTGCTTCCTGCAGTTCTTCGCCGTCTACTATAAGGCGGTATTTGGACATTACCTCACGTATTATCTCGTTGCGCGGCTTATCCTTAAGGTGAAGCACAAGACGCTTTAGCTCTGCCTTGTGCATCCTTAAGAGGTTTCTCTCTTTTATTATTCGGTCAACTTCCCATCTCTCTTTTGGAGATGACTTGAGTATCTCCTCTATGCCTAGCTTTGTTATCTTTTTCTTAACATAGTTTGAAAAGATGTACTCCAAGGAATCTAGGCTTATCGAGTCTACGTTGACTCCGGAGCGGCTGAGCTCCCTGAACTTCTCCAAGAGCACAGATGCTACAAGTATGGGTTCCACATCTATTCTGCCTATTATCTCTTCATATGCGGATAACTCCTTTGACCAGAGCATCTGCTCTGCAATCTGCTTGTTCCTTATCTCATGCTCAAGTTTTTTCCTTATCCCTTCTATATCTATTTTTTTATCATTGAGTTTTTTAGCCATCTTCTTTGTCTCTGCGGGAAGGGCATCGGTTTCAGGATACATTCTCAGACCTCCGGGGATAGGCCTTAGGAATCTTGTAGTCTTGTTCTTTGAGTTTGCGGCTCTTGTTTCTGCCGGCACTCCGTCTATTGCCATCTTGGCGCGCATCAATGCAAATTCTATAGCCTTTTCGCATCGTTCCTTTCTCTCTGCAACAAGAACGAATGAATCATTTTCCCCAAGAGCTAAAGCATCCTTTATGCCCTCGAGCTCAATCTTTGAAATCTTGTAGTTTTCCAGATTTTCATCGCTGTGGATTATGCCCTTCACTTCTGCAGTCTTTGCATACTCGCTTATCTCGCTTCCTAGCCTTGTCATGGGCCCTATCTCCAAGCCTATAAGTCCTTTGAAGCCTTCCAGCTTAGCGCCGAGCACAGAGCCACCCTGCCAGACGTAATCTGAGAGAATCTTCGCTTCCGTATGCTTGAATATTCTGGTAAGGTCTACAGGTTTTCCTACTGAGGCATTGCGCTTTTTCAGCTCTTCGGAGATTTCTATGAGCTTCTTCTGCCTTTCAACCTCATTCTCTATTATCTCATCCATTGAGTCTATGTCCTGGAAACCCTTGATCTCTATCCTTGCTCCGTTTCTTATTGATATGTTGACATCCTGCCTTATCGAGCCTATTCCTCTCTGGACCTTTTTCGTAAGCCTTAAGAGGAGGCCTATCTTCATCGCTATCTTTTTGGCATCCTGCGGGGTGGGTATGACAGGATCAGTATCCACCTCTATCAGAGGTATTCCCAGTCTATCTACACCATATACAACCTCGCTTGCAGAGTTGTGCAGTATTGAGCTTGATTCCTCTTCAAGGAATACTGAAGGTATTGGAATCTTCATTCCGTCTACCTCTATCTCGCCTTCATACCCACAGAGCATTGTACGCTGGAATGAGCTGGGATCGCTTCCGTCAACCACGCTTTTGCGCATCGGCTCTATCTCATCTGGGATATAACAATCAAAAGATTTGGAGATAAGCATTGCTGTTTCAAGCGCATCGTTGTTGAGATTGCCTGGAGGTTCTTCATCCAGATCTACCAGGCAGGTCGATTCCCTGTATGCATGATATATGAATTTCCTTTCTTTCTGGCTTTCGAATTTTGTAGAGCTGTCAATAAACCCCAGCTCTCCGGCAACAGCCCTCTGCCTCCTCTCTATTGTCTTTATTGTGTTTTCATTAGTCAGGCTGGTATTGCAGTTGCAGTATAATTTTGTCTCTGTCTCAAGCCTCTGGTGTATCTCAAGACCACATTTGAATCCCAATTTTGAGTAGTAATCCTTCTCTTTCATCTATTCACCGAACCAGTCAGCCTCGCTCTTCCTGCTTATCTCCCCTGCTATGTTTTGTGAAAGGAGCGTTTCTGCCTCATCTTTCTTATAATTTCCAAGAAGCCATCCGAGCTTTACATATGCAACTTCTGGTATCATGTCCTCACAAAACAGCCCTCCTGCTTTCTTGATCAGCCTAAGATTCCTGTATACCTTGTCATTCACCCTGCCGTTTATGCATTGTGATGTCATCCCTACAATCATACCAGAATCAACAGCAGATTCTATGTGGCCAAGCCAGTTGAATCCGGGATAAGGCGTGGACACAGGAGCATGCCCCAATCCTGTTCCTTCTATTATTACTCCTTTGTATCCTTTTCCTGAATAGTACTCAAGTATTCCAGGATCTGAATTAGGATGGACTTTTATGAGAGCAACCTTTGGCTCAAATCCGGTCATCAGCTTTGTCTTTTCATCGTTGCCCACTACTTTTGAATAATCTCCCATGTAGGTTATCTTTCCTTCGTAGCTTACGCTTGCTATCGGCCTGCTGTTTATAGGCTGAAAGGCATCTCTTCTGGAAGTATGCATTTTTCTGACTTTTGTGCCTCTGATCACATTGCAATATCTGTCCGAGGTAGTTGCGTGCATGCATATGCTTACCTCTGCAATGTCACTTTCGGCTGCAACTCTTGTACCGGCAACTATATTCATGAAGGCATCGCTTGAGCCCCTGTCTGAACTCCTCTGGGATCCTACAATCACAACAGGCCCTCTCAGATCCTTAAGCATGAAGCTCAAAGCGGCTGATGTGTAATGCATTGTGTCTGTGCCATGGGTTATTACAACACCTTTGGCACCATCATTCAGAGAATCTGCAACTGCCTTGGCTATCTTCTGCCATTCCAGATAAGACATATCCTCGCTGGCTATGCTCATGAGATTGTTGAGTCTGAGATTTGCTATGCCTGCTATTTCAGGAACGCTGTCAAGAAGTTCTTCAGGCTTGGTCAGCATGTATACCCCTCCTGTTGCATAATCAACTTTGCTCCCTATTGTCCCTCCAGTATAGATTAGATCTACCTTATTCAGGTTAGGATTGAATTTCTTTGCAGGTTGGCTTACGTTTTCATTTTTTATAGTTTTTGAATGGCCTTCCTTATCTTCAATTTTTTCAAGTTTTGAGTCGAGAGATAGTTTTAAACCTATGTTGTAACCGTTGTCAAGCTTTATTATGAGCACATTAGGATCTCCAGAATCCGGCCTTGGCATTAGGATTCCTTCGAATTTTCTCTTTCCTGAAGTGAGTCTGAGCCTGTCTCCCGGGAAGATGCCTGCAGTTTCCAACATTCTCTTTACTACTTCAGAATACATACTTTATGCATATGTTAATTCTCTTTAAATTACTTTTGCTGTTTGAAATTTTTTATGTGGAATTTCCGATTTGGCAGATGGCGGTAATTCTATTCGGAGATATGCAAAGTTAGTTTGCCTTCCCAAGGTTTAAGCAGATGTCAGGTCTCTCTTTTCTGGCCTATTATGCATGCATAGGAATTCCCGGTTATCTTGACATTTATCCATTTTCCGAGATCAGACTTCTCAGCGTCTAAGACAGCGACAGGAATGTATGATGCAGTTCTTCCCGTGATTGACTTTCCTGATGATTCTGTTAATAGCACCATTACATTTTTATTCAGATACGAAGAGAAATTTTCATGCTGCATTTTTTTGACTGTTCTTGAGAGGCTCAGGCTTCTTGCTTTTATTGTATCTCCTTTGGTTTGTTTTAGTTTTGCTGCATTTGCATGCGGCCTTGCCCCAAATTTGGATATGTTAGTTATGGTTATCCTAAGCCTATCCAGCAGTTTAAATGTAGCCTTAAAGTCGTTAATTGTCTCCCCTGGGTATCCCACTATAACATCGGTAGCTATGCACATCTCAGGAAATTTTAAACGTATGGCTTTTATATATTCTTCAAATTCTTTGACAGTGTATCTTCTGCCCATAGCCTGCAGTATCTTATCGCTGCCTGACTGCACAGGAAGATGGATAAATTTATAGACCTTTTCTGATTTGTATGCATTAAGAAGTCTGTCAAGATATTTGTGGAGATGCTCCGGATTAAGCATTCCTACACGTATCATGAAATCTCCATTTATCTTGCTTGCTTTTTCCAACAACTCGGCTATGTCTGTGCCCCTGTCTGCACCATATGCGCCTATGTCCTGGGAGGTGAGTTCAATCTCTTTCGAACCTTTCCTTACATTTAGGTCTATTGCTTTGAGTATGAGTTTTTCTGAAAAGCTGTTGAGAGGACCTCTTGCAAATTTAGTCTCACAGAAAGAGCAGGAGCTTAGGCATCCTTCGCTTATAGGTATTCTTGCAATTGTCAATCCAAAATCAGGTATATTCAGGGATTTGTCAGTATGGCTATTGCCTTCATAATGTACTCTCCCGTTTTCTTTTATTGAAGTTAGGGCATCGAATACTTTGGAAGTATTTCCGGTAGAGATTATGCTTGCCGAAGGAACAGCATTCTCTATGAGGTCAGGATTCGCGCTTGCCATGCATCCTGTTATGACCAGTCTTTTGCCGAGATGGTTCAGGCTTTTTAGCCTCTCGATTATCTTCTGCTCGGTGGCCTTCTTCACAGTGCACGTGTTGATTATTACAAAATCATAGTCATTTTTTAGATCTTGGTCATATTTGCCGTGTTCGACTAGGATTTCCTTCTTGGAGAGAATTCCTTCGATCATGTCGCTGTCTGCATGATTGAGCGTGCATCCGTATGTCTCAATTAGCACTTTTTCCATTTGGCATTACCGAGATATTAATAGTGCTTCAGATTTAAAAATAGTCAGGATAATTCGTGCTAAATCCACAATATGTTTTTCTTTTACTCCTTTACCATTCGGCTTCTTATTATTCTTTCTAATTTTGCACCGAATTCCTCGCGGTATTTTTTAAAGCGGATGACATTGAGTTCTTTTTCTGATAGCTTTACAGCGAATGTGTCTCCCGGATGTAGGGTTGCCACTTCTATCCCATCATACCTTAATCTGCCATTATACTTGATTATTTCTATCTCTATCTGACGTTTTGGGCCTGCTATTAAAGGGCTCCTATATGGGCCGTCTACATTTATCGGGGTTATGCAGAAGACATCAGGATCCATTATTATAGGACCTCCTGCCGACTTGTTGTATGCGGTCGAGCCTACAAGGCTGGCCATTAATACTCCATCCCCACTCATAACAAAAGGGTATATCTCCTTCCTGTTTTTCTTATAGGTTTCATATATCTTAAAGCTTACTTCCTCTCGCTCGTTAGTCATTACTGCCTCGTTTACAACATAGTATCTCTTATTCTTGTATTCGAGTTCCATCTTGTTTCCCAGCTTTTCTATCGAGTAATCCCCTTCCTTCAGTTTTTCTATCGCGTAGTCTATCTCGTTTAGGCTTATGTCAGAGTAATAACCTATACTGCCCTTGTCAAAACTTCTTATAGGAAGTATAGGCCCTTCAAATTCCCTTGCTGCTTTTGTGAATGTCCCATCGCCGCCTACTGCAATGCAGATGTCTCCTTTAGGCCCTGTCTTGAACGCTTTTCTTATCTTTGATATCTCGGGATATTCCTTTTTTGCAAATATTGTCACTTTCATTAATTACCCCTCTTTTCTCTTCCGTAAAAGAAGTGCAGCGGCCTGCCTAAGGCAGCTTCAGCCGCTTCCTGGATTCCCTCGCTGTATGTAGGATGCGGATGTATGGTATCTGCAATGTCCTCCAGCGTTGCGCCCATCTCTATTGCAAGTGCGGCCTCAGCTATCATGGAATTCGCATCATCTGAGACTATCTCAATGCCTTCTATCAGATCATTGGAATCATATGCAACTTTAACAAAGCCTTTTGTGCGGTTCAGCGCAACTGCCCTTCCCAGAGCAGTAAGTGGAAATTTTTTAACTGACAATCCTTCCCCGGATATTCTGCCAGCTATAGCTATCTCAGGATCCGAGAATATGACAGAAGGTATGACTATATTGTCAAAACCCGAAGATTTTCCTGCAGCAACCTCTCCTGCGACTACTCCTTGGCGTATAGCTTTATGGGCAAGCATAGGCTCGCCTACGACATCACCTATAGCTAATATGTTCGGGTCTGTAGTCCTCATCGCACTGTCTGTGGATATAAATCCTTTACCATCGATTGAGACTTTGGTGTTTTCGAGACCTAGCCCTTTTGTGTAAGGATGGAGGCCTATGGCTACTACGATTATATCTGCAGGAATGCTCTTACCATCACTCAGAGTTACAGAGTTTTCAGTATGTGATACAGGTTCGCTGTTTTTATGTATCTCTATGCCTAGAGATTCCATCCTTGAGACAACCAGTTCAGTGGCTTCGGGATCAAAATGTGACAAGACCCCAGACCTTGCTATTATATGCACTTTTGTGCCAAGCTTTGCATATAGAGTTGCAGTCTCTACAGCGACATATCCTGCACCTATTATGGCCATTGTTTTAGGTATTATGTCTAGAGAAAGAGCAGTCTTATAGTCAATTATATTTCCGCCGTATTCGAACCCTTTTAGCACGGAAGGCTCAGATCCTGTTGCAATTATAGCCTTCCCGAATTCCAGAGTTCTTCCGTCTGTAAGCTGGAGTTCATTTGACGAAACAAATACGGCCTCAGCCTTTGCTACTTCAATTTGGTTGGATTTGCATAGGAATGCCACGCCTTCTTCCAGTTTTTTTGAGACTGAAATCCTCCAATCGTACATCTTTTTAGGATCTATTGACAAGGTACCAGAAATACCGAATTCTTCCGCGTGCTGTGCGCTGTAAAATAAATCAGCTATATGAATAAGTGTTTTAGATGGTATGCAGGCATAATTAAGGCAGTGGCCCCCGAGTTTATTCTTTTCTATCAACGTTACGCTCTTGCCGATTTGTGATGCTCTTATTGCTGCGACATAACCGCCCACGCCGCCACCTATCACTGCAATGTCTACTTCTTCAGGTATAGATCCCATTACCATAGAAACAGGAATAGTTGAAACTCCAGTAATAAATAATTATCGTAGATTTTTTGATGATAAAAAAAATTTGCATAGCCTCCCGCATCCCGAGTAGTCGGTTTTCATTTCGGAAATAGATGATTTCAATAGGTTACAGGTGGAGGCACATGTATATTGCTGTTTTTCGGATTTGGTTCCCCATTGTTTGGTGTGTTCTTCTTTCCCTTGTCCTTTAGCATTGTTGTATATATGAGGTATATAAGGATTACCGCAATGGCTACAATCAAGATTGATATCTCAGCCTTTTTGCTCTCTAGGGCTATAAGTAATGAAGATTTTTCCGTTGATGAGTTCTGGGATGTGCTGACTGAAGTTGTATTCACAGTCTTCTTTATTGTTGTAGTGTTGGTTTTCGACACATTCGTAGTAGATGGTTTCGATTTGGGCACATTCGACTTCATAAGTGCAAGAAGGATATCTTTAGGAATCTGGAATGATATTGTGCAGAGCTTTGAGTTTATGGTGAAATTGGTTATCATCTTCCAGGAATTGCCAGAGTATTCAAATGGGAATGTCTCGTTCTGAGGCATGCTGCATGAGTAGTGGAGATCTGCATTTATTGAAAGGTTTGAGTATTGCGGATACGTAATATTGAGAACATATAGCTTCGTATATTCGGAAGGAGGGGCTGGAGATTCCTGTGTGGAATTCGTTATGGAGATTAATGCGGATGAAGGGATTGCTTTGGTTGGATTTATTGCAAATACAGATGATGTCTTCTCGTAGTTTATTATGCTCTGATGGCCTTTTGTAGAATTGATTGTGATTGAGAGATTGCTGTTTGTTGAATTGTATAGTGTTATAGATCTACCCGTGTTTTGGATGTTTGGAAGCGTAGTCACGTTTAGTATCTTCTTGCCTGGAAGCGGTACAACGCATACATTTGATGCGATTGTATGCACAGCAGGTATGTAGGAGATATTAAGCAGTCTTATTATGTAGTCGTATGATGCAGTGCCTCCTATTATCTCTGTAGAGTTAGGCGAGAGAGTATACTGCAGGCCGTCTATTGTGATTCCCGTATCAGTAGGCGATATGTAGTTGGCGCGTATGTTAAAGGATTTTCCAGTAAAGTTCACTACGGCGAAATCAGGGTTCGTAAGATTTGTTACCAAATAACATGTTGAATTTAGGTTTATTACAGATGGTTTGAATGTTCCTCCGCCTCCTGCGCCTGCGGTACCTGAGCCTGAAGAGCCACTGCTGCCTGAACTGCCACTGCCTCCACCACCGCCTCCGCCGCCTCCGCTGGGTGGTGTGGGGGTAGACGCACTACTTACTGTTATTTCAGTTGTCTGTGAATATGTGTTATAACCTGCAGAGTCAGTGACTTCTAGGCAATAATATGCAGTAGAGGATGGCGTTGCCGTATAACTGCTTGTATTGGTGCCGGATATCTGCAAGTCAGATGTACATGAGGAAGATGGTCCTGAGATCCATGTGTATGTGTATGGAGGTGTGCCGCCTGAGACTGAAGATGTGAAAGTAAGGCTCTGGCCTGTTGTTATGGACTGTTGTGTGGATGGAGATATTGAGACAGATAAAGGTGTCTCGCTTGCGAATACACCTACAACAGGATCATTTGGTATGTTAAATTTAATACTGCATGGATTCGATGAGGAGTAAAGTATTGGAATTGGAGACCATACACTTCCATTTAGCAAATATGGAGTAACTGAACTGTATTTACATGCGTATGAAACAGTGAGATTTGATTCTGGATTTAGAGAATATGGATTTGATTCGTTAATATACAGAACCAGTATTTTGATTGGTTTTGATCCTAGAGAGGGAATGGATGTGTTGGCTGTTTCATTCGCTACAACTATGTTTTCTAGAATACTTCTATTGAATATGGATGATAATGAGATTGTTGAATTGAATTTAGGATATTTGAGATCTACTGAATAGTTATAAGATAAGAAGAGCTGCTGAGGCAGACCCGAAGAAGTGTTTCCAACTAATTCTACTTTGTCATAACTTCTAAAGACACTGCTTGTATTTAGGCGAGGTTCTTTTGTTAGGAGGATATTATTTGTCTGAGTATTTGGGCCTGTTGCTATCTGGCTTGATGTAAGTCCGTAGAACTTATTTCCCAATATCGATGCTGTTACGTTTGGATCGTCATTTACCACAGCTACTGCCGAAGAAGAATTAAGATCATTAAGTATTGTGTTGTTAATGACTTGTAGATTCGAATTTGAGTGAAGATTGCCTTCTTCCCCGAAAGAGATTATTGCAGGATTTCCGCTGAATGGTCCTTGTTCGATAGTATTGTTTTCTATTAAGGCATTTCCCCCATTAGGAAGATCTACACTATAACTTGCTGTGCCGTTTTCATCTTGTATCCTGTTGTCTATTATTACAGTGTTCTGCGCACGGCTCTTTATTTCATGGCCTACTGAAGCGGCGTGAACATAGCTGTGCTTTATAGTAAACAGTTTTATGTCGTTTATGTACATGTTGTGGGTATAACCATACCCAACAGAGGAAACATTGTATACTCCATTATGGTAAAATTCGCTATTTTCTATTAGTATTGTTCCGTTAGGGTCTGGAGCCGCAAGGAGTCCATCCTGATTATTATAGAAATAACTGTTGTTTATTATCATATTTCCTCCTTCATATCTGATTCCTGCACCATTGGAGGATGAGGGATCTGAAAATGCTCCTGAAAATGAGAAATGAGTTATTGTTACAGTCACCCCGCTGCCTCCTACATCGAGTATTCCCTTGTCATTAGGTGGCTGTTCTGTTGCAACCATATTTACTACGCCGCCTACGCCTTGTAAAGTGAGATTGAAATTTATCGTCTCTGGAAAGTCGTTAGTATAGGTACCTGCTGCGACTTTTACTGTATCACCACTAGTTGCATTTGCAATTGCTGCTGCTATGCTATGATATTCTAAGCCAGGACCTACCGTTAGAGTAGTTGCATTCGAAGTTATGATTATAGGCACAACACTTATTGTTACTGGGGATGAACATCCCGATTCCGGTGCATATGCAGAATCCTTTACTAGATAAGAGTAAGTAGTGTTCTGTGAAGGGCTTTCCGTGATGCCCTGTGAGACTGCGTTTGCAATAGGTGTCTGGCATGAACTCCCGGTATACCATTGATATGAATATGGTGTTGTGCCTCCTGAAGGGTTTGCAGTGAGGGTAACAGATTGTCCGGCATTGATTGCAGTTGATGATGCAGTTATGCTTCCTATGTTAAGTGGGGAATTTACAGTTATAGTATCAGGAGAGGAACATACAAATACAGAGCTGTTTGTTGTTTCGCCTGCCCCGTAAGAGTATGTCGACGATGAAGTTAACGAAATATTATATGAAGAGGATGTCGCACCTGAGATTGCGGTTGAACAACCGCTGCCTGAATACCATTGGTATGTGTATGGGAAAACTCCACCTGAAGGATCAGCAGAGAGAGTAATATATTGCCCTGAGTCAATTGTTGGGCTTGAAGGATAAATGGGATTTGCAACAAGAGGCGTGCTTTGGCTATATCCTTTTGGAGAGAAGTCGAATGCTTCATCAAGCCCTGTTGATGTTCTTGCAGAAGTATCGGTTTCTGCAGGATATGTTGAAAGGATCCAGTTATAGGCCTGTATTGCTGTTGCGTTATTGTCTATGGAGATTATGCCAGCACTGGACATAAGAGCCAGTTGTATGTAGTTAATTTCTCCTTCGGCAGTATTTGCGCTTTGATTGTACAGGGATGTTCCAATTGAGCCTGAAGCTATATCTGCTTCCCAAACCTGTTTCCATGTCTGTAGTACTGGATTTGTTACGTTTGCTGAAGAAATATTCAAGACAGGAAGGTCGTATGTTATTCCTGCTTCAGGATTAAAGCCTTCAGGACCAGCAGTAAATCTTCCTGATATGAAATTAGTCATCCATTTTAGATAAGTCAATGCTCCTGGAACGTTACGTTCTACAGCCGCTATTACAGTGCTCGCGAAGTAATCTTGCTGCCATGGAGCCTGAATGCAGTTGGTGCCTGGACATGGGTAATAACCATATGCGCCTACGATATATCCATGAGGTTGTACAGAACTGAATGGGGAACTGCTATTTACATATGTGTCGTATAGATACTGGAATTCTACAGCTTGGTTGTTCTTGAAGAAAGAACTAAGCGGATCTGAATTTGGATCTGCAAATGCAGCATCTATTATCTGGCGAAGTCTCCAAGCATAGCCTCTTACTTGATCTGCGCCTTCTGCTACGATTACTCTGTTGTTATGCCATGTTGTATATCCAGGATTTACATCAGTAAGGGCAAATGTTCCTTGTGCGTCTACCTGGTCAAGATAATGCATGCTGCCAGTAAGAATGTAAGGAATATATGATAGATCTGGCCAATGTGCAGGATCTATACTGACTGGATCGCTTCCGTCTGCAAATTGTGTAACACATCCATAAAGCTCGTAACATGCACCATATGGAGGCGGATCAACACTAATATTTGGAAATGTTCCGGTATTTAGATAAGAATTTCCTTGAGGATAGTAATAATCCCAGCCCATCGCGCCTGCCTGAGTGTCTGTAAGTTGTGCAAAATTTGATACAGTCTGGTTTTGGCTGAGCAGCCATGCCGCATTCCAGGTAGGCTGAGGTCCTATATCAGGCCTTCCACCACTTGCTGGCATGTAGAAAGTGATTCCAAAACCGCTCATTATTGTATTGTATGCTATTGCAGTTGCAGAATTGCCTAGATTCTCAAGTGAAGAGGCGTAATACGAGACAAGCCCTTTTGAAAGTCCATCTGAAAGATTGTAGGGCTGTATTGCACCTACCTGTTCCAACTCTGCTATATTATGTACTACGTTTACTTCAGGAGCTCCGTTGCTCCAGGTTTCCCAATTCCATTCGGTGTAGTGAGGCTGGAAGATATTATTCTTTATAAGAATAGGTTGATTATTTTCTTTGATTACAAGATTATAATTTACGTCGCCACCTACAGGCTGCATTGCGTAATCATTTGCAAATAACACATCAGTATGTGTTGATCCATCTGCGTATTTTCTTATGTCGAACATTACATGGAATGATCCGCTGACATTGTAATTCACCCTTCCTTCAACGCTTTGATTGCCTTGAAGCCAGTATGTAACCGAATTTGATGCGAGTGCGTTTGCAAGCACCGTTGATGCGTTTATCTGATAGTTAGTAACATTATAAGAAAGGGGTATTTTTTCAATTTCTGAACAATACCAGACAGTACAGCTTACATATAGATATCTGCCATGTGGGCTAATAGTTAACACTTTTGGATTTCCTCCTGCCTGAGAAGGATTGATGTCTGAGATTGTCCTTATTGTTTTATTTGTAGTCAGATTGAATACAGTTATTGTGCTTCCTGCGTCATCTGAATAGCCATCTAGTATATATGCAATTGTTCCTGAAGGGTTTATTGTCATTGCTCCTGGTCCGTAACCTATATTAGTTATATTGTAGATAGGCTCTTCTGTTGTTGTATTTATTACACTTATTCTTGAACCTTGTATATCCAATACATAAACAAGGTTGCCTGAAGGACTTATTATTGCGATTGATGGACCAGAGTTTGCATAATTTCCTACTGTTATTTCCTTAGATATGGTATCGTTGTTAAGATTTACCACACTTACTTGAGATCCTTGCCATACGCCATCATTGTTTACCCCTAGATCGGTAACATATGCAGTTGTTCCTGAAGAGGTTATTTCTATGTCGCTTGGGTTCCAGAAGCCACTTATAGTGTTTGTTACTTGATAGGTGGTAAGATTTAATGTGCTTATGGAGTAATTTCCTGAATTTATTACATAGGCGAGTGGTTTTGTTGGGCTTAGGCGTATAAATGAGGGTCCATCAAATCCTTTTATAACACTGGTTACCTGATGAGTTACAAGATTTACTATCTCAATAGTGTTATTTCCCTGTGATGCCACATATGCGCTTGTTCCGGAAGGGAATAGAACTATGCTAATTGGTTCAGATCCTACAACTAATGCATTTGTTACCTGCATTGTTGATGTGTTAAAGGTTAAGAGAGTAGAGTTTTCATAGCTTAGTGCATAGCCAGTTGTGCCGTTTGGATTTAAGGCCATGGCATATTTATGTTCTGTTGTTCCTGTCTGTGTTGAATATGCAGAGAGTGCGTTGGTTATATTGGGTTCACTCATTAGAGTGAGATTCACCTGCATGTTGTATCCGTTGGAAAGAATGCTCTGCAGTGTGAGTGGAATTTCCGGGTTTGCAGATACAATTCTAAACATTCCTTTGTAAAGTGAATCTGGAGGCATTTGTGGGGCGTCCAATGTTACTACAACCATTTTTTCAGTACCGTCCGAATAGGTATTCTTTACGTCTGTCTGAACAGGATACTGAACTCCGTTTATAACAGCTGCTATCGAATCACCAATTGGCACTTTCCCTCTTGGAAATATTTCAGCAAATGTTATGTAATGGGAGGGTATTGTCGATGGTTGGTTATTTTGTAGGTCGAAACTTACAATGTCACTGGAATTCACAGGCTGAAGCATTTTCGGTATGAAAACAAGATATGATGAAGTTAGATTGTAGCCTGCTGAGCAGGAAGAAACAGAGGAATTTGTAGATTCTGTTACAAGATAGCTGTATACCATTGATACCTGTGGCTCGGGAGCAGCATATGTTGATGATGTAGCTCCAGATATTGCATCTGTAGAGCTGCAGGCAGGATCCCCAGATTCGTTTGCATACCATTGATAATCGTATGAGGATGTGCCGCCTGAAGGATTTGCTGTCAGGGTTACATTGGGACTTATTGATTGGTTGTATGTGCCTGCAGTTATATTGCCTGCGGTGATTAGGGGAGATGTGAAAACAGGAGTTTTAGATTGATTAGGTTTGTTTTGTGAGAGGTAAGAATACCTAAATGTGATAAATGAGATTATTAGGATTACCATCGCCATTAGTAAGATTATCAGGATCTGATTTTTGTTGTTGATTGGATCATCCTGATTTTAATGATGCCTACTACTTTAAAAAAGTTTTGGCGATATTAGGATTCAATGGTAAATTCTAAGTGAATTTTAAGTGCCATGTGAATTATATAAAAAAATGAAAGAGATAGTTTTGCAGTTAGCTAAAGCTGTGATAAAACAATATCATTTTGCTGCGCTGACTATTTTTATTATGTCCCCGTCTTTCAATATATAATCCTTAGCTATCCTCATTTTGTTTTTTGCGTCTATGGCATAAAGCATCTTGGCTGCTATTTCCGTATGTATCTTTGAAGCGAGGTCTAATGCTGTTGACCCTTCTGGCATGAGGATTGCGTCAGGAAGGACATTGCCTGAACTGTCAGAATACCTATTTTCATTTTCTACAGGATAAACAACAATACTATGGGACAAATTAAACACAGTTTCATTTATAATTTCCTGTATTCCGGTGCTGCCGTTTTTCTTAAGATAGGAAGAAATATATGAAAGTGCGCGCTTCTGGTCTTCAGTTGCATTTGGGCCCATAATAAAATTAGACTCTCCCGGATTATAAGTTATGGTTCCAGATTTTGCCGCTCTCCTTAACGCTAGTTCTATTGCGCCAGAGCATCCTATTACAGGATAGTCTTTCAGTCTATTTCTGAGTGTTTCAAGAGCGTCTTTTGGAGCTTTGTCCATCTTGTTTGCAGCTATGGCAATTGGTTTGTTTCTAGCGAGAAAAGATCTGGAGAATCTTAATGAAGACTCATGGTTCCAGGAGATGTTTGAAATAGTTATTCCATTCTCTTCTGCCGAATCCCTTATCTGATCTTCGCTTGGCTTGAAGCCTGAAAGCAGCTCTAACAGCGCTTCGATTCCATCCTTTTTCCTAGAAAGAGATTGCATGTTCTTTTCTATAATTCCGGATAGCCAGTTGGCAAGCTCTTCTTCTACCATATGTATGTCTTCCTTTTGGTCAAAGTTGCTTCCTGGTCTTCCTTGTATGTCTGTTTCACCGCTAAGATCAACTACGAGGATAAGTGCATCTGCACTTATTATGTCATTCAGGAATTGTGTGCCCATTCCCTTGCCGATATGTGCACCAGGTATAAGCCCTGCGACATCAGTTATATTTACGGGAATTTTTCTTATTCCGTTGCCACACATGGAATTTCTAGGGTTGCATTTTATTCCTAGCTCTTTTTCAGGACATTCTTTAGTAGCATGGGCTATCCCAAGGTTCGGATTTATTGTGGTGAACGGATAGTCTGCTATATCAGCTTGTGAAAGAGTCATTGCTGAAAATATGGTGCTCTTTCCCTTGTTTGGAGCGCCTATTAGCCCGAGCATCATTGCATCGATAAACATAGGGAGATTGGATTTAATAGGGTATCTGTAACTCTTGAAATGTATTTTGAATTGATTATCTTGCGATATGAATATAAAATAGCGATTCCGATTTCTTCTGGCATGTGGTTATAAACATGGAATTTTTAAATGGTAGGAAAGTTGTAGATGAAACTGTCCTCAAATTTGCGGCGATTCCAAGAAAAAGATTCGGAAGCAAAAGAGATAATGGAAGTGTTGTAATTATAGGGGGAAGTTCTGCTTATCATGGCGCTCCTGTTCTGGCTTCCCTGGCAGTATCGCAATCGTTGGCTGCTTTGAGAATAGGCATCGGGTATGCGGTGCTTTACGTTCCAGAATCAATATTGAATGTCGCAAGAAAACTCTCGCCTAATGTAATAATAAGACAGTTTGGGATAGACAATATAGGCGAAGGAAGTTTAAGAGATGTTTATGAATCCATAGAAAAAGCAGATGTGGTCATAATAGGTACTGGAATCGGCAGGAAAAAGAGCTCGCTTAACAGTTCTGCTAGGATAATTGATTATTCCATAACACATGATAAAAAAGTAGTGGTTGATGCTGACGCTATTTACTCAGTAAAATTCCTGAAGAAGACAGGCTCGAAAATGCTGGTGACACCACAAAAATATGAATTTGAAGAGCTTTCCGGCAGAATTCCTGAAGATGAACACAATATGAAGGGAAGAATTGCAGGTGCTGAGAATGCTGCGAGAAGACTAGGCTGTTGCTTACTGCTTAAAGGACATAATACGATAGTTACTGACGGAGAAGAAACAAGAATAATATGTCCACACCGTTCCACGCTTGCAACTATGGGCACAGGTGATGTCCTCTCAGGAATGATAGGAGGATACGCAGCATCAGGAGCAGACATTTTCAACTCAGGGATTGCAGCCGCATATCTCCATGCCAAAATAGGCGATAAGTTGTATGCAGAGAAAGGAAACCATATTCTGGCATCTGATGTAGTAGATTCAATACCTGAAATAATAAAGAAATATGATAAGGAAATTGATTGATCTTGGGTTTTGAAACTTTTCGAGAGGATACTACTGCTTTATTTATTCGTGTTCCGAAAATACAACATATCTCTATTTTTTCCCAGGTTGGGAATCTGATTTGGAGATTATTTTTGGATCGGCAGGCGGCGGCTTCTGTTTTTCTGCGGTGTATTTCCCTTTTATGCGCAGGTAATAATAGACAGACAGGATTACTATTGCAATAAATATAGCCAGCAGGAGGTATTCATAGGTATTATATTGAAGATATTCGGAATTTGTTGTGTTGTTCACTTCAGATGTATTTACAGTGATTATATGGGTGCTTATATTTCTTTTTACAGTATGATTTGATATTTTGGATGTGTTGATAGTTGGAGTTGAGTTTGTAATTTTTGTATATCTACCGAGTGCAATTATAGGATCGCCCCCAGTAGTTAAAGATACAGTACAAGATTTTGAATTGACAGTGAATTGTGTAAACTGTTCCCATGAAGAATTTGACAAAGCGAATGGGAATATCTTGTAGAAAGGTATGCTGCAGTTGTATTTCATTGTTATGGTCATGGTTGTGTTTGTAGGAATTGCATTTTGAAGATTTATTCCTTTCACGGAAATATTCTGAACCAGAATCTTATTGTATCCTTGAGGCAGAGGAGGCAGATATTGTGCAAGTGTTAAGTTTCTTACAGTAAATCTCTGTTGGGCAGTAAATGCAGATGTTATATTTACAGTTGTTTTCTCAGCCAAAAGATTTAGCTGTACAGGCACTGCGTTGTAGGTCATAATGTCATAAGTCTCGTTCTGGCCAGTTATATTAATAGGTTTGAGATTTGAAATAGCAATTACCTTTAATGCTATTGTGCTTTTTACAGGAGTATCGGAAAGGTTGTATATTGACATGTTATATAGGTAGGGTTCACCTGAAGCTTCAAAGATGGTTTTTGATTGGTTTGGATATAGAACATAGTTTTTGCCATTTACAGTTATACCTGCATTTGCATTAGTTATAAAGTTTTCTACAAAATCTAATTTTGTACCTAGAAGTGTTAAATTAAATACAGTTAGGGGAGTTATGCCGAAGACAACAAATCCGTCATTTATACTTGCCATTTGCGGTTTTGTTCCGGGAAAATTTATATTTGTGCTGTTGCCGACCGCTCCACCGCCTGATGATGAGCCGCCTGAAGGACCTGATGAAGTTCCTGAAGAGGTTGAAGGAGAGGAAGAACTACTGATAGATATATCTGCAGTTGGTGAGTTTTCGATTTCATTTACTGTTGCTGAATCTGTGACTGTGACGTAGTATTTGACGGTCTGCGGCGTTGCGCCTGCAGGTTCCGTAAATATTGAGGATATTGCACCTGGAATTGCATTCGCGGAGCCTGAAGTGTCATTGTACCATTGGTAGAAGTAAGGAGTAGTACCTCCTGAAACTGATGCGTTTAAAGTGATTGTCTGTCCAGAAGAATAGGTACCTGATGGAGGGCTTATTGTTGGAGTACCAAGTGCGAGATTGGCTGTGACTAAATCCGTTCCTGATGTTGCGGATGTTGGCGTTGTGGCTGAATCGGTGACTATGTAGCAGTAATAGGTTGAGGAAGATGGCGAAGCGTGAATAGTATTTGAGGTTGCGCCTGTGATTGCAGTATCGGACGAGCAGGTTGATGATGTTCCATTATACCATTGGTAGGTGTATGGCGTCGTTCCTCCTGACGGATTTGCGGTTAATGTTACGCTCTGACCTGAATCTATTGTCGGGGATGAAGGCGTTACTGATCCTGCAGATAGTGCGGTGTTTACCACATCGGAATCTGTTGCGGATGTAGTTGATTCTGGCGTTGTGGCGGAATCGGTGACTATGATGTAATATTTGACTGTCTGTGCGGTTGCGCCTGCGGTTTCCGTGAATGTTGCGGATGTTGCGCCTGGAATTGCATTCGCGGAGCCTGAAGTGTCGTTGTACCATTGGTATGAATATGGAGTCGTTCCGCCTGAAACTGATGCGGTCAGCGAAACGCTCTGACCTGCGTCGTATGTTGCAGATGAAGGAGAGATTGTCGGCGTTACGAGTGCGGAATTTACTGTGACTAAATCCGTTCCTGATGTTGCGGATGCTGGAGATGTGGCGGAATCCGTGACTATGTAGCAGTAATATGTGTTTGATGTTGGACTTGCGGAATACGTGGATGACGTTGCGCCTGAAATTGCGGTATCTGATGAGCACGTCGATGACGTTCCACTATACCATTGGTAGGTGTATGGCGTCGTGCCTCCTGACGGATTTGCGGTTAATGTTACGCTCTGACCTGAATCTATTTTTGGAGATGAAGGCGTGACTGCGTTCGCCAGCAATGGGGAGTTGGTTGAATAAGTTAAAGTGTTGAAAGTTGTGGAGGGAGTGGTTGCACTATCTGTTATAAAGATATTAGCAGTAAATGTGCCTGCGCCCCATATGCTATTTTGAACAAAAGAGATACTATTTGATGACACTGTTATGCCAGTATAAAGCGCATTATAAACTAAAGAGCCGATTGAATTGTAAACTAAAAAGTTATAAGTGTAGGGAGAGGTACCGGTTCCACTTGTATCTGCAGTTAATACCTGAGTCTGACCTTCATCTATTAATGAATTTGAAACTTTCCACGAATTTGAGAGGGCAGAATTGACCGAAAACGGATTTGAATAAATGGTGTTGGCTATAACATTTGTTGTGGCGGAATCGGTAATTATTGTATTTTCTACCAGATTCCCAAGCCCTACCATGGAATTTTGGACTTGTTCGCAGTTTGATTTGGAATTAGCAGTAACAGAACCGAATAAAGCATCAGCTTCAATACTATTTGTGTTTGCTTGTTGAACAATTAAAAAATTATAAGTAAATGGCGAAGTTCCTCCGTTGGTGCTTGCTGTGAGGCATACATATTGCCCTGCGTCCAACAAGGTGTTGCTTGGATTTGTAATTGTTGGGACCAATGCAGGATTTAATGTCATCACTCCGCTTTCAACGCTATTTAATGTAACAGGAGTCGTGGCAGAGTCTGTGACAATAACATTTGCCACTACAGTATTTCCAATATATTCGGATGGGAAAGCCCATAAAAAGTTTGCTGAGGCGCTGCTGCTGACTGCATTGTATGAATTTGTTATAAAAGAATCAGTTATACTGTTTACAACTATTACATTATAGGCATAATTCGGAGTTCCTCCTGTCCATAATGAATTAAAATTAACATTCTGGCCATAGTCATAACTTTCTGCTGTTGCTGGTGTGGCAGTCGGTTGAGTCATAACAGAATTGACTATATATGTTTCTGTTGTGGAATTTGAAGTTTCCGGAGTAGTAGCTGAATCTTTAACTTCAATATAATACTTCATTGTTCCTGTCATTCCTGCTGTTGCCGTGTATGTAGATAAAGTTGCTCCACTTATTACTGTTGGTGTTCCTGTTGTATCGTTATACCATTGATAAGAATAAGGTGTAGTTCCTCCTGAAACTGATGCGGTCAGCGAGACGCTCTGACCTGAGTCATAAGTTGCAGATGAAGGAGAGATTGTCGGCGTTCCGAGTGCGAGATTAGCTGAGACTGTATCTATCGGAGAACCTGAAACCGCATTAGGTGTGGCAGAGTCTGTCACAATATAGCAGTAGTATGTAGTTGAAGTTGGAGATGCTAAATAATTTGCGGAAGTGGCGCCTGAAATTGCGGTATCTGATGAGGAACAAAGCCCTGAACTTGAAGAGGCAGTATACCATTGGTATGAATATGGGGTTGTTCCGCCTGAAACAGCTGAAATTAAATTGACTGACTGCCCTGAATCTAATGTAGGAGAATAAGGAGTGATAGGATCTGCTAGTAATGCATTATTTGCCCCTGCCATTGAACCTTCGCTTGTAGTAGGCATGATGTCTTTTGGAGGGGCGGTTCTAACCCTATACCATTGTGTATACTCGTTAGATGCAAAAGACACCCCACCATAATAAACTGCCCCTAATTCTGGGAATAATAAGCCTGAAGCATGAACATAGATGCTGAAAAATGGGTCAGTGTAGGTTTGATAGGTTATTCCTAAATGGTCTGAAACATTATAAAGCATAGAATATATGCCAAAGGCATCTGGTGGGTAGTTAGTAGTGTAGAAAATGCCACCATTACCATCATATCCACAGACATTACATCCTTCTTGTGTTTGCCCTAAAAAGACAATAGAATCATTGCCTACATTATCCATGAAGCCACCGATTGTAAAAGAACCATCATATGTTGATGGGGTTGTTGAGAGTGCCTCAAAGACATTTCCTGCGGCATATCTTGTTGTGGCATTTATTGCTTCGGCATTGGCAATTGTAGATGAACCTATTAATGTAATTCCATTATTTATGGTATAAGTTATTCCGTTTACATGCCATTTTGAACTGAGAGTCGTTCCGGCAAAATCAGAATAGAAGCTAAACACGTTGTTTCCATTGTCATACTCTGCATAGTCAGAACACGTCGCAGTCGCGGCTGGGTTCGCACAGCTGAGCTGAGGCGCTTCCCCTGTGCTCACTCCGTTCAGCAAGTTTGTGCTGGTGCTTGCGATTCCGAGGTAAATCGTGTAGGGGATTGTCATCGATGCTGGTAGCTCGTTGACTGTGTTCGCTCCGAGGTTCACCCACCAGAGGACGTTCGCTGATGTTGAGAGTGCTGTGGACTGCTCGTTCAGGACGTTTCCTTCCAGCCAGCTTGGAATTATCGTTCCGTTGGCGTAGAAGAACTCGGTGTTCATCAGGTTGGAGGCTAGGTAGCTCGAGAACGGGATGGCGTTGAAGCCTATAATGTTTCCATTGCTTGAGACGCCTATCGCTAGAGGCGTGTTTGCCGAGACGGCTACTGACTGCGTGTTGATGATGTTGATTGGGATGTAGTAGAGGATGTTGGCTGGGCTGACTACTGGATCGTCGAGGCTGTAGTTCTGGTTTCCAAGGCCCTCGAATGTGAAGTTGTAAGGCTCTGTTGGGCTTAGGCTGAATGTCTTTGTGATGCTTACTGAGCCCATGGTGTTGTCCGAGAAGCTGAGAATCGTGTTCGAGCCTGCCTGTATCAAGGCGTTGAACGGCACTCTGTTTCCCTGAACCAGATGGCTGATTAGCTTAACTGTGATGTTGAGAGGCGCACAGTCGTTCAGCCCCCAGCATCCGTTGTAGACAGCTACAGGCAGATGGTAGCTTCCTGGCTTGGTCAGCGTCTCGTTGAAGAGCCTTGAGCTTAACTGGATGTAGGAGTAGCTTTGGTTCTTGCTTACCTGAAATTTGTTGAATTGGACTGAGCCATAGATTGAATTGTAAGTTGCGTTTATTTTGTCTGAGCCTGCTGGTATCGGCTTTGCGTTACTGTATAGTGAACCATATGGCAGAGTAGCAGTCTGATTGTGGATTAAGCCTAAGTTTATTGGTGAATTTGGGTTTACGCCTATAGCTTCCAAAGCGTTGGATTGCTGTGAGTTCCACTCGGTACTCCATTGGATAGAATTAAAGGAAGTGGAGAAATACAGTATTGTTGGTTTTGATAAGGAAATTACATTAGATACTGGCACTGCGTTGTTTATAATGTAGTTCATCCCATTGTAGCTTATTGAATTTTGACCTGGTTCGTAAAGAACATTTCCATTTAAAGTGTTTGCTGTAAGCATGTTCATGGATATTTGGAAGATGTCTGTGTAACTTGTGATGTTTAGAGACCGGTTGGTTAATCCTGAAAGAGGTCCAAGCCGAATAAGATAAGTTGAGCCTGGGGGCAGGCCGATGATTTCCAGCATGGCATTTTCTGGGCTGCTTGTGGATTGGGAAGTGGACTGATTTGGAGATGCGTGAAGCATAAACATTAAAGAAACAATCAGAACGGCTGAGATTGTCAGAATTGTTGAGAAGAAAATTAAATAATCATAGTCGATTCTTTTGAAGAAATCTGTCTTGCAATTATTCACGTATTTCCCTTTTTATTCGTTTCGAATGAACATCTGCATGGATGTTATGAAACCTACACATATGCAGCGTAGTAAACAAATCAGGTTTACTGTATTATATTTAGAGGAGAGGAAAGCTTAAAATACTTATCATTTGGCAGTTGCGGATTTGGAAAATTTGGTATTGAAGTCTTTGAAGAGAATTTTGTTCCTATTCCGTGCCGCGTTTAGATTTCGCATCAATAAAAAGAGGTCTTTTGGGTTGCAAAAAGCAAAAACAGGTTTTTGGAGCTTGAAGACCAAGCCATTGTTTTTTCCTGCATTCTTGCCTACTTGCTTATATGCAATAGGACATGTGATGTACAAGGAGTGTCTTTGACGAGGCATTAGAATGCAGATGCCAACTTCCTAAACCTTAGTTTTGGATTAGTAATTTAGTTATTTCGGATTTATTAAGAAGGTAGACATGAAGAAACTTGATTATGATCTGATAGTTTTCGGAAGTGGGATTGCGGGGTTCAAGGCAGCGATACATGCCAGCGAGAGAGATAAGAATCTCAGAATATGCATCATATCGAAACTGCATGCCATGAGAAGCCACTCTGTCTCTGCTGAGGGAGGAATTTCAGGGGTTCTCTATCCTGAAGTAAACAAAGACTCGAAGGAACTTCATGCTTACGATACAGTAAAAGGCTCTGATTATCTTGCTGACCAGGATGCTGTAGAGCTGCTTGCGGAGAGAGCTCCCAGTGAGATAAGATATCTCGACCATATAGGAGTGCCATGGAACAGAACCGATGGAGGAGAAGTGGAAGAGAGGCCATTTGGAGGAATGAGTGTTCCGAGGACTGCTTTTGCTGCGGATAAGACCGGATTTTTTATCATGAGAGCACTTTATGACCATATCCTGGAAAATAAGAACATAGACATATATCATGAACATTTTGTCACTTCCATATCTGTAGAAAAGAAGAGATTTGCAGGGCTTACTGCCATAAACATAGGCAACGGAGAGAGTGTTGCATTCAAAGGCAAGGCTGCTATAGTTGCTACAGGAGGATTTTCAAGAATATTTAAATTTACAACAACTTCATATTCGACTACAGGAGACGGCACTGCGCTTCTCTTTAATGCTGGCTTTGCACTTAAAGACATGGAATTTGTACAGTTTCACCCCACTGCTTTGGTGCCTAGCGGCATCCTCATTACTGAAGCCGCAAGAGGAGAAGGAGGATATCTTAGAAATTCCAAAGGAGAGCGCTTTATGTCAAGATATGCGAAGTCTAAGATGGAACTTGCTCCAAGAGATATAATATCAAGATCCATAATGACTGAGATAGAGAAAGGTCGTGGTTTCTCCAGTGATGAGTACGGGTTTGAGTACATAAACCTTGATTTAAGGCATATAGACAGCGAGAAGCTGAGCGAAAAATTGCCCATGATAGCAGAAATAACAAAGAGAATGCTTAAGCTAGATCCAAGCAGGGATCTCATACCCGTAAGGCCTGGTGCCCACTTTACTATGGGTGGGGTACATACTGACATAGATGGAAGGGTTCTTGATTCTGAGGGCAAGGCAGCCGGAGGTATATGGGCAATAGGAGAGTGTGCCTCAGTAAGCGTGCATGGAGCCAATAGATTGGGAAGCAATTCGCTCAGCCAGTGTGCCATATGGGGGAGAATTGCCGGAGAGGAGGCTGCAGAATATATAAGGAAGGGATTTGGAAATACTGAAAAAAGGAGATTCATGGAACATGCTGAGAATGAAGAAGCAAGATTGGATAAGATCATGGAATCTTCAGGAAAAAACAATCCTTATGAGATAAAGGCGGAGCTTCAAGAGACAATGGATTCCCACTTTTTTGTATACAGGAAAGAGGCTGTAATGAAAAAAGGAATAAAGAAAATAACAGAGCTTAGGGAGAGATTTTCAGATATTTATGTCAAAGACAGAGGCAGAAATTATAACACCAACCTTACAAATGTGCTGGAGATAGGAAACCTCTTGGAACTTGCCTCAGTTACGGCTGAAGCGGCATTGAGAAGAAAGGAGAGCAGAGGAGCGCATTCTGTAGTCGAGTATCCTGAACGCAATGATGCAGAGTGGCTAAAGCATACGATAATATCGAAGGATGGGAAAAAAATAAGAATATCTTACATACCGGTCAAGATACTGAAATGGAAGCCTGAGCCTAGGATTTATTGATGATATAATGGAAAATTCATATGACATAAGGGGAAGACAATCAAATATATTCAGGCTGTGGAGATTTGACAAGAGTGCTCTTGCACATATGTTATCTTTCAGGATACTTATATTTGAAGCGCCTCTGGCTGCAATATTTCTTCTTCTTAGCATTATTTTCCCGCTTTCAGGAATTGTTCTTATATCACGAATTCTGGTTTTGATAGCATGGGTGCTTTTCACTCCCCAGCTTTTTGATGCCTTCAAGGCATTCTCGCTGGTCTCAAGCCGAGGCTCTGCTTTTGGAAAATTCAACGAGTATTATATGAAAACACAGAAGAGAAACCCTAACACGGGATTATATGAGGCATTGCCCTACATAGGGCTTATAGTCTGGATGTTCTTCTTTGTTGTGCTTGCGGCGATGTGGTTTGTATGAAAACATCAGATTATATGGTTATGTTTTATGCTTCAATGATAGCTGTGCCTTTCCTTTTTGTTGTAGAGACATTACTGCTCGCCTCTGGTTATATTAAGTTTACAGATATTATAGAAATCCTTACCGCAGTAGGGCTTGCAGTATATTGCGTGATAGGCTTCAAAGAAGTATATTCACATAAAAAGAGAAAGGTAAATAGGCTTTCTGATGAGACCTCTATCCCATCAAAGGAGATAAAAATAAAGCATAACAGAGGGGAGAAGGTCCTAGAGGTAATTATTAAGAGATTTGATCTGGAAGGCAGAAGATTGGAAGCACATACGTATAAGGTTAAGGGAAACAGATTTACTACTGTTCTTGATGCTTTGTTGTCTATAAAATCAGAGCAGGACAGTTCGCTTGCGGTAAGATATAGCTGCAGGATGGGAATATGCGGCTCCTGCAGCATGGTAGTTAATGGTAGGCCGTCACTTGCATGCGAGACTCCGCTTCTTGACACTGCAAAAGAAGATAGAATAGAGGTAGAGCCCATGAGGGCCCATCCACTCCTAAAGGATCTTGTGACTGATTTTGACGACTTTTTCAGCAAGCATAAAAAGATACATCCGGGGCTGTTCAGGGAAGACAAAAAAGAGCAGATGAATGCTTCTTCAATATATAATCAGAGCAGGGAAGAGAGAGATGTGTATCTTCCCTTCTCATACTGCATAATGTGCGGGCTATGCCAGGATGCCTGCCCTGTAGCAAATTCGAACAAGGATTTTGCAGGGCCGCAGGCACTATCACAGATATATAGGTATGCAACTGACTCCAGAGACCAGAAAGGACCTAAACGGCTCAATCTTGCAAACAGCCTTGAAGGCGCATGGGGGTGTGAATTTGCAGGAGCATGCTCAGAAGTATGCCCTAAAGGAGTAGATCCTGCAGCTGCAATACAATCATTAAAATTCAAGATGTTTGCTGGAGAGGATAAGATATCCGATTGAGATTGGTGGTTTATATGGCTTCAAGTTATAGAACTGAAAAAGATGTTCTTGGTAAGGTTAAGGTGCCTTCCGGGGCTTATTATGGCTCTGAGACAGCCAGAGCAGTAGATAATTTTAGAGTCTCTGGGATGCGCCTGCAGGAAGAATTTATCGTGACATATGTAATGCTGAAAAGATGCGCAGCTGTTGCAAATTTCAATGCAATGAAGTTGGACAAGAAGAGAAAGGATGCGATAGTGAAGGCTTGCGATTTTATACTGAAAGGAAATATGATGGACCAGTTTGTTGTTGACGTCTTTCAGGCAGGAGGGGGAACTAGCACAAATATGAACGTCAATGAAGTGATAGCAAACAAGGCCATAGAGATTCTCGGAGGCAGGAAAGGAGAGTATGCCATAGTCCACCCCAATGACCATGTGAACATGTCCCAATCTTCAAACGATACATTCCCTACAGCGATGAATATTGCCTCTTATCTTGCACTGGATTCCCTTATAAAGAGCATGAAAGAGCTTGAGAAAACCCTTGACTCCAAGCGCTCGGAATTTATGAAAATAATAAAACCGGGCAGGACTCATCTTCAGGATGCGGTACCTATACGCATGGGCGAGGAATTTAAAGGATATCTGGGGGAGGTCAGTAATGCAATAAAGGCGCTTGAGCTCTCTCGCATGCTCCTCCTCAGCTTGCCCATAGGAGGAACAGCAGTGGGCACCGGACTGAATGCAGGAAAGAAATATAAGGAGAATATGATAGCCGAGATACGGAGAACGTTCAAGGCAGATTTCAGGCTCTCCTCGAATATATTTACAGGAATGCAGAGCAGGATAGATGAACTAAGCCTTAGCGATTCGCTGGTTGAGGCTGCTGTTGCCATTGGCAAGATATCAAACGACATAAGGTTTCTTTCATCAGGCCCTAATTCAGGCATAGCTGAGATCCTGCTTCCTGCCGTGCAGCCTGGCTCCTCCATAATGCCGGGCAAGATAAACCCAAGCATACCTGAGATGATGAATATGGTATGCTTCCAGGTAATAGGAAACGGAACTGTAGTGAGAGAGGCTGTTAGCGCAGGACAGCTCGAGATAAATGTCTTTGAGCCGGTCATGATATTTAACATATTATTTTCTATAAAGATACTAGCCAATGGAACTGGGATATTTGCAAGGAAGGCTATAGCAGGCATGAAAGCAGACAGAGAGAAGATATCGACATATCTGAAGATGGATCCCTCAATAGCAACTGCGCTCTCTCCGTATATAGGCTATAGCAAAGCCGCTATGATAGCGAGGAAGGCATTCAAAGAGAAAAGAAGAGTCATCGATGTCTGCCTTGAACTTGGAGTGCTTGACAGGAAGACTCTTGAAAGGATACTAGACCCGTCAAGACAGGTATAATTTAGGATAGGACTTATGTGGTGCGTTGCCTTCAATGGATTTGTATTATTTCCCTTCATTTCCGAAACGACTAGATATATTTATAAAAATTAAGATGTATGATAATATATGATAAATATAAGGAATAAGTGAAACTATGGATCTTTTAGTATTATGCGGAGGCTATGCCACACGCCTTGAACCTATAACCCTCTTCATACCGAAACCGTTACTGCCGATAGGAGGAAGACCTATAATTGACAATATAATTGACGGTGTAAAAGACTGCCAGCACATAAACAGGATAATAATATCTACCAACAAGAAGTTTGAATCCCAGTTCAGGTACTGGATGGAAAATAAGAAAGCGTCTGGCTTCCAGAAGGAATTCGAGTTGATTGTGGAGCCAACAACCGAGCATAAAGGCAAACTAGGAGCCATAAAGGGCATTGAGTATGCAATTGAGAAAGCCGGGATAAAAGATGACATGATGATAGTTGCAGGAGATAATTTCTATAGCTGGAGTCTCTCAGGAGCGATTAAGGAGTTTCTTGATTCTGAGAGGAAGGTCACAATATGCGTACACGATGTAAAAGTTCCAGAAGAAGCAAGGAAGTTTGGGATAGTTCAGCTTGATGGCCGTAGGGTAGTCAAGTTTGATGAAAAGCCCGAGAAACCTTCCTCGACAATGGCAAGTACCGGAGTCTATCTCTATCCTAAAGAAATAGTTTCAAGATTTAAGGAATATCTTTCGGATGGAAATAATCCTGATGCGCCCGGATACTTTTTGAGTTGGCTTATAAACAAGACAGAGATAGAAGCAGTAATAAACGAGGGAGAATGGTTTGATATAGGAACATTGGATACATACCAAAAAGTTTATACCCAATTCAATAAATAGTTCTGGATCCAATATCTAAGAGAGGGAGACGAAGAAGCTGAAGTTCTTATTGCTTACGGCTATACAATCATATGCTGGAATTTGCATATTGAATGGCATCCACAGTGGTTTGGGGAAGCGAGAGGTATCTGCAGTCTGTAACAACTATAGGCGAGGATATTACATTATAGTATTTTGCAAGTACAGCCTGCCTGTTTACATACGTGCCAGCTGAATTCAGGCAATTGTTGATCTTACTTGTGTTCAATCCTGCATTTGAAGCATAAGCTGATAACTGCGCCTGTGAGATGTAGCTTCCCGAATATGAGTTTTCAAGGCTCTTTGTGAATGATACGAATGGCTGGCCTCCCTGTTCAGAAGAGCAGAAGAGATAATCGCCGAGCTGCATTGTCTTGTTTAAGCCATATACATTGGCTATGCCTTGTGAATACTGCGTAAATAATATCTCGAGGGATATCTTTATCTTTGAGCCGTATTCGGCTTGCAGTGAAGTCATGTTTGCAAGGCTACTTATGCCTCCAGGACTATAAGGGTCAACAAACCAGTAAACTTGAAGCGGCGAGGCTGTACCACAAGCCACCTTTCCAGAAAGTGCCACAACTCCTTTTGATACTACGAGATTTCCTGAAGCTTGATAGACAGGTGCTGCCGGAGCTATAGTCTGTATCATAGGGATTATCTCCGATACGTTGCTGTCATTTATCATCATAGAGAAATGGAGAAGCTCTCCTCCGGAAGGGTTTTCTATTGGAAATGAGACATACCAGTAATGATTTGAAGGGTTGTAGCTGAAGTTCATAAGATTTACTTCTGAGATGTATGGAAGCAGAGAGAGAGATGTATTTATAGTACTGTATCCTGCCAGGAATTCTTCAGCATATGATTTTATCTGGCTCTCATTGTGCAGCGGAAGTATGCATCTACCGTTTGCTATGCCATATTCACATGTTAGAAAGCTTGTTGTATTTGTGGAAACATTTGAAGTGGAGATATTTACCAGAGGTTGTTTGTAGAAAGATATGACAAGCAGTACTGCTATCAGTATTACAACTAAGGATATCAATGCGAGATGTATGCTGTCAAGGCCTCCAGTCTTGCCCAGGGGCTTTACTATGACGCTTGGCGCCTTAATCTGATTTTCCTTTTTTGCAGGCATATTTATACCATTATTATGCAATTGTTTATAATTCCAGAGGATGATATAACGGGCCCGGCGGGAATTTCATGGCACTGCAGTCTTCCGCATTGCCTTTTGAACCCGCGGCCTTTTCCTTAGGACGGAACCGATCTATCCAAGCTGAGCTACGGGCCCATTATCATTACATCCTTTCTGTTGTGTCAATATTTATTAAACAAAGCATATTAAATAATGCTTGTTTTACCGCCATAACTATCCCTGTCCTTAAGGTTCTGTATTCCTCACCGGAAAGCACGGGCATTTTTTCATAGAAATTTGAAAATATCAGTGATAGCTCCATAACATATGTAGCTATTATGCTTGGCTTGTATTCCCTGCAGGCTTTCTCTATGGTTTCCTGCATTGCGCCTATCTGCTTTATTATCATGAAATCTTCGCCCCTTGTTATCTTTTTGAAATCGGCATCTGCAAGCCGAATGCCTTCCTTGCCTACGCCTGCCCTTTCGAGTATCCTTGAAGCCCTGGCGTACATATACATGCAGTATGGTCCGCTGTTGGAGTTTAAGTCGAGTGCCTTGTCCCATTCGAAGAGAACCTTCTTTTCTGGATCTGTTTTCAGAAACTCAAATTTTATAGCAGCTAATGCCACTTTGCGCGATACCTCTTTTATGTCTATATCAGATCTTGGCTTCTCAGCATTTGATACTATGTCTGATGTCATTTTTTCCATCTCCTCAAGAAGCGAGTCTGCAGTATAGCTCTTGGTTGTGCCAATCCATCCTCCTTTTCTTCCGCTTAATGTTCCGCCTTTGACGCTTACTTCTCCATACGATAAATGCAGTATGCGCTGCTCTCCTGTTATTTCTTCAAATATTCTTTTTAGGAGGTTTTGGGGATGCTGCTGTGCAGCTCCTATTATATTTATTGCAAGGTCTGCTTTTCCGAAACCCATCGCCTTCCCATTTTCTGAAGAGGTGTATGCCTTCTTTCCATTAGGCTGAATAATGAATTCGGAAAAATTGAATTGGCAGTCTATGATCCCAAGTTTCCACATATGAAATGCGAGGTCTTTTGCCAGATATGTGGCTACCCCATTGCTTCGTATCAATACCTTCCTGTTTTCTTCGTCATCAGTTTCCGCATCGGTCGCCTGGCCGGGTTCTTTGTTAGCTATGACAACACAGCCTGCGTACTTTCCTTCAGTGCATTTTTGGGTTATCTTCTTTTCGGCGAGAAAATCAATGGCATGCTTTAGCAGCTTCTCCCTGACTATATCGCTCTCCCATACCAAGACATCGTGGTATATGCCGTATGAGAATGCGGTATCGTACTGCGCCCTTACGCTTTTTTCGGAGATCTTCCTTATCTCAACGGATTCCTTGCTGGACGTATCCTCCATTTTTTTAAGTATTGCGTTGACTTCTTTTTCTGCATGCCTCTCTGTTATCTCCTTGTTTATCTCAACATATGCCTCTCCCAGAAGCGTGTCGTATTTTTTGGTATCTTCATGCAGGAACTTCTCTCTGCCCCATAGGATCTCAGCCATCTGCAAGCCAAGGTCGTCTATGTAATCTTCCCGCTCCACAATGTATGAATTTGCCTCAAATATCCTGGATATTGAATCGCCGAGGAGAGCATTGCGGAGATGGCCTATATGCCACGGCTTGTTAGGGTTTACACTTGGAAATTCTATTATGACCTTCCTGGCTGAGCCAATGCTTGAAATTCCGTATTTTTCTTTTTCTGAAAATATCGCTTCAAGAACATGTTTTGAGTATTCCGCTTCGTCCAGCCATAGGTTTATGTATCCGTTTTCATTTTTTATCCTGCTTGTAAAATCTTCTTTCCCCAGATACGTTTCGAGCTTTGATGCCATCTCATGTGCGATCTCCATAGGCGATTTTTTTGCGAGCCTTGCCAGAGCAAAGCATATTGATGAGCTTAGGTCTCCCTGTTCAGGTCTTGGTGTTGATATCGAGTTGTGTATCTCTCTGGAAAAGACATTGAAATCTGGAATGACCTCGCTGAAGGACTTCCTTATTTCCGAAGCCAAAGCTTCTTCAAATACTCTTTTTATTTTAATTGAATTCAGATTCAAAATATCACAGCATTTTCATGAGTGTGGATTCAAGTTTTTTGGCTGAACCTTCACCGATATATATTCTTGCGTCGTAGACTGTCTTTCCTATCAGCAGGTCCAATATCAGCGAGTTTCCCTCTTTTAGAGGCAGTACTGCGCCTTTTCTGCGTATGTAGATCATGGATGTGTCTTCCATGAATTTGAGATCGTTCATTACATTGGGAAATATCATCTCCGGGTCTATGCCTGATTCTCTAGCAAGCTCTGATTTGAGTGAGCTGTCATAGGCTATCTTGTTTATAAGAGATATTTCTTTTGGGATTTTGCCGTCAGGCAGAAAGTTAGTTGAGGAATAGGCCAATTTTAAAGGAATCCTTCCTAGAAACATCATTACCATATGCTTACGTTTTTGGTCTGATCCTTTAGAGAGGTAGTTATACATGGCTGCGATGACTGTATCGTCAGTATAGCCGATTATCTCATCCTCTGTTGAGAGAGAATTGGGATCGGCTATAAACCCCTCTTCTACAAGAAAGCCGAATATTCTCTGAAGAAGTATATCGAAGCCTGCGGTGGTCTTGTGGTATACCAGAGCTTTGTAGAGATGATATCTTCCAAGTATGAAATGCTCCACCGGAGATTCATCCTTCTCGAATACTATGCGGTCTTTTTCAAACCTCATTATGCGCAGAAGGCTCATTATGCCTACATTCCCGTAAGGAACTCCCGTATTGTATGAATCCCTAAGCATGTAATCGGATTTGTCTGCGTCTAAAGCAGATGAGAGAAGCATGCCGAACTCTTTTTTTCCTTGTCCGGATATTATGCGCGTTATCTCTTCTGCACGATAATTTTCCAGCTTTTCTGCAATAATCTTCTTTATAATCTCTGCACCGAATTCTTCATGGGATATTCCGTCTAGCCTTTCCTTGACATATTTTTCTATTGTGTGTGAGAATGGATAATGCCCGATGTCATGAAGAAGAGCAGCAAGCCTGAGCTTTTGGGTATCTTCTTCGGATACCTCGCCTTCAACTGCATTCTTGAGAAATATATCCATCATGAACATAGTTCCGAGGCTGTGTGCAAAGCGGGTATGCATCGCTCCAGGGTAGACAGTATACACAGTGCCTAATTGCTTTATCTGCCTGAGCCTCTGGAAGATTGGGGTGTCTATTATCCTGAGTTCAGTATCAGTCAGACCTATGTAACCGTGAACGTTGTCGTATACCTGCTTTTTTATTCTTAATCCCATAATTAAAGATAGGTATTGATGTTTATATAATTATAAGGGTTGTCTGAATGTTGGATGAGAATTTTAGGATTTTGGATGAAAGGATAACAGGTTATAGAGAAGATATGATAGCCTTGATATCTAAGATGATCGAGATAAAAGCAATATCCCCAATATCTGGAGGCATGGGGGAATCGGAACGTGCTTCAATGCTGGAAGACACGCTTAAACAATGGGGTTTTAGACCGGAGAGATACGACTATTCTGATGAGACAGGAAGCAGAAGGTCTAACCTTGTAGTGAAAATTGGCTCTGAGGAGAGAACTCTCTGGATAGTTGCACATATCGATACGGTGAGCGAGGGCAATCTTTCTTTGTGGAAGAGCGACCCTTTCAAGGCAAAAATTGAGGGAGATAGAATTTATGGAAGGGGAACACAGGATAATGGACAGGGAGTTATATCAGGAATGTTTGCATTGAAGGCTTTGAAGGATACTGGAACAAAACTTAGATTCAATATGGGGCTTGCTCTTGTTGCTGATGAAGAGCTTGGAAGCAGGTATGGAATACAGAAACTTATAGAAGAAGGCATTTTCAGAAAAGATGATCTGGTCCTTGTGCCTGACTGGGGCAGTGCTAAAGGAGACAAGATAGAGATAGCGGAAAAGGGCATGCTCTGGCTTAAGATAAGCGTGCTTGGAAAGCAGACTCATGCAAGCACTCCTGAAAAAGGAGTCAATGCCTACATGCAGTCCATAAGATTCCTTAATAGAGTAGATAAGATGCTTCATGAAAAATATAATGCGTCTAATGCTATATTCGATCCTCCGGTATCTACTTTTGAGATGACAAAGCATGAGAAAAATATAGATAGCATAAACATAATACCTAGCCTTGAGGTCTCTTATCTTGACTGCAGAATTCTTCCAGAGTATGACATAAGCCTGGTCATAAGAGACATAAGGGAGGTAGCGGCAATGGGAGAATTCAGTGATGTCGAGATAAAAATAGAAGAGTTTAACAGGGAAGATGCAACTCCGCAGACAGAGGAAGGCTCTGAAGTGGTCCAGATATTAAAATATGCATTGAAGAGACTCAGAGGCCTTGATTCTGAAGTAGTCGGGATAGGGGGAGGCACGTGTGCAGCCTTCTTCAGGAAGAAGGGCATACAGACAGCAGTCTGGTCTACAGGAGAATCTGTTGCCCATGAGCCTAACGAGTATGTAGAGCTCTCCAATATAGAAGATGATTCCAAGGTTTTTGCTTACATAGCAGCAGCTAAGGATGTTCCTTCATGAATTCCAGTATTATTTCAGACACATCGTCAGGATTGCTATAGTGTGGAGTATGCCTTGCGTTCTTTATTATCTCAAGCCTGCTGTTAGGAAGCAGTTCTGAAAAAAGCAACGCATATCTTATGCTTATTATCTTGTCCTCTCCACCCCAGATTATCAGTGAAGGAATCTTTATCTCGCCTAATGTCTTCTCGTCTAGCTCGCCTTCGCGGAACTGGTCATTAAGTATGTTCTCCATTACATGTTTTTTTGCATCAAGCTCAAGAACCCTTTCCAGCATTTTCTTCTTGTAATCTTCACGGTTCTTGTCGCCTTTTATTTCTTCGTAAAAAACTTTCAGGCCTCCGGAGTCTTCAAGAATAAGCCCTTTCACGGGGTTCTTCCTTGCAAATTCGGCGCAGACCCAGCCGCCGTAGGAATGCCCCATAAGGTATGGAAACTTTATCTTTTCAGCATTGAATACCTCTTTCAGTATTTCAGTCTGAATGCCTACTTTGTAATCGATTTCGGGAGAATCTGAGCTTCCGTGGCCCAGAAGATCAATCATGCAGATATCGAGGCTTTCCGGAAATTTTCCCACAAGGCGTTTCCACGTCAGTGTGCTGGAAGCCATCCCGTGAATCAGCACAAGGCTCTTTCCAGTGTTTGATTTATGCCTTCTGTAATGGATTCTGCCGTGCTTTGTCTCAATGAAAGAGTCTTTGAAGGAGTTTTCGTAATCCATATGCAGACCAGAATCATAACTACTGTTTTGAAAATAAAGACCTTGCTATCAATATTGAATTCCTAAGTTCTTTCAGTCTTCTGTAGCCATAGGCTACCCATTCTTTCCCGAATGGAAGATAGAGATAGACATCGTGGTTTTTTGCAAGCTCGTATGCATACCCATTCATTATTCCGTTGAGCATTCCGAATGAGATTTCGGCTTCTGATTTTTTAGACATTTTTATTGCTTTTTCTATAAGGCCTTTGTCATGGGTGGCAACCATGAACCTTTCTGAATTTTTGAAAAGCAGGCTCATTATTGAGGCAAAATTGGCAGTTGCTTCAGCCCTCGTAGGAAAAGCAGAGCTTGAATCTTCTTTGTAGGCGCCTTTTACAAGCCGTATGATAGAGCCTTCTTCAAGCAGAGATTTTACATCGTGCAGGCTTCTCCTGAGATATGACTGTATGCATATGCCAGTATTTCCGTTCCTTGCCCCGCTCAGGTAGAGAGCTATGCTCCTTTCAGTGTATATGCTCTCTTCCATATCCATCCAGACAAACACATTCTTTTTCCTTGCATGACTGACTATCTTGGAGTAATTGACACTGGCAGTCTTCCAATCAATGGACAGTCCTATTTGAGTCGGTTTTACTGCTATGGATGCTTTCAACTTTTTTTTATTTATAGCAGAAATGAGTTCCATGTATTTTTCTAGGGCTTCGTTGGACTTCTTTTTGTCAGTTATGCTTTCTCCCAGATAATTGATTATAGAGCCTGTATTCCTGAGATTCATTCTTTCGGTTATTTCCAATGCGTCCTCTATCTTCTCTCCTGCTATCCATCTTCCTGCAAGGGCCTTTTCTAAGATTCCGCTTATACCCGTTATAGACACCAGTTGCGTATTTTATTTGGTCTCTGTTTTAGACAGATCAGTATTTACTTGGAATAGATAGACTTAATAAGTTATTAACCAAATAGTAATTAACATCGTACTCAATTAAATTTGGAGTATGCCTTTATTTACATAGCATATGTAACTAGAAGACAGATAAAAGCTTAATTTTACCATGCAGAGGGGTATCTGATTGGAAACCTTAAAAGTTAGAAGAAGCGTTGAAGAAAAGCCTAGGATAGGAGTAGATCTCGACGGTGTTGTCTTTGCCAGTTTTGAAAAAGTAAGAAGGATAGCAAACAGGAGGAATGGCACAAAAGTACCATATCATCAACTTAAGGATTACAATATACACAATTGCATGCCAGGAAGCTCGGCGGAACAGATCTCGGAGATTTTTAATTATCTATGGCTGAAGCATCCTGAAGAGATAAAGTTAATAGATAGCGCCATACCTAAAACGCTGAGAGCATTGAGAAGGCATTTTGAGGTAAATATAACAACAGCTGCGGGAAAAGGTTCGGAACAGGTATATCCAAATATAATACGGCTTCTGAGAGAAAATAGGATAAGCTATGATAACTTATTCCATGTGCGTTCACTTGAAGAAAAAATAAGTCTTGGCCTTGATATATACTTTGAAGATGATTTTAGAATACACGAGCTGGCAAGAATGAAACAGCATGTTATTTTAATGCCGCAGCCTTGGGTGATTGAGTATTTGAAGAATAATCCCGCAAGTCAAGATAGGGATCTCATGATTAAACCACATCCATCTGATTTGAAAAAGCTCAACGGCTCATTATATGGGAAAACTGCTAAGGGAATTTCCATTCTGCCCGGAGACAATCTTGAGGAAGCATGGAGAAATATAAGGATACTTATGCTTCAAGGTCTTAAAAGATAATGTGCATTGCATGAAGAATCTCGACATCTTTTGCGTCGCTGAGGTCGCAATAGACCACATCGCAGATGCAGGTAGCATCACAGATAATGCCTCTTCGACATTACTGCATTCTGTAAAGCGTTATTATGGAGGCATGGGTGGCAATTTTTCAGCAGTTGCAAGCATTTTCGGAGTCAAGGTGGGAATACTTGCAGCAATAGGCAGGGATGACCCTGACAGTATTGATTACAAAAGATACCTTGAAAATAGGAAGATAGATACGGATTGCCTTCTTCAGGAGGAATGGTCAAGCATCTCCAAATGCTTTATCTTCAACGAGAATGAAAAACAGAGGCTCTTTTTCTATCCTGGAACATCAATCCAGTATACTGAGAAGTATATGAAATATGCTATGGAGTTGGCAGGAGAGATAAAATCAGAGGCACTTTATGCCGCATTTACGGATTTTGAGCTCAATAAATTTTATCTTTCCAAAGGAAATGCCAGGGTAAAGGCTTATGCCCCTGCACATAATACACATAGGCATTCCAGAAAAGATTTTTCAGAATGCCTTGAACACACCGATATTCTCTTTGTCAATGAAAATGAAGCTGGAATAATGGAAAGGATAATGGAGAAAAACATTTTCGAGATAGCTGAAGATTTTGACATAGAGGTTGTAGCGAGAACCATGGGAAAGGATGGCAGCGAGATTATAGTAGATGGAAAACCTACAGCTATACCTGCCTGCAAAATAGACAAAATGCTTGATCCGTCTGGAGCCGGAGATGCGTTTGCAGGAGCATTTATGGCTAATTACATAAAAGGAAGGGATGCCATAAGTTCAGCTAAGATAGCCTCTGCAACAGCATCATTCATTGTAGAGGAGAGAGGCTGCCAGACCGGAATTCCTTCAATTAGCGCACTCCAGGAAAGAATAAGCAAGAATTATGAGAATGTAATTCTAAAAGAATAATCTGCAAATCTTCTTGTTTTAGTTTTGCCTGATTCTAATTTTTAGCCAGAGTCCCTATTTTGAGTAGAGATTGCTTTCAGGACGGAGTGCCTTCAGGAAGCGCATTTGTGATATTCATGGCATTTGCTATGTATGTTCCTACTAGAACTATTATTATGTTTATTGCAAGTGCTATCATTCCGATGAATACTGGACCTAAGCCTGTCCCTATAAGTGTGGTTGTCCAGCTTGCATAGCTGTTTGCAGCTTCAAGCATGTATACGCCGGAAATGACACCGGCTAACAGGCCGAAGAACAATGCCCGCCTATTTAGTTTCTTGGTTATCATTCCGAATATGAATGATGGGAGTACCTGCAGTATGAGTATGCCTCCGAAAAGCTGAAGCTGTATTGCATATGTTGCCGGTATCAGGAATACGAAGCCTAATGCAAGGAACTTGAAGACTACAGCGAATATCTGTGCTGTTCTGGTTTCCTGCTTATCTGTCATTTTTGGCTTTATCTCCTTTGCTATGTTTCTTGTGAATAGGTTGGCTGCGGCTATCGCCATTATGGCTGCAGGAACCAATCCACCTATGAATACACCTAGAAGAGCAGCGCCTGAAAGCCACGATGGAAGCATCGTAAGTATAAGTCCCGGAACTACCTGAGTGCCTTGCACTGAAGCAGGAAATGATCTTACATAGCTAAGTGCTGCTGGTACCCCGTATATCAAAAATCCGAACATAGCGAGAAACGCTAGGCCTATACTGTATAATGGCAGGAGCGATGCGGTCTTTCTCACCGAATCTGCGCTTTTCTGCGCCAGTGAAGCATTGACTACGTGAGGATATAGGTAAAGTGCAAGAGCACTGAATACGAAGAGACTCCAGTATGCATTATACAAACTGGAAGGAAGCTGGAAATAATGTATTGCTGTCGCTGATGCGTTTGTAAATGCAGTATGGAAACTGCCTATAGTTATTGCGGCGACTATTATTGCAACTACGCTGACAAGTATTAAAGCGTCTTTCAGGATGCCGCTCAGTGTTGCTCCCCTTAATCCGCTTGTCCATGTAAAAGCTGCAAGTATTATGAATGATATTATGAGTGAGAACTCTATAACTGTCTGTACTGCTCCGAAGCCGTGGAGAAGTGCTATTAAGACTGCCTGCATCCCGACTATCTGCAATGCTATATATGGAAGCTCAGCAACAATGCCGACAAGAGCTATTGATACGGCCAGGAGCCTGCTGTTGAAGACACCCTTTACAAAATCTGCCATTGTGACATATCCGTGCTCATTGGCTATCTTCCAGAATTTGGGCATGGCCCACATTGCAAATGCGTATGTTATTATTACATAAGGAGCAGCGAAAAAGTATATTGCCCCTTTAGCAAACAGGGAAGATGGAACTGCTATGAAAGTATATGCCGTATATATATCAGCGCCAAGAAGAAACCATCCGAGAAAAGTTCCTAATCTTCCGCCTGCAAGACCCCATTCCTTGAGCTTGGTAAGGTCTCCCTTTCGCCATCTTGCACCGTAAAATCCAAGAAATACGAATATGACAAAGAGCACCAGGAATATTAATATTGACAGTAGGTCTATCATGATCTTCCCCTGGTTTTCTTTCTTGAAGATTTTTTAAGCTCTCTTTCTTCGTTCTTTTCCTTGCCGTGCCATAATACAGCTGCAACATAGTAAAGTATTGCACTTAGAGGCATCCATAGGATTTGATACCAATAAAAGAAAGATATTCCTCCTAGTTTTGGATTTATCGAATTGTACATAGGTATTGCAAGCAAAGCTATAAGTGGTATCAAAAGAAGGACTGCTATTATAGCATCTACGGTTTTTACCAACCCACTACCCTATTTCCCAGTAATTCAAAAGAATGAAAAGAAATATAAAGATTCCCTAATAGGTGAAGTTTGCAGAGATTTAGAACCTCAAGAATAGTTACGAGGTAGAGAGGTCTTTTATCGTCGTATATAATTAATTTATTCGCTGCCATAAAAAACCTGAGAAGCAAAAATAGAAAAGGAACATTTGTTATGTACGTGCTTTTCGCTTACTAAATTTGGGCAGAAAAGACGCGTACTGATGCTCTTCAGGCTTCTTTTATAGCTGCCTTTACCTTTGCCATTGTTGCAGAGTCTATTTTAGCCATATTATGTGCTTTCTTGGCATGTTCAGATATTTTTCCCATAAGACTGGATTCCGAATCTGCCTTTGCCTCAAAACCACATGACATCCCTATATCCTTGCATGCAAATTTCTTTGCCATTTTATACACCATTATCTAGGAGGAATGAATCACTTTATAAAGACACGCAGAAGGAAAGTTGACATAGCTACTTCGACTCAAGCTTATTAGATGTTTGTGTGACATCCTCTCCCAACTAAAGATTGGGAGCTTCCAGGGTAGCTATGATTGGTCGTCATGATGCCACCCGTGTAGTTCCCGCTTCCTTGGCAACCACCTCCCTTGCGGAAGGTCTTACATCGTCTCCACAGGCTTGACTTCCCGAATGTCCTTCGGTAGCTCTATCGAGTATATTTATCGATGCGTTAATGTCCTTATCTCTTGACATACCACACTTCCCGCATAGAAATGATGCAATGGTAAATATAACAAAACCCAGGTTGAACATCCGTGACCTTCCATAAATATCTCCGATCCTTCCGAGCTGAGTTGAAAGAACAGCAACTACAATTATGTAGATCAATATTACCTATATTATGGTAGAAATGTTAGAATGCAGTGTTATTGTTATTGCAGGAAAAGCGAGAAGCACTATAGTTGAGTCTATAGAAGCCATCAACGTTTCTATTACTATTATTAGAAGTATTAGATTTTCCTTATCGTTTTTCTTTTCTAACGTGATTTCACCGCTTTGTATTTATAAGATTTATTTTATGCTTCAGATCTAATGAAAAGTCCACTATCAAAACAATAGCAATATATTGCAAAATAATATAAATGCATATTTCCATAGATTCCAGTGTTGGATAGATTTAAGCACTGTTATTTATTAGTAGAATTTAGTTTTAACCCGAGTGAATGTTTTATGTTTAGAAAACATCTGGAATAGATGAATAGACAGATTATAAGTTAAAAACCAAAAGAGAGATTATAATGAGTATATACGTTTCAATACAGAACATCAATTTTGAGGTATACAAAGCTACACAGGTTATAGGCAGCGATGCCGCTTACCATGTAATGTCTTATGTTGTGGAGAGTTACTTGATAGTTCTCCCTTTGATAATGATATATATGGTTTATAAAAAGGACAAGAATGTTTTTTCATTTGCGCTTGCAGGACTTGTATTTTACCTAATAGGAGATATATTGAAGAAAATAATACAGGAACCTAGGCCTTGCGCTCTTTCAGGTATTGAATACATGAAAAATTACTGCGATACTGGTTATTCGTTTCCTTCTAACCATGCAACAGTCCTGACAGGACTGGCATTATTCATAAATTACAAGTACCTTAGGGCTCTGTATATACTGTGGGTTATTCTGCTTCTTTTTAGCAAAGTCTTCCTTGCACAGCATTATTTCACTGATATAATAGCAGGAATTATAATAAGCCTCGTAGTTGGAAGAATAGTACAGGTTTACAGCAAGAAGATAAACGACTTCTTTTCTTCGATATTTAATAGAGTTTTCGGCAGAATATATAAATTCTGAAGAGCGTTTTGCTTGTTGCATTAATATCGTCTTTAGAGTCTTCTGATGCTTCTGTATTGTGTAAGAATAGGGATATTATTCCAGACAGCTGCCCTTATTTCTCCTTCTGTCCTGTAGATTGAAGGACTGTTATCTGAATCTAAGAAGAAGCATTGAGAATATGCAATTTGGTAAGGATCTGCCATGAATATGGGCTGGGGATTTTTTCGTCACCTGCCCAGAAAAGCCCGCCTATTTTTCTTTTAGGATCTGCGCCGAATTTTATAAGTAATATTGCCGCTTCGTTGTTAAGATTCTTTGCAGCGATATGTATCGGCCTTGCATAGCCTATAGAGCTAAATCTGTATATTATGCCTCCTTTGTTAGGATCTGCATTGTTTATCAAGAGTTCTTCCATCACAGGAAGACTATTCTTTTTTGTTGCGTGCATAAGAGGTCTATATCCAAATACCCCATCAGGAGAGGCTCCTCTCCTGATGATAGAAGATATTTCTTCCCTGGTGGAGTTATCACGTATAGCTTTACGCATTTCCCTTGCTAGCACTAATTGTGTGTGTTTTGTTTGGATATAGGACATACTTGATTTATTGAATTTTTTGATATATAACACAGCATGTTGTCTTGTGTTGATGTAGAATCCGTTAAAGTATTCTATATGTTCTATAAATTCCTATTATCGATGAGTGGTACCAAAAAATAACAAAGATAGAGCCTGCATAAAGATTATAGATCTTCGTATAATGAACCAAATCTTTTCATTCTGTTTGCTATCATCTTTGACGCGTCAATATAATCAGTAAGCGCAGCTGAGCCTTTCTCAGTTATTCCATATTGTTTTCTCTGCTTTTCAGATCTATTTTCCGAATCCAAGGCCTTTATGTACCCGTTTCTTTCTAGCCACTCGAGAGTGGTATATGTTGCCGCTGGACCCGGCCTCCACATCCCTCCTGTTTTTTCGAATATCTGTTCCATTATCTCAAAACCGTACATAGGCCTCTTTGATATCAACCTGAGGATGTACGGTTTGAGAAGCCCATGGGGAACAATGCTTACTCTGAACGGACCGCACTTACAGTATCCTGAAGTTATAGACATAGTCTACACTATTTGTCGCTTTTGCCAGATTCGCTTGCTCTAAGTTCGTCTATCCTTTTATCTATGAATTTTATCTCCTCCATTAGATCGTCTTTATAGTATTTTAGGCGTTCGGCAGTTTCTTCCTCTGACAGATCTACATGCAAGGAATTCATATGCCCCTCTCTTCCCTTGTTCCCGCAGCCATTTCCACAGCAGCCTCCGCATCCACATCCACGACCTTCTTTTTCTATGTTTCTCATTATATCACTAGTGATATATATAATGATATAAATATTTAGACCTTTTTATCCCAGCAGGGAAGGCACTGTTAGACTGCCAGGAATTCAATGTGACATCCTCTACTAAGTGAATGTTGGGAGTTTCTAATGATGCTTTTTTAATGTTAAAGCAAAGTATTAATAGATTAGACGTGGAGTTTAAAATGTCCTGAAGTTTAGAAATACTTGTATCTTTGCTATAGTTGAATATGGATGGAAATAATATTGGCTCTTTTAGCGCTTCTTGCTTTTGCGTTAATATTAGGCAACATAGTAGAGAGATTTAGGATACCTGCAGTAGTAGGGAACATATTATCAGGAATTCTATTAGGACCCATGGTATTTGGATTTCTAAAGTATAATAGCAGCCTGTCTGGAATTGCAGAGATATCATTATTCTTCATAATGCTTTTAGTTGGGATAGAAGCAACAACCGAACTTCTTACAAAACACATAAGAAGCGCAGTAGTATTGTCCGCATCAAGTTTTATTCTGCCAGTTTCAATAATGATTTTAATAGCAGCTTTTATCTTCCACCTAAGTTTCACCGAGGCAGTAGTTACTGCAACTGCAATAGGTGTGCCTTCGATATCTATAATATCAGTTTTGGTAATGCGTTATAATCTCTTAGAGACTGGAGATGGAGCCAGAATAGTTTCAAGTGTTGTGCTGACAGACACAATCGCATTTGTGATATTGGCAGCCATAGGAGTCAGTTCCGTGCCTATCTATATTGTAATCATTTCAGTCTTTGTATTCCTGCTTGTTTTGCTTTTTGTGGATAAGATCATCAGGCGCCATGCTCTTTTTATTAGGAAAAAACTGATGAAGGAGTACCGCACGAGAGGAGGGGAAGAGTTGATATTTGCTGGAATAATATTAGTTGGACTCATAGGTTCTGCAGTTCTACAGGTTGCAGGGATAACTTATGTTCTAGGAGCATTTTTTGCAGGGCTTCTTATACGGGATGTGGTTGTTGGGAAAAAGGTTTATGGCGTACTTAAAAGAACATTCAGCAGGATAACGACCAGCTTCTTCATACCTATCTTTTTTAGCATAGCAGGGCTCCAGGTCATCCTGCCTTCACATTATTTGGGACTTATGACTTTGCTTATAGTTGTGAGCGGGTCAGTAGGTGGAATCCTGAGTTACTTTGCAGGCATGAAACTTCTTAAAAAATTGAGACCTGCCAGCGCTACTGCGTTACTAGGCAGCAGAGGAGCAGTAGGAATTATAATAGCAAATATAGCACTTCTTCAGGGAGACATAAACGCAGAACTTTATTCAATAATAATACTTGCAACAATAATACTCTCTGTGATTCTTCCGGCATTGATTGGCGGTGAAGATAAAATTATGCGCAGGCAATAAAAAACCTAATCGTTGAGAGCTAGGTTGAAACGGGAACTTTCGCAACAGTTTTATGAATACTAATTTAAGCTTTCCTGTAAAATGATACGTAGGATCTACATGGCTAAATCAGATACAAAGAAGAATACAGTGCAGGCCAAACCAAAAAAAAGGCACAGGAAACTTGCCGCATTGGTAATCATACTTATTATAATAGGAATAGCAGGTGTGTTGTATGAAATGTATGGCAGCATACCCGTCAGTCTGATTTCTGTGGCGAGCTCCGGGAAGCCAATTACAGCTTCGGCTTTAGAGGGTGTGCTTCTTCAGAAGGTTGCATCTTCCCAGACATTTAGCGCAAATTATACAGGAACAATTATAATCAATAATCAAGATCCTGGATTTTTGTTTTCTTTCGGAAAATATGCCAACAACACCTTCTTTTACGAAGCTGATTTTGAAAGGATTTTCGGAAGCGGGTTCAACAATCTTGTTGCTCCTGCAGGGTTCGGAACGATAGTGTATAATGGTACCCTGCCTTCGCTCATTCCTACCGATGTATGCATCAATGTTTCGGACGACCCTGCAGTGCTTGCTTCAGTGAACAATGGAGGAGTACCTACAACACTCAGTATTCCGGGATTCCCAACTAGAAATTACCTATGCGGTCTTCCTGGCAGCCAGTTTGGAAATAATGTTGCAAATCTTTTTTTGAATGAGACAAGCATAAGCGGCCTTCAGGTTTCATCATACAGTTTAAGATCGTTTGACAGCAATCCATGCTACTTTGTATCTGGAACAGCAATGGCAGATGTAAACAGCACAATTCTAGGATACGCTGGATCTAGAGAAGAACCGGCTTCCCTGAATTTCAGCTCATGCATAAGCGCGAAGTATGATGTGCCTTTCAATTTTACGGTTGATGCTATTGGAACTTATGGTGGAAAGACGCAACTTGGAATAAATATAAGCAATATAAACCAATATCCGGGGCTTGGAAATTTTGCATGAATTGCCGAGAAAGGGATACAAACAAAAAGTAAATTTGGACTAGGTGTAAATCACACCTTAGGTCTTCCCGTTGCGAACAGGGCGCTCTGGACTTTTGTCGTTTTTCTCCAGGGATTCGAGCCACCGTAGATTTTATTTTCTAAAATGCGAACATATGTGTCTCGCACACAGATTATAGCGCATTTGAAAATATAAACAGATACGGTGCAATTCTAGCCGTAATCGCACCCACTGTTTTAGATTAACTTTTCCAAAAAGGTTATGCACCCAGACTTTTTGGTAAAGCTTTTCGTAAAAAGATTTCACATGTCACCCATTCCTATGTCAGGGCCCATTCCCAGAACGGCAGATACACTATCTTTATTCCATCTACATCCTCACTGCCATTGTAATCATAAGTAATTATGATTCCTTCCTTAAGCTTAAGCGCTTTTGCAGCTTCAACTAATGCTGAAGTTTCCCTGTCTTTTACATCAATGCTAGAAAGTTCATAACATACTTGTATTAGTTTAGTAGGTTTCCAGCCCACAATGAAATCGATCTCCTTACCAGATCTCAGTTTTAGATAGTGAATATTGTCTGATACTTTTTTCCTTCTGAGCAACTCGATAAACACTGCATTTTCAAGTGCCCTTCCCTTGTCTATATCTGTAAACAATTTTGATAATCCAATGTCAACAATGTAACTCTTTACTTGCCTAGCAAAACGCTTTCTTGGGCTTTTTAAATATTGTTCCAAGATTTCAGCAAAGAATACGGATTTGGAGTATTCTAAAAAGTTAAGAATTGTGACTCTGCTAATCTCAAAGCCCATACTGTTGAAATAATTCTGGGCCTTTGTTGAGCTGAAATAAGTTGAATAGTTACTAGCAATTATCTTAAGGAAAATGTTTAATGCCCCCGTTTCCCTCAAATTATATCTCTTTATTATGTCCCTAAAGAATATGGCATCAAAGTATGATGATAAAAGATCCATTTTTCTTGTAGTATCATTTGAAAGTATAACTTCTGGAAAAGATCCGTATTCAAGAAATTCGTCTAGTGCTTTTAGTACGGTACCTTTCTTTGAAGAAAATTTTATGCCACTAATCTCCGCGGTTATCCCTTTCGATTTTAGCATCTCACTAAAAGAGAACGGATAAACAGTATAGGAAAGATTTCTGCCTGCAAGCGCCGTTGCTATTTCGCTGCTAAGTAGCTCTGATGATGACCCAGTTATTATAATTCTATACTTCTTAGTGTCATATACCTTCCTTATCCATTTATCCCAATTCTCTACGTTTTGAATCTCGTCTAAGAACAGATATACAATTCCCCCCATGGGATTGAATATTTGCGAATGTGCGATTAGAAGATTATCCATGTCTGTTGCTTTAGTAGCTATTAGGCGCTCATTCTCAAAATTAACATAAATAATATTGTCTTTTGTTACCCTTCTTTTCATTAGCGCTTTAATGTGCTGAAACATTAAGCTTGTTTTGCCCGAACGTCTTACACCTGCAATGACAATTACTTTATCTGCATTTAAATCTAACGTAATTTTCCTTTCTATGACTTCTGGGAGTTCCATCTCTTTCCAGAGAGTAAGCACATACTTAAAGTCATCAATTCTAGCCATATTGGTATAGTATGCTATACATATTTATATGCTTTACGTTTAGTATACTGTACGTAAATAAAGAGATCCGGTTCGTTAACTCTGCATCCCTACATCTTTTGTGCAATTCCATCTGATATGCATGCTGAAACTTGGAAAGGTTAAGTTTTACAGGATTTGCTAGGCAATTGGATGCAAACAAAAAGTAAATTTGAACTAGCCCTTAATAAAAGGTAGTATATCCTCGGCCTTGAATAAAAATGGGCTTGGAGGACTTACTGACTTGCAATTTCTATTATCTTATCTTTACTCGCTGCACCTTTTATTATTCTTATACCTGCCCTTTTCACATTGAAATACGACGAAAGAGCACTTATTACAGCTATATTAGCACGACCTTCAATCGCCTTTTCTTTAACCTTAAGTTTATAACTTGTAGGGTTTATCTTTTGCAATACCTCGAATTTGGAATTTGGAATCACTTTTACTTTTATTAACATAGTAACACTTAGAGATTTGGACTCGGCAGGGATCTCGCCAGCGACCTCGCCGTTGCGAACGAGTGTGAGTCCCTAGCTTTTTCGTCTAGCTTTTGTTTCATTTTAGCACCGTAGATTTTATTTTCGTTAAATACGGACATCTGTGTCTTCGCACACAGATTATGGCGGGTTTAAAAAATAATATCGTCGAGATCGCATTCAGACCCGCTTGCGGATTCGTCACCAGATTTTTCCTCAGCTTCTTGATAAAACTTCTTCCCAAGAAGTTTTGTGGACTCGACAAGACATCAACAATTGAGTATGATGTATAAAAACCATTATCTAAATGGTGTTTGATGGTATTTGATTGTATTTACTTACATTCACTAGCATTCTATGGTCTTGACTCCAACTTTCCTAGCAAGTTCTGCCTGATTGCCATCGCAGGTTACTAGCTCGTAAGAGTTCTTTAGCGCCGCAGCTACGAACATAGCATCGTATATAGATGAATTGTATTTCTTAGCAATTTCAAAGGCCTTAATGATATGCTTTTTTTCTTCTATAAATCTGAAAGTACTTGGGTACCTCTCAAGGATCTCCACCACTTTCTTATAATCAAGCTCATTCTTACGGACTTTCTTCAGAAGTGCGCTGCCTAACTCTATCATGGAAAGTTCTATGCTTATGGGCTCATAGAGATACACCTCCACATCTTCCCATCCTGGCTCTTCTGAAAAGTACTTGACAATAACGGAACTATCAATGAGTCTCATTTCTATCTTCTCTTATCGATTTTACCGCAAATCCTGCTTTTGATGGCTTTGAGGTTTTAACAATTTCTTTCAATTCGAGTAAAACTTTTTTGGCATTTGCCTTCCATGCCATATCCTCTATATAATCTTTTGGGTTTATGCCAGCTTTTTTAAGCTGCTCCATAGTACCACGCTTTACTCTAATACTTATTACTTCGGTGTCCATAATTATATTATGGCATACAGATATATAAACATTTTTGTTTACATAATTGATTACATAAATAATAAGTGGACTCGGCAGGGATCTCACCAGCAACCTCGCCATTGCAAACGGGTGTGAGTCCCTAGCTTTTTCGTCTATATTTCTAGCCATTTAGTTCACCGTAGATTTTATTTTTTCAAATGCGAACATCTGTGTCTTCGCACACAGATTATGGCGGATTTAAAAATATAAACAGATACGGTGCAGATATCGTCGAGATCGCATTCAGATCCGCTTGTGGATTCGTCGCCAGATTTTTCCTCAGCTTCTTGATAAAACTTCTTCCCAAGAAGTTTTGTGGACTCGACAAGACATCAACAATTGAGTATGATGTATAAAAACAATTATCTAAATGGTGTTTAATGGTATTTGATTGTACTTGCTTACATTCACTAGCATTCTATTGTCTTGACTCCAACTTTCCTAGCAAGCCTATTAGCTCCTTTGTGGAAATAATACGTATTCTTTTTTGTGTGCTAAAATCCAGATCATGGCTCCATATAAGTGTATTTTCATAGAGTGCACAAGAGATGTAAAGCCAGTCCTTAGAATCATCTACGAGGCTTGCCGCAGCAAGGAGGAAAGGTCTAAGATTCTTGTCTGGAACGAGGATAAGCTGGCCAAGAATCTTGTCAACTAATCTGTAAAATTCTTCATTGTTCAGTCCTGATTTTTTTCTTACTTCGGCAAGATGGCGTGCAAATTCATCAACAATGAATTCTGGCGCAAAAAGGGACAGCGCCGGGTTAAAGAACAGTTTTCTTGTTGTTGAATCTTTTATGAGGCATGCAAACAGCATGTTTGCATCAACGGTTATTTTCATTTAGGAGCGCCTCTGCATGTTTTGCAGCATTCTTTGCAATTTTTGCACTTATAGGCTTCCAAGTTTTCCAATTAAGTCTGCTCTTCTTAGCTATGCTTTCGGCTTCCTCAAAATCTGCAATTTTCTGTTCTATTACATTTCTTACTGCACTTGACCATTTGACATAGGAGTACTTCTCCATCTCCTTTTTCAACTCATCGCTTATCGAAAGGGTAATATTTGGCACATGAATCACATAATTATTATGTGAATGAACATATTTAATACTTACTATTCAAGCATGAAGGCGATTCACATACAACTCTGTCGTAAACGTGATTTGGACTCGGCGGGATTCGCACCCGCGGCCTTTTCGTTGCGAACGAAACGCGCTGCTACTGCGCCACGAGCCCTTTTTTATTTTTTATAAATCAAATATTAAAATAATTATAAAACTATAAATTCATAAGTGCAACTATGCAATGCAACTATACAATTCATAGAATAATAATGCGTAGGTTGTCTTCTGGCTTTGCAAGTTACATGCCACAAACACACCGTTAAGGGCCATATATTAGAAAGACTTAAATAGGTAGAAGATTACTGTTATATAGAAAAGCAGATGCAGTAGTCCAATTAAGCTACTAATTATTTTGATAGCGGTTTCTTTGTATACTACTAATTTTGCTTTCAGATGTGAATAAAATGAAAGCATTTTCGGAAATGGGGCTAGAACCCCGACTAGTGGAAACGTTAAAGAGGCACAATTTTGTCAACCCTACAGAGGTACAGGAGAATACAATACCTGTTGCCCTGGAAGGCAAAGACGTGATTGTAAGAGCGAAGACAGGAACAGGTAAGACTCTCGCATTCCTGATACCTATAAAACAGAGAAGCAAGCCTGGGCCATACCCAGAGGCAATTGTTCTTGCACCTACAAGAGAACTTGCGCTGCAGATAGCGGACGTTGCAAAAAAACTCAATTCAAGTCCAAATCATGGAATTGCTGTAGTCTATGGAGGAGCCTCCATAAACGTGCAGATACAGGATCTCAGGAGAAATCCAGACATAATAATAGGCACGCCTGGAAGAGTAATAGACCTTATAGAGAGAGGAGCGCTTAATCTGGAGAGGATAAAGTTTCTTGTGCTTGACGAAGCTGACACCATGCTTGATATGGGATTCATACTGGATGTTGAATTTATACTGTCAAAAACACCTAGGGAGAAGCAGACTATGATCTTTTCGGCAACTATGCCAGAAAAGATAAGGACAATAGCTAAAAGGCATATGAACGACCCTGCATTCATAAGGATAGGTGAAGAGGACGATATAGTCGTTTCCAAGATAAAGCACCTTTACGCAGAGGTAGACAACAGAATGAAGTTTGCAACATTGCTTGCTTACATAGAAGGATACAAGCCAAAGAAGGCGATTATATTTGCCCAGACTAAGTATGCTGCCAATGCAATATACGAAGCCATGAAAGGCCAGGGACTCGATGTAGTCATGATGCATGGAGGTCTTACTCAGGCAAAAAGGGAGCATTCGCTTAGGGAGTTTAAGAACAATGGGAGGTTCCTAATAGCGACTAATGTTGCAGCTAGGGGAATAGACATAGCAGGAATCTCAGATATAATAAATTTTGATGTGACAGAAGACCCTAGGACATATGTGCACAGAGTGGGCAGGTCAGCAAGGATGAATAATGACGGAAGGTCATTCACTATAGTCAATGGATCCCAGAGGAATATAATTTCAGACATAGAAGATTCAGTCAATGTCAAGTTTGAGAAGATCTCACCTGACGGAAGCGCCTACAAGGACATAGTAATCTTCAGGAGAGGAGGCGGAGGAAGCTTCGGAGGAGGAAGAGGGGAATTCAGAGAAAGGCGCGGCAGTCCGAGAAGGCAGTGGGGCAATAACAACTTCGAGAGGGGAGGAAGGCCCGGGCAGAATTCTGGAGAGAGGTTTAGGCGCAGCGAAGGCTTCCATGGAAGCGGAGAGAGAAGCGGAAGAAGTTTCAACAGGGAAGGAGGAAACAACAGATTCCACTCCAGAGGAGGCTTCAGGTCCCAGAAACGCTCCAACACAAGGCATTAACCAGAATATCTGATTGGCTTTTTAGCTGTTTCCGTTTAATATATTTTTGATGGACGGAAAAAAAGCAAAAGAAGCAGATAGGATATTCCAACATGTGTTAAAGAATATAAAGCCCAGCAGAGCCGAGGCCCGCGATATCATATACAATGTAAACAATGTAGTACTGAAGCTCAAGGAGATAGTGCCTGGCAATGTAGAAATAAGGGTAGTGGGCTCGATAGCCAGAAGCACTAATCTGAAAGGAGACAGTGATGTTGACGTCTTCATGCTTTTTGACAGAAGCGTAAGCAAAGAAAGTCTCTCGAAGAAAGGGCTTGAATACGGCAGGAGGCTCGTTGATCCTAAAAAAGGAGAGAGATACGAGATAAAATACGCGGAGCACCCTTATGTGCGCGTATACCTCGAATCGGGAATCAAAGCAGACATAGTTCCTGCAAGCAAGATTGAGAGTGCAGAGTCAATGGCAACTTCTGTTGACAGGACTCCAATGCATACTGAATTTGTGAATTCATCAATTACAAACAAACAGAGAGACGATGTAAGACTGCTTAAGTATCTCTTGAAAGCACATGGAATATATGGAGCAGAAGCAAAGACCGGCGGATTCTCAGGGTATCTATGCGAACTCCTGATAATACAGTTTGGCTCGCTCCTGAAGTTTCTGGAGTGGGCATGCAGGATAAAACCCCCTGTTACACTATATCCTATAATGAAGAAGGCAGTTGCTGAGGATGAAGAAGCATTCCGAAAATTCGGGAAGAGACTTGTAGTAATAGATCCAGTAGACATAAACAGGAATGTTGCAGCTGCTGTCTCTGAGGAATCTTTTGCCAAGCTTGTTCTTGTGGCTAGAGCATTTATATCAAATCCTACGCTTAAGTCATTTTACGGAAGTGGCTTCACTTCTTCGAAAAGCGAAGAACTCATTTATGGGTTTATGAAAAAATCAGGTTTGCAATTCATAACACTTGAATTCAGAATATCAGATAAGAGCCCTGAGATAATATGGCCGCAGGTAAATAAGACAGCAAAGAAGATAGAGGATCTTCTGTGTAATAATGGATTTGAGACAGCCTTTAGCGTATCATGGATAGATGGCAATGAAGCACTAATAATGATGGCATTGCCTATGCAATCTGTAAAATCAAGAATGATTAAAGGACCAGACATCTTCAAGACAGAGAACACATCACAATTCATAGAGAAGCATGGCAAGGGAATGGGCTTCCTGATTAAGGAGAGCACCCTTTATGCTCTTGAGAAGAACAGATATCCTGATGCTGAGAGCATATTCGGAGATATTGTGAAAGGAAAGCTGATAGATAAGCATAAAGACATAAACCTCAAGAATGCGAAGGTCCTTATCAACAGAATATCCAAGAAGCATGCATATTCTGCATATGTAGAATTGAGTGCAAAACTAAACATTCGTGGATTTGGTGGAGAATAAGAGGCTTGCGGAGATCTTCAATGCCATAGCAGACATGATGGAGATAGAGGAGGAAAAACGTATTTTTGAGATAAAGGCTTACAGGAAGGCTGCACTCTCCATAGAGTCTATGAGCGAGGACATATCCCATATCTATAAAAGCAGCGGCATTGAGGGGCTGATGGAGATAGACGGCGTGGGCACAGGCATAGCCAAAAAAATAAAAGAGTACGAGGAAACAGGAAAGGTATCCAAATATGAAGAATACAAGAAAAGGTTTCCTTTTGATATCCTAGCTCTTATCAGTGTCCAGGGAATAGGCCCGAAGACAGCGTATCTGCTCTACAAGAATTTGGGAGTGAAGACGCTTGATGATCTAAAGAAGGCAGTGTCGAAGCATAAGATACAGAAGATGGAGGGCTTGGGGGAGAAGACCGAGAAAAAGATAGCAGAGGGGCTGAATGTCCTTGAGAGAATAAGCGGAAGGATGTCACTTGGTTTCGCTCTGCCTTATGCGGAACACATTTCAAAATTGATAATGGATTCGGGGCTTGCAGGAAAGGCATGTATTGCAGGTTCGACAAGAAGAATGAAAGACACCATCGGAGACCTTGACATACTTGTAACTTCTGAACATCCTGAAAAGATCATGGAGTTTATTTCAAAGATGGATGAAACAGAGGAAGTGATTGCCAGAGGAGATACCAAGATTACAATAAGACTTGATTCTGGAATCAACTGCGATATACGGGTAATAGAGAAAACCTCTTTTGGCTCTGGCCTGCAGTATTTCACAGGAAGCAAGGCCCATAATATAAAGGTAAGGAAGATTGCGATAAAGAAAGGATACAAACTCAACGAGTATGGTCTATTTAAGGGAAGTAAGTTGGTTGCAGGGGAGAACGAAGATGAGGTCTATCAGAAGCTGGGCTTGGAGTGGATGGAGCCTGAGATGCGCGAAGATAGGGGAGAAGTCGAACTTGCCGCCGAGAATAAGCTTCCCAAGATTATACAGGAAAAAGATATTCTCGGAGACCTGCATGTCCATACCAATTACAGTGACGGAAATGAGAAGATGGAGGATATGGTCATTGAAGCCATCCGGCTTGGAAGGCGATACATAGGATTCACAGACCATTCGGAGAGCGAACACATTGCAAACGGAATGGACAGAAAGAAGTTTGAGAAGTATTCCGAAGATATAGACAAGCTTAATGATAAGTATAAAGGAAGGATAACCCTACTTAAGAGTTCTGAGACAGACATACTTGCAGATGGAAGCCTTGATTGGGATAATGATATTCTTGAAGAAATGGATTATGTATTGGCAAGCGTACATACGGGGCTTGGAATGTCCAAGGATGAGATGACAGAGAGGATTATAAGGAGTATGGAGAACGGAGAAGTAGACATACTTGGGCATCCTACGGATAGATTAATAAACAGAAGGCCGCCGATAAATATGGATCTTGAAATGGTCTTTGAAGCTGCTGGAAAATATGATGTTGCCCTTGAGATAAACTCTTCGCCTGAAAGGCTTGACCTCAATGATGAGAATATAATTCTTGCAAAAAGGTTTGGGACAAAATTTGCAATAAACACAGATTCACATATGAAATCACACTTAAAATCCATAAGGTATGGGATAGGAATCGCAAAGAGAGGCTGGCTTAGGGCTGAAGACATAATAAACTCCAGGCCTATCGATAAGCTTAAAAATCTGTTTAGATAGAGTGTTAGTGATGATAATCAAAAGGCAGATATATAGAGAAGTACATGGAGATCAAGCTGAAGCCGTTCTAGCTTTGAGGAAGCTTGCAGAGAAATCAGAGCAGGTGGCACAAGAGGCACTGAACAAAGGAAATTATGGAATGGCACAGCAGAAATACCATATTGCTGCCCTATTTCTCGGCCGTGCAATGGGCCGTTGGCCGCCTGTGGAGGTATTGCGCCAGATAAAAGAAGCACAGGACTTCGCCTTAAAACATGAGTATTTATCATCAGTTTTGAAGGGTACTCGGAGAAATTGAGTCTATACTTTCTGAAGCGTGAAAAAAATAAGGAGATTAGAGGAAACCTGGAAAATAAACAGTTACGGAAGGTATTCCTTGTTTTTTATCTTTTCGCTTATATAATCGTCTACGAAGGTTAACCTTGGCCCTTGGAGGGCATCCTGCTCCAGCTTCTTTTTGGATTTTATCATTCGTTCAAGCTCTACCTGCCACTCCTTATGCTTCCGTATCCATTCATAGTCAAGCATCTCCTGAGCTCTCTTCAAGTCTACCTCGGATGCGTTTATGGTAAGCTTGTTCAAGAAGTCATACTTGTCGAGATCTGACATTGTGACACCTAGAAATCTTGCGCTTGGAGTTGCGACGTCTGATCCTATATATGCAAGATTTATACTTCCTGTCTTTATGGTCCAGTAGATATACCATCCCCACGCATCTGAATCAGTAAAAACATAGACAGGCAGTCCCATGTCTGAAAGCTTGCGTATAAGCCTCCTTGTGCCTCTTGCTGCCTGGCCTTGTGGAGTTATAAGAATGCAGTTCTCCTTCTTCCAGAAGAGGTCTTCATTGAGGCGCTGCCATAGTGCATCCTTCTCGACAACTATGACGTATTTTGCTTTGACATTGACAAATTCTATATCATTGTCGACATCGCTTGGTATAGCCCAGCCACTCCTACCCTGCTTTGAGCAGTCTATCTCTATCTTTTCATTTCCGAATGTATCGATTATCTTGACATTTCCTGCGAGGACTCCCTTTCTGTTAGCATTCAGATTCAACTCTTCGCGCTTTAGACCCAAGGAAACTTCAAGATCTTCTATAAGCGGATTTGATTCTGCCTGTTCGCTGAAGACATTCTCATCTATGTCTTCTCCAAGCGAGAATTTAAGCTGGTAGAATAATCCCCTTATCGTAGTGTGTAGGTTCTCTTTCACGAAGCGGTGGCATTTTGATGCTATCGCTATAGTCTGCATGAATCTTTTTGACTGAGAGACATTCGTGAAGGTTCTCTCCTCGGTGGAATCGCCGAGCTTCAAATATCCATTCTCCTGGTCAAAGACAACATTGCTCCTTGTTCTTGTAAGAGTAGTGAATTTAGGGGGCTTCCCTATGTTTATGTCTCTGACTATCGCCGTTCCCATCTCCTCTATTTTCTTATCAGGAAGCAGAGATTTAACTGCAGAATCATGGGATTTTGCCTTCTGGGGATTACCGCTTTTTGCTGTCATTTCATCTTCCCTTTAGGTTTTTCCCATCAACAACCAGAGGGGCTTTCTCCTTCGAGTCGCTTGTGATGTATTTTCTAAGTTTTTCCGTTATTGAAATGGATCTGTCACTCTTCTTCAATGCCTCTTCGAGGACATCTGCTATATTCTTTACAGGGACTATTTTTATCTTGTGGAGCTCCTTTGCATTTAAGTATATATCCTGTGCGTTGTCAGCAGGTATTATCACTGTCTTTATACCTGCTTCTATTGCCGCAAGGACCTTGTTGTTTACTCCGCCCACAGGAAGAACTTCACCCCTGACTGAGAGAGAGCCTGTCATCGCGATCTCCTGGTTGATAGGTATGCCTTCCAGCGCAGATATTACGGCAACTGCTATCGAGATGCTTGCACTGTCGCCTTCAACGCCTTCATATGTCTGAAGGAATTGGACATGAACATCGTAGCTTGCCATATCGCGATTCATATGCTTCTTTATTATTGCATTTATGTTCTTGACTGCCTCTTTGGCTATGCTGCCCAGCTTCCCTGTAACTATAAGCTTTCCTTCAGTTCTTGAAGATGCAGGAGTTACCTCAGCTACTATAGGAAGGATTATCCCTGCTGAAAGATATGAAGAACCCACCACTGCGAGGCCATTTACTCTGCCAAGCGCAAACCCTTTTGTCCTGAATATCTTGTAATCTTTCCTGTATTCTATTACCTGTGCTACATACTGGCTCTCTATAGGCTTTGCGAGACCTATCGCAGAGGCTACATCGTTGGCTTCGACAAGCTTTCTCTTGTGCTCAACTGCTATGTCTCCTGCAGCGCGTATAAGGCCGCCGAGATCCCTCATTACAAGGGTAAGCCTGTTCTTCCTTCCGCTTCTTCTTTTCGCCTCTTCTATTATTGCCATGCATGCATCATAACTGAATGGAGGTATCTTCTTGTCTTTTTTGATCTCTTGTGCTATGAACCTGACTATCTTTTCACGGTTTTGTTCTGTATCTGGCATTGAAGATTCCATGTAGACCTCATACCCATACCCTCTTATTCTTGAGCGCAGCGCGGGATGCATTTTCTGCATGTCTGGAAGGTTTCCTGCGGCAACAAGAAGAAAATCACATGGCACTCCTTCTGTTCTGACCATTGCGCCTGAACTCATCTCACTCTGACCTGTTATTGAATATTTCTTTTCCTGCATCGCTGTTAAAAGTTCCTGCTGCGATTTGGGCTCCAGATCTGCAACTTCGTCTATGAAGAGCACTCCTTTATTTGCCCTGTGTATTGCACCGCTCTCTACCCTGAGGTGAGGTGGTGTTCCTAGACCTCCAGATTGCAGTGGATCATGCCTTACGTCACCGAATAGTGCGCCGGCTTTTGAGCCTGTTGCGTCTACGAAAGGAGCATGTCTGAGTCCGGTGTTGTCTACTATGAGCTTCGGTTCCCCAGTATCGAACATCCCAGGCATTATGCCCCCTACGCGTTTGAATCCGCTTACAAATAATGCGACCGCACCGAATATCAATACGCCCAGTATTACTGCGGCAAGTACAAATACCTCATAGCCTTTTATGAAATTCATCAATGAAACTACTATAAGCACGCCTACTATAACCGCAACTATGGGAATTATATTGCTCTTGCCTTTGCCTGAGTCAATCCTGTTTTTGGTCCTTTCACGCTGAATGATCTGCCTTCCTTGGCCATCGGGAAGAGGTTTAGATGGATCTATCTTTTCAGGATATGTCTGTACAACCTTGATAGTAGGCCTGTTTTCATCGTTTGGATTTTTGTATACAAGTACATCCTCAATGTCGGTATTTTCCAGAAGTTCTGCCATGCCCTGGGCTAGCATTGTCTTTCCTACTCCAGGCTCGCCTATCAGAAGAACATTTCTATGCTGTGATGCTGCTTTTTTTGTTATGGCTACTGCTCGCTCCTGGCCTATTACCTGATCAATCATCTTTTCAGGAATCTTTATTTCGTCGGTGGATTTGAATTTCTTCATCGCAACTGAAATATAATCATAGATTAATATTTATATAGATGATTATTTGCTTAGGTAGTCGAGTCACAATTTTCTTTCAATAATAGAGGGCTTTTGTTGTGGAATCTACTTTGAGAAGCCTTTCTTCGGGAGGATATGGAAGGCGAACTACCGAACGGTTAAACTGGAGGTAGTGAGAATAAAAGCGTTTAGAGGGTGGGGAAGATAAATAGATTACTCTAAACGCATCCTTGTATAAGTACAGAAAAGATTAATAAACATTTCGTTTTTGACTTGTAATTAATAGCTTGATATTTAATGTTTTATATATTACTATAATTTGATATTATTGCAAATGTATACATATAATGACATTGACATTAATTATAGCGGAACAGCATACGGATTACAAAAAATTGATAAAAATGAAAAAAGAAAGCGATGAAGAAGCAAGACACAAGTTCAAGGGAAGAATCCTGGACATATTGATACTGTCATTGATACTCATAGCCACATTCTTCGTAGTTTTAATACATCTGCAAATATCAGGACAGCGCATTGATACAATTCTCGAGTCTATCATATTTGGAATAATCCTAATAGAGATATGCGGGGTCATAATCTATTACTACTTCCAGAAAAGGATAGCACATGAAGAAGCAAGACCTCTCAGAAGCCTCTTTAGGATAGTTGCATATGTGATTCTGGCAATTATAATACTCACAGAACTGAATGTGAATGTCACAGGAATACTGGTAAGCGCAGGCTTTCTTGGCATAGTCTTAGGTCTTGCTGCGCAGTCAACCCTTTCGAACTTTATATCAGGAGTATACCTTCTCTCAAGCAAGGCATTTGAGCCTGGAGACAGGGTTATAATACAGACATGGCAGTACAGCATGATGCCACCAACATATCCGCATGATAAATTCATACCCGGATTTACAGGCACTATCAAGAGCATAGGGGTTCTTTACACAGAGCTCAAGAGCGTCGAGAGGAGTGAAGAAGACGCTTTGATGCTTGTGCCTAACAGCATAGTGGCTCAGGCACTTGTCATAAACTACCATAAAGAGGCTAAGACAACAACAAAGCTTCAATTTGATATTGATATGAAGACAGATTATGAAGAAATAAAAAAGATAATAAAGACAGTCATGGACAGTTATGGAAAGAAAGTAGAACATTATTCTGTAGATGTAGATTCGTTCCATAACACATTTTATGTGATATCGATACACTTGAAAGTCGATGAAATAAACAAGAATACTATTAAGAATAAGATATATGAAGAACTTATACTATATACAAATAGAAAAGAAAAGAAGAAGCACAGATAAGAACTTGAATCTTAGCTTAATCCTACAAAGGCAGCTCCTACTACTATGATGGTTATTCCAAGCCACCTCAGTGCAGATATCTGTTCTCCGAGAAAGAAGAATGCAAGAATACTTGCAAATATATAGCTAAGGCTTCCTATTCCGTAGGCCCAGCTTAGGTGACTTCTGCCAAGTATGTACAAGTATATAACAGTAGAAAGAAGATATGCAATAAGCCCGAATAGGAGATAGTATAGTTGGCTTGAAAGCCCTATCTTGAATAGAAGCTGGCCTATACTCCCAAGAAATGTACTTAGTATAAGTATGAAAAGCATCTCTTTTTTGCTATGTGTCTTCATGAAACCATCAATAAGTAAGCGCGACTATCGTTATTCCGATTATTATTAACAGAATTCCAAAGACTCTCTTCCTGTTGAATTTTTCCCCAAGTAGATATCTGGATATTATGCTCACGAATATGAAAGTGCTTGCGAATGTGGGATATACGAATGAGAGTTCACCTGTCTTGAGGGCCTTGAGATAGATTACAAGGCTTACCAGATAGGCTATTCCGCCTATCCATAATCCCTTATTTCTAAAAAGTTGTTTTATATGGTGCTTCTTAAGATCAAAAACAGGCACATACCGTTTGAAGAGATATTGGGCAAACGCTGCGAATGCTGCAGCTATGAGTGTTATTGCTATTATTGACTCTTCTTGATACATGATAAGGAAATGCGATACAAGGCTTAAATTCCTTTGTGATTCGCAGAAATCCGGGAATGGATAATCTGACACTGTTTTAAATCGTCTTATTTTTGAGATTGAATTCCTTTTTTATCTTTGCTATCTTAGGACGTATTACGAACATGCAGTATGGTTGGAGCGGATTGAGTTTATAGTAATCTTTATGGTAATCTTCAGAGGGATAGAACTCATCAAGCTTCTTGACTTCGGTTGCTATAGGCTTATCGAAGTCGCCAGCGATTCCTTTTATGTAATCTTCTATAACTTTCCTGTCTTCCTCTTCTTCATAGAGTATTATAGAACGATATTGCGATCCAACATCAGCGCCCTGTTTATTGACAGACGTTGGATCATGTGCCTTAAAGAATATTTCCAAGATTGTTTTAAGTGAGATTATATTAGGAAGGTATTCCAGTTTTATAACTTCTGCATGGCCAGTAGTGCCGTTGCATACTTCCTTGTATGTTGGGTTTTTTGTTCTTCCTCCGGCGTAGCCTGGGTTAATCTTGATAATTCCTTCGAATAATTCGAAAACGGCTTCTGTGCACCAGAAACAGCCTCCGCCCAGGACTATTGACCTTGTTTCGTTTCCCATAATGGTGTTTTGACAATGTCTTATTTAGATGCATCTCTTCTTGCTGCAGAATATATATTGAAGAACGGAAGTTGAAATTGGCATTATTTCTTTTTATTTCTTTGTGATAAATTAGTATGAAGTGAGATCATGGCAGAAGTGAGTTATGAGCCGATAAAAAAAATAGTTGTGCATCATATTGAGAAACTCAATTTGGAGGAATTAGTCATAGCCATGGCAGGTCCTAATCTGCCTCCTAGAATCTTTTGGCATGATGGAATACTATTCCACATATTTTATTGTGCAGATGCAAGATATAGCGAAGAGCAGATGAAGAAAGGCACACTGGTATGTAAAAGCATATTCTATGCAGAGCTTCCTGAGTATGAATCTATAATATCGATAAACAGTGAGGCTTTTGGAAGCATAAAGGCATATATAGAAAAGGTCGGTTGGTCAAAACTATACGCAGATATAGTATTATGGATAAAGGAGTGGAACAGGAAGAACACAGTATAGATTTATTCTTTCTCAGGAACGAATACCATAGATATTGAATTCACACAGTGGCGAACATTCTTTTTTGTGAAACCTTCGCCTTCAAAGACATGTCCCAGATGTGCACCGCATTTTGCACAGGTTATTTCAGTTCTTACGCCGTCCTTGTCAGGAGTTCTCTTTACAGCTCCTTTTATCTCTTCGTCGAAACTAGGCCATCCGCAGCCTGAATCGAATTTGGATTCTGATTTATAGAGCTTTGAGCCGCATCTCTTGCAGAAGTATACGCCTTTTCTGAAATTGCTTTCGTATTCCCCTGAAAAAGGAGGCTCTGTATTTTTGCCGATTATTACAGCTTCTTCTTCAGGTGTGAGTTTGTTTAGTTTCATAGTTTAGACCATTGTTTCAGTGTCGACTTTATGAAGATATACTGGAAGAGTATGGCTAAATGCATTGCGCCATTTCATATCTCAAATTCGAGATCAAGAAATACAAGGCCTAAGACAGCTATTGTCTGTATTGCCACTATTATGATTCTGTCGCTTGGATACATCATGGAAAGATTGCTTATATAACCGGCTAACCAGTCGCTGAATATTGTAGCGAGAATTATCACACATACAAATACCATGAATCTATGGCCTTCGGATATTCTTCCTTCCCGTGAATGTCTTGCTTTGAAAACGCCGCGATACAATAGATAACGCATAAAGATAGTCGCTGCAAAATAGCTTATCAAAGCAGTAAAGATATATTTCCATAATACAGGGAATATGAGATAGCTTATCACAAATATGAATGAGATGAATAAGAAGGCCAGGTATTTGTTGCTCAGTCCTTTTAGGAATATAGCGCCAGCCTTTTCTAAAGAATTGCCTAAACGCAGAAGTATGTCCATAAGGCTCCCGCGCCTTACATATCTTTTTCTCTTGAATACCAGATACTCACATATACTACGTTATATACTCCAGACTAAATAGATATCTGGCAAAAAGAGCTACCTTACCAATTCAAAAGAATTAAACATCTGTTTTTACAATATAGATAGCGTTTAGATGATATTTGGAAGGGAAAAGAGAAAGGAGGTAGACATCTCGGAAGCGGAAGAGCTTGCTTTGGACGCATTTAAGAGAAGAAGTGCAGACATAGCAGATCTGGGAAGACGCGCCGTATCTAAAATTCTTGATTCTAGGGATGAATTTATATTGAGCTGTAGAAATTTCGAGAAAGTAGAGGCTGAACCATACATGGAAGATCTCTACGGAATCAATCCGAGTTCAATAAAAGGACAGAAGGCACTTTATTCGAAGAATGTTATGCATATATTCGAAAACATGGACCTGCGCGAGCGGGAAGGTAAGACATCTTACGAGATATACCTCTCAGTGCTTGAGAGAGCCGAATCTGGAATAAATGAGGTATTGAAGGCTAATGCTGCTTTCAGGAACGTGTTGTACAGCTATTCAAACCATATGGGATCTATGAAAAAAGCATTCACATCTATGGAAAGATCAGTCTCAGAATTGAAGAGAGGGCTTGATAGGAGGAAGGGAGAATTTGATAATTACAAGAAGATAACCGGATCAATAGAGAGGATATTGAATTTCAAAGGGGAAATTGATTTTCTTTCAAAGAATTTTTCTGAAGTAAGAGAATTTGAGAACAATGAAGGCAGAGAAGAGATATCGAGAAAGAGGGAATTGGAAAAAAACCTTGAAGAAAAGAATTCTGAAATAAATGCAGTCTCTGCTGAGATTTCCAACATTTCAGGAAGGATAAGCCTTCTTACCGCACCTCTGGGAAGGCTTGCCAGAAAACACGACCACCTTTCAATGGGAAAGATAAAACTTACGGATTTCCTTGCTGAGCCTTCAGAGAGGATAAGGAATTATGAAGATTACAGAATATTCTCAGGCATGCTTACAGAGCTTAAAGAGAATATTAAGGCAGGAAGGGTAGAGGCAAAAAACAGCGAGGCTATGATTTCTGCCATAGAGGAGATACATAAAACAGATCTGCACAAGCTTGCAAGCTCAATGAATGAGCTTTCAAAACGCAAACTTGAGCTTGAGGCCCATGCTAGGGTACTCAAGGAATCGCTTGGGAAGTCAGAGAAAAAGATAAGCAGCATTGAACATGTAACAGCTGAAAAAGAAGAAGGAAAGGAAAGGATGAAGAAGCTTGAAGAATTATTGAAAAAGGAGAAGGTGTCTTTGGAGAGAATGTTTCTTGATTACTACAAAATCAGAATAATTTTGTCTGAAGATCTCTCGCTGGCATCAGATAAGCGATCTTGATTCGGGTTTAGAATCTCACAGCATTAAAAGTATGGTTGCATTTTGAGCAGTACTGGCCTTCTCCTGCGCTGCCGTCTGCCGGCACTTTTGAACGCCATTCGGACTTGCAATAGCAGCTGCACCCGATAAGAACTTGGCAATCTGAGCACATATAAACGTGGCTATTTGTACATTCTTCTTTTTATTCTTTTCTGATTTTGTGGGATAGCAGAGATTTTGTGGGATTTGTGAGGATTTAGAAATTAATCCATATGGAATATTAAAATAACTTCTCTTCTAATCTCTTCTGGAAGAAAGGTTACAACGAAACCTTGCAGGAGAATTCATGATAATAATGAAATTTGGAGGAAGCTCTATAGCCGATTCTGAACGGATTAAGAACGTTGCAGATATAATTGCCTCTGAGAAGGGAAGAGAGCCTATCGTGGTGATATCCGGGATACATAGGATAACTGACGAATTGATTGCCATAGGAAAGGCAGCTTCTTCAGGAAGGGAATACAGGATGCTCTGCAGTAGTGTAGCGAAGAGGCATATCGATATAATTAAAGGGTTAGGGCTCAGAGATTCGCTTCTCGATAATGAGATGCAACTTCTTATGAGTCTGCCTAAAGAGATAAGTAGAAATAGGATTCTTAGCAAAAAAAAGCTTGATCTCCTTATGTCGCTTGGAGAAAGAATGTCGGTAAAGATACTTGCCGAATATATGAATAGGAAGGGAGATAAGGCATTTCCATGCAACAGTTATGAAATAGGAATGCTTACCGATTCGAACTTTGGGAACGCTGACATTTTGCCAGGAACATATGAAAGGATTAGAAGGAGCTTGAAAGGCATTAAGTCTATACCAATAATAACAGGATTTATAGGTATGGACAGGAAAGGCAGCGTTACCACTCTGGGAAGAGGAGGCAGCGACTATACTGCATGCGTGGTAGGAGCTGCAGTGAATGCCAGGGAAATACAGATATGGACAAATGTTGATGGAATTATGACTGCTGACCCTAAACTTGTGCCTTTGGCAAAAAGCATAACCGAATTAACATTTGATGAGGAAGCGGAACTGGAGTTTCTTGGAGCCGAAACACTCCACCCGAGAGGAATACATCCTGCAATGAAAGGAAATATTAATGTCAGAATAATGAATACATTAAACAGAAGGTACAGAGGTTCTGTAATACGTAGGGAGATAAAGGCTTCGAAGAGAATAGCCTCAATAACAAGCAAGAAGGGAATGGTTCTCTTTAAGATACCTTCAGGGGAAAATATGAGGAATGGGGTTAATCTGGGCTTGACTATGTCAGAGCTTGGAAAGCTTGGAATTACTTTTGATCTTGTTTCGATAGCCAGAGACGGAATTGTTGCCACAACTACAAAAGGAGATGAACTGGCTAGTTTGAGCGGGAACAGAAGAAAGGTCAAGAAGAACCTTGAAGTTCTTGGAAGAGTTGCCAGGGTTTCACTTGTAGGTAAAAATATATCCGAAATTAAAGGAATTGATAGCAGGATAATAAAAGCTCTTGGAGACATAAGAATAGTTATGCTTGAAGTTGGAATAAGCAGGGATAGCCGCAGTGTTGTCTTGAATGAGAAGGATGCAGATAAGGCAACAATGTTGCTTCACAATGAATTTTTTGGTAGATCCTAATGAGAAAAATGAGTGTTGGAGTTCTTGGAGCTACAGGGATGGTGGGGCAGACCATAATAAGAATGATGGAAAAGCATCCCTGGTTTGAGGTTAGTGAGGTAGCTGCTTCTGAAAGATCAACAGGAAAGACCTATGAGGAAGTTATGAAAAATAGGTGGAGTGCTAGCGAAGAAATACCTGAAAGAATTAAAGACATGAAACTTAAGGAGGCTAAGCCTGGTCTTGATTGTGATATTGTACTGTCTGCCTTGGACTCATCAGTAGCTTCTGAAATAGAAAAAAGTTTTGCAAAGAAAGGATATCCTGTTTCAAGCAATGCGAAGAGTCATAGGATGGATGAGGATATACCGCTCCTGATCCCCGAGATAAACCATGACCATCTTTCGCTTATAGAAAGGCAGAGGAAAAAGAGAGGATGGAAGGGATTCATAATAACAGACCCTAACTGCTCCACAATACATATGTGCCTTGCACTCAAGCCATTGATAGACTCTTTTGGAGTTGAAAAAGTCTCTGTCACGACAATGCAGGCAGTAAGCGGAGCTGGCTATCCGGGAGTTCCTTCAATAGAGATCATAGACAACATTCTGCCTTTCATAAACGACGAGGAAGAGAAGCTTGAGACAGAGCCTTTGAAGATTTTCGGCAGCGAAAAAAATATGCACATACATAATGCAGATATGAAAATAAGCGCCCAATGCAATAGGGTTTCTGTAAGATATGGACACATGGAGGCCATAAGTGTGAAATTTTCGAGAAAGCCTGAAAGAGAGGAGGTAATAGACTCATTCAGAAAATTCAGCCCAATAAAGAATCTAGGCCTTCCTTCCGCTCCTGAAAGGCCCGTGGTCTACAAGAATGAAGAGAATAGGCCGCAGAACAGACTTGACCTTGGCATAGAAGGAGGAATGGCTTCAGTAGTAGGCAGGCTGCGCGAATGCAGTATTTTAGATTATAAATTCGTCGTCTTAGGACATAATTTAGTGAGAGGGGCCGCGGGTGCAGCAATACTCAATGCTGAACTCCTTAAAGTAAAGGGATATCTTGAATAGCCGCGGTAACTAGCTTAGTCTCTTGAAAAACTAAATTGTTGCTTGCAAAAAATGTTTATGCTGGGAGCTTTCCAGTATATTCTTCAAGTTTCCAAGGAAGACCATGTCTGTTTAGAAGGTCCATGAATGGATCAGGATCTAACTCCTCAACATTGAATACACCTGCACCTTTCCATTTCTTCTGAAGAATGAGCATAGCGCCTATCATCGCCGGAACTCCGGTAGTGTATGAGACAGCTTGGGCACCTACTTCCTTGAATGCCTCGGCGTGATCACATATATTATATATGTATACGGATCTCTCTCTTCCCTCCTTTACTCCTGTAATTATGTTACCTATTACTGTTTTTCCAGTATAATTTACCCCTAATGATGCAGGATCTGGAAGTAGTGCTTTGAGGAATTTTAATGGTATAATCTTTGTATTTTCATAATCGACAGGATCTATCCTTGTCATTCCAACATCTTTCAAGACACGAAGGTATGTAAGATAATTTTCCGAAAAAGTCATCCAGAACCTGATGCGCTTGAGACCTTTTATGTTCTTGATAAGCGACTCCAGCTCCTCATGATAGAGTAGATAGCTCTCTTTATTGCCGACTACAGGATAATCAAATCCGAAGTGTATGCATCCTGATTCTAAAATCGGAGGCGATTCTGTCCATTTGCCATTCTCCCAATGCCTGACAGTCTGAGTGACCTCACGTATGTTTATCTCCGGATTGAAATTTGTAGCAAAGGGATGTCCGTGATTTCCTGCGTTGCAATCAAGTATGTCTATGGTTGATATGCTGTCAAAGAGATTTTTCTGTGCATATGCTGAGAAGACATTTGAAACTCCCGGATCAAACCCGCAGCCCAGAACAGCCATAATTCCCTTTTCCTTGAACTTTTCCTGATAGGCCCACTGCCAGCTGTATTCGAAATGGGCAGCTTCTGGAGGCTCGTAGTTTGCAGTGTCGAGATAGTTTACGCCTGCTTCAAGGCAGGCATCCATTATACTTAGATCCTGATATGGAAGCGCTACATTTATTGCAAGGTCAGGCTTGAACTCTTTCATTAGGGAGACTAACTCCTGCACATTATCTGCATTTACTTTTGCAGTTAGAATTGTCCTGCCATTCTTTTTTCTTATCTCGTCTCGCACAGTATTGCATTTTGATATATTCCTGCTTGCAAGCATTATTTCAGTGAAGATTTCCGGAACTTGGGCACACTTGTGTGCAACTACACGCCCTACGCCTCCGGAACCTATTATAAGTACTTTTGACATATTATTTCACTTCGGTAGTATATTTTAATAAGCAGAATATTAATAGAATTATCGAAAATTTCGGCAGAAGATTGCCGTATTTCCTCCAGATCGAATAAGAATTCCCCTTCGAAACTGAGTATTGAGAGTTTGGATTATATGAATTGCTGGCTTCCTATAATATTTATATTAACTTAGGTTGTATGAAAAAGGATTAGAGCGTGTGGAAAAATGGATGATAGAAGTCTATATCTTCTCGAGGAAGCTATCCTTGAGACATTGGAAAGCAAGCTTACTACGATAGAGACTAAGGAAGAACTAATTTCACACGTTGAGAGAATCGCCAGGTCAATAAATCCTTCAGTTACAAAAGAAGATGTGGAGAAGATAACTACAGACATAAACACCTTTAATCCTATCAACAATTATCTCTTTGACGAAGATGTCGAAGATATAATGATAAACAATACAAATAATATTTTCTTGTATACCACCACATCCGGAGCGATGAAAGCGCCAGAGAGGATAGAGAATAGAAAGGATCTTGAGACATTTGTAAAGAAACTGAAGATGTATGCAACAACTGACGGAGCAAACAACAACATATTCGACGTGCATCTTCCCAACGGATCCAGGGCCAACATAGTCCATTCACCTATGGGTTCTGACATAACAATAAGAAATTATAGAACACACGCGCTCAGCATTATAGATTTGATAAACAAAGGTGAGATGAGCTATAATCTTGCTGGAAGGCTATGGCTTTATTCCGAAGGCATGGGTACAAGACCTGCCAATCTTCTCCTCGGCGGCCTGCCTGCTGCAGGAAAGACAACGTTGTTAAATGCCATGTTCAGTTTCTTCAGGCCGGAGGAGAGAATTGTAGTAATAGAGGAAACTTATGAACTTAATACTGAGACACAGGAGAATTGTGTAAGGCTTGAGACAAGCCCTTCTGTTTCTACAAGAGAGCTTGTACAGAATACAATGAGGATGAGGCCCGACAGAATAATTATAGGAGAAGTTAGAGGCGAGGAAGCCAAGGATATGATGACGTCCATGAACATAGGTAGAATATCCATGAGCACAATACATGCAAGCACAACAAGAGAAGTTATAACAAGGCTTGAGCACACCCCTATGAATATAGAAAGAGACGTCATCCCATTAATAGATGCCATAGTGATAATAACCCAGACGCGTGAGGATGGTGTTATGTCGAGAAAGATATCACAGGTTTCTGAGATATCCGGAATTGAGACACAGGTTCTTCTCTCTGATCTTTATACGTATAATTATAAGACACGCAAAGGCTCTGATATCTTCCCCAGCGTTACATACAGGGATCTCCTCTCCAGGATTGCTGGGATAACGCCAAATGAGATAGTCGCTGAAGAGCAGAGGAGGGGACGAATTCTTGAGAGGCTTAATGAATTGGGAAAAAGAGACCTTAAATCAATAAATCAATTCTGCAGGGATTATTACGATGACCCTGAAGCTGCCGCCAGAAGGATTGGAATCCAATAGATGGGATGACCAAAGGCCGTTTTATAATTACACAATTCCGAAAAATGTTTTTTATTGAAAATTAAGACTCAGATTATTTTCTGGGATTCTAGATATTCCTTTAGTTCTTTAAATGCGGTTCCCCTGGCTGAAAAACGATTTTTGTATGTGATAGACATTTGTGCGAGGGTAAGATTGCTGCCTTTAGGAATGAATACAGAATCAAAACCGAATCCCGTTTTTCCTGCAGGGACTTTGGATATCATGCCTTTTATCCTTGAAGTGAATATTTTGGTATGGATTCCGTCACTGAACCCCAAAGAGGTTGAGACTGTGGCAGTATATATACCATATAAGGAGACAAGATTGGAGATGCCTTCGGCTCCGAGCCTGTTTGTGAAATGCTTTGCAAACGCGCCGGGAAGGCCTTTTATAGCGTCGAGATACAGACCGGTATCATCGACGCATGCGGGTTTCTTTAATTTTGTATATGCTTCCTTTATTTTGTGATTTGTGACTTCCTCGGTATCCATGTGCTGTATCTCTTCTAGCTCTAACGTTGCCATTTCTAAATTGCTACCGAGTATTTTCTTGGCTTCTTTGAATTTGTTTTTATTTGAAGTGACAAAGTAAACCTTCATTTTTTATTACCTTAGGATATAAGTATGCGAAATTAATTATTTATGCACCATTCATAGACAAAAAGCATATGATTGGAATGCACAGGAGTGATCTGCAGTATTGGATTTTGTAGTAAATCAAAAAAGTCCATAAAACATATATACCATTTAATATAAAAGATATTTCGAATTGGATGAATGTAATAAGTGCAAATGAGAAAAAAGGGGTAGAAGTTTCTGAAATTGGAGAATCGGGAAGGACAGCAGTAATGGTTAATGTTGTAAGAGGAGCTGTGATGAGATTCAGGATAGTTCCAGGAGACATAGAGGCAGGCTTTAATGCCGCCGACGCGAATAAAAAAGATTCGCCCGTTATTAGAAAGGCCATAGACATGCTTTCCAGAAATCTTGCAGGTAATTCATATACTGAAGAGGAGCTACGCGAGAAGTGGATGGAAATATCTGAGAGGAGCTTGAAAGGGGATACTGAAGCACTTGTGGTCTCTAAACGCGCACTTGAATTGCTTATAAACCGAGACAAAATAAATAGTACCTATAATGCAAGAAATGCGCTGAGATGACATAACTGAGGGAATCTTTAAATAAAGAAAGGGATGAAGATAATTTTGAGATAAAGATTTCCGGGGGAGATGGTTGGATTATATACTAAAATGCAGAGTCTGCAAGGTAGAGTATTCAGATATGCATAGGTATCAGGCCTGCGGAAGCTGCGGAGGAAATCTTGAAGTAGTATATACGGAAAAACCCAGATTTAAGAAAAGCAACGGAGAGAGATTCTGGAGTTATGAGTATCTTCTTCCTAAAGCAAGGTATAGGCATACCGAATTGGGAGGCACAAAGCTGATAAGCAGCAGTGATGATGAAAGGCTTTTTCTAAAATTAGAGATAGAAAACCCTACAAGATCGTTTAAGGATAGGGGCTCAATAGTTGAGATAGCCAAAGCCAAGGAGTACGGATATGAGACCATAGTATGCGCGTCTACAGGAAATATGGCATATTCTTTAGCTTATTATGCGAAACTTGAAGATATGAGAGCCAGGGTATTCATAGGCGGCAGCGCCAGCAAGCATAAAGTGCGAAACATTAAGGAGCTGCAGGATGCGGACGTGGAGAAAGTAGACGGAGATTTTAACAAAGCGCTTGATGTTGCATACAAATACGCTGCAAGGCATAAGGCATTCTTGGCCGGTGATTATTGCTACAGGAAAGAAGGGCAGAAGACGCTTATTTATGAGATAATGGATCAGCTTCATGATGCCACACACATAATTGTGCCTGTAGGAAACGCTACACTGCTAAGCGGAATCTTCAAAGGACTCAAGGAGATGAAGCAGGCTGGACACATTAAGAAACTACCTAAGATAGTTGCAGTTCAGGCCAGGAAGTGCAGCCCGCTTGTTAAGGCATTTGCAAACGGAGAAAAGATAAAATACCAGAAACCTATGACAGCAGCAGACGCCATAGCTGTAGGCTATCCCACATTTGGCGATGATGCACTTGGTATGCTTAGAACATCTAAAGGCATGGCGATGGCAGTCTCGGAGTCTGAAATGCTGAAAGAGCAAAAAAGATTTCTTGAGGATTATGGGCTTGTGGCAGAGTTGGCAAGCGTCTCAACGGTAGCAGCATATAAAAAATTGAAATTGAAAGAGAACGAGAAAGCTGTTGCCATAATAAGCGGAGGAAATGTCTGATCAGGGTTTCTTAGAGAATTTTTATAGCCTATTTCTTTTTGTGCATCATGCCGTATATCGTAAGGATCAGAAGAGCCAGTACTAATACATGCACCGCAGTGCACCATATGCATATATGGCCTACAATATGTTCTATGTCGAGGAGATAGACAACGGTGCCTATTCCAATAAGATTCCATATAAGTATAGAGTCCTTATTGTTTATGTAGAGCAGAACAAGGAATGCTGCAAAGAATATGATGCCAAAAACTGCCATTGGTATGCCCAGAATATAGGCGTAGGGGCTGTTAAGCACACTTGCGCAGTCTATAAGCCCGCTGCCTGAACATGCCAGAGGTATTCCGATATAATGATAAAGAGTCAGATATAGGGATATCAGGAGGCCTAATGTTGCTGCCGTGTAGCTTGCGTAAATCAAGATCTTGCTGTCCTTCTCTTTCATTTTAGTCATCCCAGATATTCACTCACTTTACATAACCCATAAGATTCGCTATGTATGGCTGATCGCAGACTCTTGCTGGGGAGTTGTTGTCTATCGAACATATCTGTGCTGTCATAAGATTTGCTGTGCCTACTATCGCTAATGCCTGTACTGATGATGAATTATGCAGAAGGGTTGCTATCTCGGTCCAGTTCTTGCCTCCTAAAACGCTAAGCGGATCGTAGTCAGCATTTTCCCATACCGTACGGTTTGCAAAAAGAATAAATGGTATGTTTCCGTTAGGGTCGTATTTTGAAAATAAATATGCCTGTGTGCTGTTAGGCTGCTGCAGTGTTTTGTATGTATTGGTGGTCTGCTCTACCGCGACAAATGAGATGTAAGGACTTGTATAGGTTGAATTGTAGAACGTGAATGTGGGAGTGCTTGGAGCATAGTCTGTTGCTGAAGAGGTCATATATTTGACTCCGGTGAAATTCCCGAATCTCATCAACGCTATAAGCATAGGCCATCTTTGGGCAGCACAGAAGGGGCAGAACTCGGCACCTATGTAAAGAACCTCAGGTTTTCCATTTAGAGTTATAGGGGAAGCATTGAGTATTTCCACATTTGATTTTGGAGCGACTCCCATGCCTACTTGGCTGCTTACGTTGTTCGGTATGACAAGCATCTTAAGAAGAGATGCCGGAACAGGCTTATTGTCATAAGCCACAAGGTTAGTTGAAGGCTTCAGACTTCCTGCTGCAAACATCAGGACAGCGACCATTATGATTATCAACACTATGGCAATTAGATAGATATGCATCTTCTTCATGATTATACCAGTATTAGGAATTATATAATGAAAATATTAATAATATATATGGATATGTAATTTGATAGATTTACGGCAGAATCAATCATTTACTATAAGGATATAGGCACGGCATCAGATAACCAGGTGTGGATATGATTCCCAATCTAGGGCAATGTTGTTATCTTACATACCTTGCCCCATTATTGGCTGGGATAACACAGCATATCTAATTTTTTCGCAAAGCCCGATTAGTGTACAATCCAGATTAAAGGAGCATTATTATATCTGGATTATGTCAACTAATCATACATAGAATAATTGACAGTGATATTATGGAATCGCAGTTGACAGCAAAAACCAGAGAGGTAAAGAAATTCGAGGTGTTCGGAATGGGTTTGTTTGTATTTTCTTTAATAAATTCAGATCCTATAGATACACGGAAGACGCTTTCGGAGAGAAAATTTAGGATTCTCACTGTTCCAGAAATAATATTCTTTTCACAGCAGAACCCGGAGTTCGCAAAAGAGTTAGATGGAAAATGGTTTAGAGTAGATTTGATAAAGCCAGAAGACAGAGAAAGCGCAGATAACAGAAATAGGTGGATTTTAAGATTTGGCATTTATGACTCCGGTAAACTAAATTACCATGTCGAAGAGGACAGACCCGGCATAATACTTAAGAGAATTGTAGGAATTGATAAAAAGTCCGGTCTTATAGGAGATTTCAGTTTTCGTGATCTGATTAGATGTTGAATTTTATTCAAATTTTTTTTAGAAAGAGATTAAAATAGTTTTGCTTCTGAATAAAATGCATGAGCATAGATAAAAAGACAGTGTCATTCAGATCCCAGTCTGCAATGGAGTACCTGATGACATACGGCTGGGCAATACTCATCATCGCAGTTGTGCTCGGAGCTCTCTTCAGCCTCGGAATCTTCAACTCTGCAACCTTCGCGCCTAAAGTTCAGCCAGGGGGTTGCCAGGTCTATAGGCCATACGGACCTGGAACATCTTCCCATATATCTATACAGGGAATATGCAATAACGAACTGCCTGAATATGTGATGAAATCAACAGGCGTTGGAGGTTTTGTATTTATACCAGATTCAAATACTGAGAGTAGCCTTGCAAACATACAAGGCCAGGCGATGACAATAACTGCTTGGGTTTATATAATGGGTAATCCTTTTCATGATATTGTAGACAAAGAAGGCCAGTACGGAATGAAGCTTAATTATATGAGTAGTAGTGGCTGTGTTGTAGGATCAGAAAATAGCATAATATCAGCAAATTCGGTGGGATTGTGCCTGGAATGGGATACCTTTGCAAACTGGACAGGCATCTCTTATTTTATACCTGGAGGCGGATTTAAGCAATGGATATTTCTTGCAGTAAGCGTAGATGGCAACAATAAATACTGGTATGCCAACGGAAAAGAGATAGGAAGCGGCACCAATGATAATCCAAATACGCCGATATCGTATTTTGATGAGAACCTCACCTTCGGTGCGATATCGCAGAACGGTCCGGTAAATGCCATAACTGGAAATCAAATATATACAGGATTCTCAAGCAATGAATTCTTCAACGGAACAATATCAAATATACAGATATACAATAGCAGCCTTTCACCTGCTGAGATAAGCTATCTCTACCAGGAAGGAATAGGAGGAGTTCCTGTTGATCTTAACAATCTTGTAGGATGGTGGCCCCTGAATGGCAATACTAAGGATTACTCAGGAAACGGAGAGGATGGAATACCCAACAATATGATATTCACAAACGGATGGGTTTATAGCTATACCCCACCATGAGCCCATAGTAGCATGTATTAATATCTTTTTAATCTATTTCTATATGTGATTCTTTTGGATTACAATGAACTTTTAGATAAAGCCTTTTCAGAATTGCCAGCACTTTCAGTGGAAAAGTCTGATTTCACAGTGCCTGAAGCCGATTCGCTCGTACAAGGAGGAAAGACCATACTCAAAAATATAGATCAGATAGCAGACAAGGCACGGAGAAGCAAGGATGAGATAGCCAAGTATCTTACAAAAGAGCTTGCTGCACCTGTCAGCCTTTATGAGCATACCATGGAAATAAGCGCAAGGGTACAATCTGCCGAATTAAATTCAAAGATAAGAAGATTCTTTGAGATGTATGTCATATGCAAAGAGTGCCATAAGCCTGATACACATATAGAAGGCAGGGAGCGCGGATATGTGACAATAAGCTGCGAGGCATGCGGTGCAAGATACACAATTAAGAGCTATTGAGGAATTTTATGTATAAAAAAACAGGAAATCAGGGGGCTGCGCCACAGCTTATGCTTCCGAGGGGAAACCAGATAATAGGCATTGTTATAAAGTCGCTTGGTTCTACTAATTTTGATATATTCTGCTCGGATAAGAAGGTTCGAAGGTGTTCTATACCAGGAAGGCTTAAGAGAAGATTCTGGGTTAAGGAGAATGATTTGGTCTTGGTTACGCCATGGCCTGTCCAGGGAGATGAGAGGGGAGACATAGTCTGGAGGTACAGCATTATGGACAGGGATCTTCTCCAAAGGAAAGGCTACGAGATACCTAAATAAGCGGGATTAACCCTGCTGATATGATTAGGGAAAGAGTTCAGGAAGTTATATACTTGAATGCTTCATCTTCGTTCTTTGAAATGCCATAATTTTTTCTGAAGTAAGAGAGGATTACAGATATGTCGCGTTTCAGGAACTCTTCTGCCTTAGGATGTTCTCTTACAACTGCCTGGCCGAAGTCTATCAGATATGGAACTTCGTCTTTCATCAGTATGTTGTATTCACTGATGTCACCGTGGATTAGATCTCTTGAGTATAGCTTCTTCATCTCTTCAAGTATTGAATCTAATGTATGTACAGGATCTGCTGCACCGGCGGCCTTGAGTGATTGGGAGGGCCTGCCTTCCGCATCGCCTATGAATTCCATTGCAAGGATATTCCCATTGAAGAGATATGGCTTCGGAGAGTGAAGACCTGCGGCCTCGGCTATCTTTAGGTTTGAGTATTCTTTTTTGCACCATTCATTTACAATTCCGGATATTCCAGATTTTATCCTGGAGAATCGCGGATCCCCGTGTATGTAAGCGGTGCGCTTTTCAAAGCTTGATGTCTCAAGCCTGAATATCTTTACTGCTACATAATCGGAAGGGACTGAGCTCCCATGATCGGCAATATATACATCGGCCTCTTTTCCTTTCGCAATTATGAACTCGAGTTTTGAAATTATGTTTTTGGAGAAGAACTTTTTCATATGGAGCATGGTTCTTCTTTCAAAGACACCTTCCTCTATCTTAAGCTGCTCGCTCAGCGGGTAATCTTCCCTTGACGATCTCTTCCTCTTGCTTACCATCCTTGACATTGAATACTACCAGATAAGCATATTATCTTGAAGGACAAGCATATCATTCCTTTCTTTTTGTAGAGCTTAGGAGTTTCTTTGCTATTGCAGGTGTTGTATATATTGAAAAGACAGGTGTATTGAGCGGGTGAGTCCCTCTGTTGAGCATCTCCTGCAACGCTTGGGCTTCACGGATATTTCCTCTACTTTTGTCTCTATTTGCCCATCTTTGGTAGACTCTCATGACATCTGCATTTCTGCCTGCAGTCCAATATTCCCTAACTGCAATATTAAATTTTCCTTTTTCTTCTGCTCTTTCTGCTTGCCTTGAATGAAGATCAGTTGATACAGTTAGAAGCTGACCTGCATGCCTTTTAACCCATGGTGGTTTGGATATAAGGATACGATCTATTACTATTGAAGAGAGTAGCAGGAGGCCATCCGGATCAAAAGATTCGGAATTTGCTAGTTTGCGCATGGCACTTATTAGTTCTGGATCATTTGTAGGCCTTTTATACAATTGAGTATAGTCTTGGCAGAAAGCGTTTATTCTTGCGGCTTCTCTGATCTGAGGATATGATGCGGGACTTCTGAATCTGATTCTGGTTGATGTCGTTATTTGATCCATTGAAATCACTAGTATATAATCTAAGGCTTATTCCAATTAATGGTGTATGCGGTCAGATTTATATAGTTTTTCTACATATAAAAATTCGATTGAATGGCAACACTTTCAACTCCGCAGACTCAGGCAGGAGTATTGAGCTTTTATGATGCGCCTGAAAAAGGACCGATAATAGGTCCGAAAGTATTGCTCATAGCAGTAGCGGCATTTGCCATACTGATAGTAGTTCTGGACCACTTTATAACAGCATCCCTCTGAAATAAAAGTAGCCGGTTGGATGCTTATTATTTTGTATTGTGTTGTAAATGATATCTTAAGGAATTGGCAGGGACTGGCTTTAACTGAAAGGAATTCGTATGATAAAAGACAAACCATATAAAATAATTGAAATAAAGAAATTGACGCCTAGCGTGACTTCTTTTTTATTTAAAGCGGAAGATGGCACATCTATAGATTTCACCCCGGGAATGTTTGCGATGCTTGCTTACAAGAATGAGTCTACTGGAGAATCGATAGCAAGAGCATTCTCAATAGCCAACTCCCCGCCTTCGGACCAGCTTGAGTTTGTAATTTCATTGATACATGGAAGGTTCACCTCAAAACTTGACTATGCCAAGGTAGGAGACAGATACCTGGTTTCTGCACCATATGGCCAATTTAAATTCGACATAAATGCAGGTAAGAAATTTCTTTTTCTCGCAGGAGGTACAGGAATAGCCCCATTCATGTCCATGCTCAGGTACGCAAAGCAACTTAATTCAGATATGGATTCAGTTATGCTTTATAGCACAAAATATGCAAATGAGCTCATCTACAAAGAACAACTTGAGACTTATGCAAAAGAATCTAAATTCAAGCTGATAATTACAGTTACAAGACCGCAGGAAGGCGACGGATGGGATGGAGAGAGAGGCCACGTTAACGCAGAGATGATGAAGAGAGAAGTCCCTGACTTCATGGAAAGAGTAAGTTACATATGCGGGCCTCCTGCCTTTGTGAAGGCATGCAGAGACGCATTGCTTTCGATGGGGGCAAAGCCGGAAAATGTCAAGGCCGAAATGTGGGGCTGAAAAGACAGCGCGTGGAATTAGAATAAGCAAGAAGTTTTAGCTGTGCTTGGGGAACTATTTATATATTTAAGATAAAAATACTGGAATATGGATGATAGATACATCCCTAGGGAAGCTGAGGCAAGAATAGCTGATTTTTGGGATAAGAAAAATATCTACAGATATAAAAAAGATGGCAGGAAGGTCTACGCAATAGACACGCCGCCGCCTACGATTTCAGGAGAAATACATGTAGGTCATGTATACTCGTACTCTCAGGCGGATTTTGCTGCGAGATATAAACGCATGCGTGGTTTCTCTGTCTTCTATCCGTTCGGCCTAGATAATAACGGATTGCCTACGGAGATTCTTGTAGAAAAACAGAACAAGATAACCGCAGAGTATGTGGGCAGAGAGAAATTTATCAGCCTTGTAAAAACCACAATAAAAGACTACGAGCAGAAGTATGTTGACATATGGAAAAAGGTGGGAATTTCTGTAGACTGGGATCATTTTTACACAACCATAAGCGATGATGCACAGAAGATATCCCAGTATTCGTTTATTGAACTTTACAAGATGGGAAGGGCTTACCAGAAGGAAACTCCGACAATATGGTGCACTAAGGAGAGAACTGCACTTTCCCAGATGGAACTTGAAGACAAGATGCTTAAATCTGAATTCGTAAAGATAAAATTTGATGAGGACATAGTAATAGCGACAACAAGGCCTGAGATGCTTCCTGCATGCGTCGCAATTTTTGTAAGCCCTGAAAACGAGAATACAAAAAGATTTGTAGGCAGAAAGGTGAAGGTGCCTATATTCGGCCATGAAGTTGAAGTGTTGGAAGACAGGAGAGTTGACCCTAATAAGGGTACAGGAATGGTCATGTGCTGCACATTCGGAGATGTGACTGACATAGACTGGTACAAGGCATACAATCTTCCCCTTAGGATTATAATAGATGAGAAGGGAAGGATGACCCATGAGTATTTCGCCGGAAAAGGAATCAAGGAAGCCAGGGCGGAAATAATAGAAGATCTCGAGAGGAAGGGATATTTATTGGAAAGGAAAGAAATAGAGCATGCAGTCAATGTTCATGAAAGATGCAAAACCGAAATTGAGTTTATAGTAAAACAGCAGTGGTACATAAGGTATCTTGATATAAAGGATAAACTGATAGAGCTGGGAAGGGAGCTCAACTGGTATCCTTCCCATATGAGAGTAAGATATGAGAACTGGATACGCGGACTGCAGTGGGACTGGAACATCTCAAGGCAGAGATATTTTGGAATACCGTTTCCAGTATGGTACTGCAAGGCTTGCTCTTCACCAATACTTCCGGATAAGGATGAACTTCCAGTCAACCCTCTTTCTTCAAAACCCAAGAAGGCTTGTCCCAAATGTGGATCTGAAGAATATCTCCCTGAAGAGGATGTTATGGATACCTGGGCAACTTCTTCGCTTACCCCTTTAATAAACAGCAGATGGTCTCTGGATAATGAGATGGCTGAAGTATTTCCCATGTCATTGAGGCCACAGGCCCATGAGATAATATCGTTCTGGCTTTTCACTACAGTAGTGAAATCTTACCTCCATACTGGAAAACTGCCTTGGGCAGACGCCATGATATCAGGACATGCCCTTGACCCTAAAGGAAAGGCTATGCATAAATCACTAGGCAATGTTACCGAGCCTATGCCCATAATAGAGAAGTACGGTGCTGATGCTTTGCGATACTGGGCCAGCTCAGCAAAACTTGGCGAAGATGCGACATTCCAGGAGAAGGAGATAATTGCAGGGTCAAGATTGATGAATAAGCTATGGAATATTGCCAAATTTGTAGAGAAGAATAGGGATGGACCTGAAGAGATCACAAATGTGATTGATAAATGGATAGTCTCAAAATTAAGGGAGGCGGAGAGGCTTGCCACAGATATGTTTGAGGTGTATAATTATGCAGGCTCAAAGCGCACAATAGAGGAATTCTTCTGGTTCTTCTGCGACAATTATGTGGAATTCATAAAATACAGGATATATAATGATGATAAGAGTTCCAATTATACCTTGAATATGGTTTTCCTCTCCGTACTGAAGATGCTTGCGCCTTTTATGCCTTATATAACTGAAGAAATATACACGATACTGTACAGTGATAATGATATTAAGTCAATACACATCGCGGAATGGCCTGATTACAATAAGCTTGATAACTATGAAAGCGAGAGTCAGGTAGGAGACCAAGTCTGGAAGGCAGTCGCATATGTCAGGCAGTGGAAACATTCGAATGGGATGGCGTTAAATGCAGAATTAGATGAGTTGATAGTCCAGAATTTCCCTAAAGAAGGAGAAAGAGACCTTAGGGGATCCATGAATATAAAAAAGATTACTGAAGGAAAAGGGGAACTGGAGATCCCTGAAACTGAAATAAAAATAAGTTTTCCTAAAAGGTAATTTCCAGTTTTTGTAAAATTTATGTAGGCAATTGTTCCCTCTTTACTCCTACTAATGCTCCAACAAAAGGCAATGGTGTGGTTTTTCCTTCTGGTATTTCGCGGGTTGGTGCCGGAACTCTGATTCTCACGTCTGGTCTTTCGAGCACTCCTTTTCCGATATCTACCACATACACTACTTCAGGAGGTTTAGGTTTCGATTTTTCCATATCATCATGCATAACTTGTTATGATATGATTTATAAAGAAAACATGACATAGGGTACAAAAGACGAAGTTGCACTTGAAAGTTTGAGAAACAGAATACGTGACATCCTCCCACAGCTGACTTATTGCGGCGTCAGGTGCTAGGAGGAGAAATCAGTTATGTCGGTCTGAAGGGCGTGGGTTTTACGCCACATCAGATAATAATATTTTCAGGGTATCCCGATTCATTGTCCTCTGTATAGTCCTATGTGGTATCCTGTGTGGTATCCTGAATGCGTTTTATATATCTGAAAAGAGAACAATAACTACTGATTGCGTGATGTATAACAAGGAAGTTAGGGCGTCAGATGAATTGGTAGCCGGAGTTAGAATACTGTTAAAAGAAACCGGCATTCCAGAAAAAGAGAAACGCGATGAATTTGCACGGTTGATTGGAAGGTACGGGCATAGAATGTGCAGTGAAGGCATAGGAGAGATGTATAAGAATACCATAATAAAAATAGTCAGAGCCTTAAGAGATACAAATATTGAGGATTTCCGGGCTTTAATACGCGGAGATGAAAAATTATTATTCGGGGATGTAGAACGGGTGCCTGGCTCGTTTGGAATTGGGAGTAGGAAGACATTTGAAGCTATTTTGAGCCATCTTAGAAGTGAGATAGACCCAGAAGATTATGGAGCAAAATCCATTGCAGAGCAGGTTATTCTTGAGATAAAAGGAGAAATTGAGAAGATAGCGAAGAAAACCTTAAGAGATAGGGGAATAGAAGATCCAGAAGGAAGCCTCTTAACAGAAATACTAAATAAAATTGCTGAAGAATCCAGAAGGAAGCCCTGATTATGAACATTTAGCAGAAAAAGAAGAGAGAAACGGAAATTGTTGTTAACGGACACGACGGGATTTGAACCCGCAGCTTACGGCTCCGCAAGCCGCCGTGCTATCCAAGTTACACCACGTGTCCATCATCAGCTTTTTATACATTTTGTTACTAATGCCTATATACTTATCGTGGTATAATGCACAAAGCTCAAGGCAAGATATGCTCATCATGTGGCAAACAGACAGATAAATATGTTTTGTTCAAATGCCCGTCATGCGGCAAGAAAGAGATAATAAGATGTAACGAATGCAGGGAGACACATACCAAGTACATATGTGACGATTGCGGATTTGAGGGACCTTAATGGGAAAAGTGGCAACATTATTCAATGTATATGCGAATCAGGGAAAGGAAGGAGAGGTAGTTGAAGAGATAAGGAACTCGTTGAAGCCTAACAGCCTCTCTGTTGAGGATATAGCTTTCGGAATAAAGATAATAAAAGTTATGTTTATACACGAGGACAGTGAGGGCAGTGATATACTTGAAAACAGGCTGAAACAGGTCAAGGAAACAAACAATGTAGAAGTTGCAGAGGAAAGCCTGATTTCCTGATAGTGGACTGCTGTTTTTGAAGGTTTGTACCAAGGATATGGATTCTTAAACTTAACGTTCCATGATAACCTAGTTATCATGAACATGAGGAATATAATCTATATGTTTCTTGCAGGGTTTATGCTACTGAATATTACAATGGCATATACAACATTCCAGAATCCTCAAAACATGCAGAATTATGGATATGCCATATTCAATGGGACAGCATATTCTAATACTAATGCAGGAAGCATGCCAAAAGGCTCTTCTGCGAGATCTGTTTTTGGATGGATATATCCTGAAGCCGCATCCGGCACAATTTACTCGTATGGATTGCTGGGCTCTGACGAATTGTCAAGCCTTTACATTAATGATAATGGAATGCTTGCATTCCGTGGAGTTTCCAATGGGGCAACCAGCAATTTCAGCATTAGTGAAAACAAGTGGATCTTTGTTGGTTATGCCTATCAGTCAAATTCAACAAATATTACATTCTATTATGACGGCATGAATGAAACAGTTGGGCTCGGTGCCGGGAAACCACTGCAGACTTCAGGATATGCCGAATCATCTATAGGAAAAGAAGCCAACTGCAACGGCCCATGCAATAATTTTGTAGGATACATTGCAGACCTCAGATTATACAGGACTGCGATTAACGAAAGCGATGCAGAGATGCTATATCTAGGAGGGCCTACGCTTGGAAGTAAGATACTCTACAATAATCTTGCAGCATGGTGGCCGCTTAATGGAAGTGTTTTGGATTATAGCGGGAATGGAAATGGGGGATCCGATTACCACATAGGATATGGGGATTTTTCAAATTTGAAGGCGTTAAGTGTAATCTCAGGAAATGGAGGTGGCGTTATTGAAATGCCGGGAGGAGGAGTTTATTCTTTTGGGAAGAATGTGTCGTTAAAAGCAGTTGCCTTTAGTAATTATGTGTTTGTAAATTGGAGCTGTACAGGAAGCGGCTGCTATTCTGGAAACAACCCTGATCCCACAATAAAGATGTATGGGAATATTACAGAAATGGCAAATTTTGTTATGCCAGTATATCTCTTGAATGTTGCAGCCAGCCCGGAAATAGGAGGAAGGATAGCCATAGAAGCTAATGCAAGTCTGTATTCTATAAAAGCCCAGGAGATGATGGAGCCTTATGGAAGTATTGTTAATTTTTCAGAAGCTCCTGAGAATGGATATGTGTTTGTAAATTGGAGCTGTACAGGAAGCGGCTGCTATTCCGGCGACTATCAGAACCCTGAAATAACAGTTTATGGCAATGTTACAGAAACAGCTAAGTTCAGAAGAGAAATGGTTAATATCTCAGTAATAGCTTCGCCTGCAAATGGAGGAATCGTATCGGGAAGCGGAAGATATGGCGCAGGAAGCATTGTAAATCTCATAGCTGCAGCAGATAATGGATATAGATTCAACAACTGGAGCTGCACAGGAAGCGGATGCTATTCTGGAGACATGGAGAATTTTACAATTAATGCAAGCGGAAACATCGAAGAAGTTGCAAATTTTGTTTCTTCTGTAAACCCGGGAGGCATCAGCGTAAGTAGAAGTGGGACAGGAGTTCTGCAATATTATATGATAGGCATCTTGGTTCTGATAATAATAGTAATTGTTTCTGCGAGCAGAATAATGCGCAATAAGAAAGCTGAAAGTGAAAAAGCAGAGAGGAAATCCGATAACAGAAATCAAAATGGGAGCATGGAGAAGAAGGTCCATTAAAGTAACTGCGTATGATTAGAAGTTATGTTGTTATGAATACTCTTTTTGAAGAAAGGTATGCCTTGAATAGAAATTCCTTGTCTTTTTCATTCTGCATTTTCCCCTCCAGAGTATGAATCAAAGTTTCCTTGGAGATATTTTTTAGGCAGATGAGGATTATGTTTGCAGTATGATAAGAAGTGTCAAGGCGGTATACTTCGAATTTCTCAGAGTAGTTTTGTATGAATAAGTCAAGCTCAGGTCCAAGCATGGAGCCTATGCAATTTATAGCGAGAACACCTTTCTCTTTGAGTGATTCGTATGCGTTTGAAACGAATTCTTTGTTGTGAAACTGGAGAGGTATCTTGCCAGTCTGGTCGTATGCGTCCAGTATAATTATATCATAGGAAGATTTCTTTTCTGAGATGTACTCCGAGCCCTCCGCATTTTCTATCTTGAGATGAGGCATCTTGTCCAGAAATTTTGTATATGCTGCCACCATATGCTGGTCAGGCTCTACAGCAACCATATTCATTCTGTCATTAAGTATGCTTCCTAATTGGAAGGGAATTGTGCCGCCGCCTAGGCCTATCATCAGGATTTCGGGCTTTTCGTAAAAATATGCCAGAGGAATGAAGAAATCCCAGTATTCATTGACAAATAGCATGCCTGAAGAGATTTTGGAGAAGATTATACCATTGCATTTGAGTATTCTTAGCCTTCCTTTTTCAGTTATAGTTATAGTCTTGCCGTCATGAGTTTCAGAATAGATCTCTCTTTCCTTGTTGAACAATCCATGAAATCGCATATATAACACATATGGAGGACAGGAGGCGGTAAGGCATAGTCCAATGGAATATCTTCACTATGTAAGTAAGGTTTTAGGACTTTGACATCTGGGATGCCATTTCCTTTATCTCTTTCTGCACTTCTTCTACCGCTTCAAGAATAAGTGCTTTTGGCTTGTTTGCCTTGACTATGAGTCTGGGCTGGCCGACTTCAGGATGCTCTTTCGTGACTCCTGCAAACTCAACATTCTTATTTTTTATAAGCTTGTCTTTTATAAGTTCGGCTATTCCCCTGTCCGCATCTACAAACTCGAGTATCATGCTTTTGGGCTCATCCTCTATTATTTTTAGTTCCATTATATCAGCATTGTACAGCTTAAATCTCTTGGATTTTTAACCATGAGAACAGTATAAGTCATTTATTGTTAATATAACTATATAAACATTACGAACTGCCCTGAGGCATGTGGCTTTGGCGTTTTTAGTATCTGTTCTTCCAGATGTGTGTTCAGAGTTTTATGGAAGCGCTAAATGCAACTAAGAGTCAGATAGCCACAGAACAATTTCAATCGCTTAAATCGCTTATTCTGAAAGGTTTTAGCGGCTGTATTATAAAGCTCCGCTAAAAACCTTGTTTTTGTTTTTCTTGCGTATAGCGTTATTCATCATATCTTTTGTAAAGCCTTTTGGAAGACTTCCTTTCTCGACATAGTTGTAAAGTATGAAGAGGAATGTGTTACTTGTCACATAATTTAACATCGTCCCAAATACTGCAATGGCTATTCCCAGAACCATCATAACTGCCCCGGGTATGGTATAGGCAGTTAAGACGGCAAGGCCAACAACGAAAAGAAGTACGCCTGGTATTATTAAAAGCATAGCGTAGAGATCCGAGTATATGATTCCACCAAAGGTAGAGCCGAAATTCTTTGTTATTACCTTGATGCTGTTCTCTATGGATTTTATCGGACCGGTCTTATTGTCTATTATAGAAGGCACTACAAACATAATTGCCAGTGATAGGGCTATAGACCCTATAGCTCCAACCAGAATTCTTCCGATGCCTTGTATCCTGGACTCTATAGCCCTCATAATAGTCAGTATTATTGTATAGAATATAGCCCATTCGAGAATCTGAACCCAATACTGCGATGCATTAGAGAGAGCATCTGCCATTGAGATCTTCTTTTTTGTAGTGGAGTAGTGCCTAAAAGCTATCAATAATGCGACTAGGAAGTATATAGAGATAAATGTTGAAAGAAAGCCGAAGATTATGACTGCTGCCAGTATGGCTATGCTGCTTGTTGAGGTCACAAAGAAAAGCGGCAGGAATAAAGCAATTGCAAGCAGGAGGCCTAGAATGCCTCCGATTATAGGATAAAGGAGAAGCCCTTTATCAGTAAATATCAGTTTCCTTGTTGCACTGCCCAGCTTCCATCCGTTACGTAGGTTCTCGAACATATTAATACCACATTGGATAATTTTTAAAGAGTCACAGGTGAATGCTTGATTTACATTTTTAGTAGGCTATACTGATATAAATATTGAGAGGATATCGGGGCTTTTTCTGACTAGTATCCTCAGGCTAATCACATAAGCTTGTTACTGATGCATAAGCTTGGTTTGCAGTGATGGAGAGCAGATAAAGAAAGGAGTCATGCAATATAACGAAATAATAGAGACAATCCATATCCCAGTTAGATAAAGGCATGAAACAGACACCTTAAAAACTTTTTGGTACATATATATTCGTGATATTATGCCTAGAGAAAAAGAAAGTGAAAAAGCAGTTCTCATAGATCCTGAACTTTATATGAAGAGAATGCTTTCATACAAAGAGAAGCATGCAGGCTGGTACATTTTCAAAGCTGCATACTGGGCGATCTACGCTTTTGTAGTAGGATTGCTCTTCATGGTAGAAGGGATTGGAGGATTTCCAGTATCATTTACATTTGGTACTGCATTAGTAATATTTGCCATAATGATGGTAATATACGGGCTTGTTAACGCACTCCACAACAAACTTATGAAGAAGTATGGCTGAATAAGCCTACTCTTCCTTTTAATCGAAGGAACAGAAAAGCAGACTGGTAGTAATGGTAAAGTTATTTCATAACATATATAATGGAAAGTATGTAAAGTACTATCCCATAATACCGATAATAATGATGGTATTTGGGTTGTATTTTGCAACGCACATCGTTCTTGATTCTTCATTAAGCGGCGGTATAAGCGTAATACTCCAATCGAATACGACTCTTTCTAGCCAGCAGATTGCAAGCGAAATATCCAGCAAACTGCACTCGCCTCAGCCGTCTATACAAAAAAGCCCCGGAGGCCTGGAGATAACAATAACTGGAAATAGCAGCCTTGTCGCGGCGCAGAAGAAGAGCCTTGAATTCTTTGCATTCCAGCAGAATTATACTTCTGCAATATTGAATCTGACCGCATTGAGGGGTTCGCTCTTAGCAAACAACAATAATAAAACAGCACTTTCAGAATTTAACACCCAGGAAGCAATAAAGAACGCCTCACTTGCAAAAATGTCTCTCTCGCTTGGAGAAGAGCTTTCGTATCTGAAGCCATTTATAGGGAATGTCTCAGTTCCGCAGAATCCTTCTGCACAGCTTTCGCTTGCACAGACAGCATATGCCAACGCAAGCAACATATACACAAAGCAGGTGATAGCTACCCTACATTCGATAATACCGTTCAAAACCTATTCATACCAGGATATAGGGCCTACGCTTGGATCATACTTCCTTGGGCAGCTTGAAACAGTGATAATAATAGCATTCGTCCTTGTCTCTATAGCAGTGCTCTTCATATTCAGGTCTGTTGCTCCTGCATTTTCAGTGGTCTTCGGAGCTGCCAACGATATGATAATAGCGCTTGGGGCTATGGGTCTTCTCGGTATCCCTCTTGGAACTGCAAGCATAGGAGGCCTCCTCATGGTTATAGGATATTCTATAGACACTGACGTGCTGGCCTCATTCAGGATATTAAAAATGCATGGAGATACCCCTGAAGAGAGAGCATATTCTTCAATGAAAACGGGAATGACTATGACTGCAACTGCAATTGTCTCATTCTCCGTTCTATTCATAGTCGCACTATTTACATATGTGCCAACATACTATGAGGTTGCAGGAGTTGCCCTATGTGGATTGGTCGGAGACCTCTTTACCACATGGCTTGGAAACACGCCATTGATACTAAGCTACAAAAAGAGAAAAGATAGAAGATAGATTGTGATGTCGGCATTAGACTACCTTAAAGACTGGAGAATTGCAATAGTGATAATAGCGATAGTGATTCTTGCCATATTGGACGTAGTGCACGGCATAAACCTCGGTATGGAGTTCATAGGAGGAACACAGATACCTATAACCCTTGCGCATCCTGTAAACCCTCTTGAGATGAGTAGCATAACGCAGATCCTTGATCAGAGGATATCCAGATTTGGTCTTAGCCAGGTTACAATAGAACCTGTAGGGAATTCGGGACTTTATGTGAATATACCAGTAACATCCAACGCCGAGATAAACAATACCATAGCAATTATACAGAAGCAGGGAGTCTTCCAGGGAATAGTGGGAGGCAGGGAGGCAGTAAACGGCACAGGGATATTGACAGGCAGCATAACAAATCCTGCACCGATAGTTTCAGGCACCAATGTAAGCTGGCAGGTCAACTTCTTTGTGACGCCGCAGGCACAAGCAGAATTTACCAAAGCAGCATTCGGACAGGCAAATAAGCCGATATATATGTTTCTAGACAGGCCAGATAACGCAATACTCTTGTTTAACAACTCAGTTCTTGGAGGGCTTACAGGCAGCAGAAGAGAACAGATATCGGAGATGGAGAGCGCTGTGGCCTTCGGAAACCAGACAATACCGATAGAATTCATAAATTCAAATGCAAGCAATTGGGCTTCGCTTTATCCTTTCTTCAATTCGAGCAGGAGTCGCTACAAGACAGTGATACTGGAAAAGAATACTCCTGGATTTGTGATAAATAACCTCACCGCCATGAATTACTCCATCCAGATGGAAAGTGCTTTGAACATGACTCCAGTATTCCTGCAGGGAAATGCCACAAACCCACTTCTTATGGATTCGTGGCCTGCAATCGGACTGCTCTCTGCGCCAACGCTAGCACCCGGACTTACTACAGGCCAGGTTACCGGGAATTCGGGATATGTGATACAAGGAGAGTCCCTGATCTCTGGGACTGTGCAACAAAAGATAAACAATGCAGCCAATGAATCTAGCCAGATAGCTACAATATTGAGCGGCGGTGCGCTTCCTGTGCAGGTGATAGTTGGGCAGCCTATTACTACGCCTCCTTCACTTGGAAGTCATTTTGAGGTCATAAGCGCTGTTGCTTTACTTCTTTCGATAGTTGCAGTTGCTATAACGATAGTGATAAGGTACAAGAAACTCTTTCTTATAGCTCCGATTATATTGACTACAGTCGCTGAGCTCTTTATAATAGGCTCAATAATGGGTCTTGCTGCAACGATAGATCTTTCTGCAATAGCAGGAATGATAGCAGTAATAGGTACAGGGGTAGATGCACAGATTATAATAACTGACGAGGTAATAGCAGGACATAAGGACACCACACTCAAGAGCAGGATGAACAATGCCTTCTATCTGATAATGAGGAATGCGCTGCTGCTCTCCCTTGCGATGTTCCCACTCTTTTTCTCAGCGCTCACCACTGAGATATGGTTTGCAGGAGCCACCATAATAGGAGCGCTTCTTGGAGCTGCTATAACCAGGCCCGCTTATGGAGCTATAGTAAGCAAGAGATACAACCATAATGGGTAAGAGGATGGCAAAACACTGTCCTATATGCAACGCTTCAAGCAACGATGTGGATTTTGTAGGGGAATTCTGCAGCAAATGCGCAGGAAAGAAGCTTGAGGAAAAGCTTCCCGAACTGATAAAGATAGAAAGATGCAGGATATGCGGAAGGATACAGACCAAAGAGGGAGTCATGGATATAGACAGGAAGAGTCTTCAGATTGTGATGCAGCAGAGGCTCAATAAATTCAAGGTAAACCTTGTGAGTTACGGGGATGACAAGGCAGTTCTGGATATAGTGGAAGAAGGATGGTCCCAGCCTGTTGCCGCTGAGAAAGAAGTCAATATAAAATACACCAAGATGACATGCGAGTCATGCTACAAAAAACAGGGAGGGTATTTTGAAGCCACCTTGCAGCTCAGGGGAGATGACGAAAGAGCAGAGAGATTTGCCGAGAGATTCAAAAGATATATAGAGGAGAGGGGAGGATTTATATCAGAGATAAAGAAAGTTGAAGGAGGATATGACATCTATGCAAGCAACAAGGCAGATGCTGCGGCCTATCTCAAAGAAAAAGACATAAAGGCGAAGGCATCTTACACCCTTAGTGGCCTTAACAAATCAGGAAAGAAAGTGTACAAAAACACTTATGCAATAAGATTATAATGACGGGAGTCGATGAAAGAATCACGGATCCTTATAACAATATTTCTGGTAAGTGCGTTAGTGTTTGCAGGTGAAGCTTTTGCTTCGCAGGGTTTCATAGTAGGCAGCCAGAACATATGCACGCAGGGTAATTCCACATATATAGCATGCTATGATGGAAGCCCTATGAATTTCTCCTTTCAGATATCCGCGCCTTATGCTGTAGGATACGGGCCATATATAGCATATGTGTATAATAAAAATGTAAGCGAGCCTTTCAGCCTCTTCGGCGGAAGCTGTAGCATACCCGGAGGACAGACGATAGAATGCGAAGTTACAGTCAATCCTCTGCCTCTGTCAAGCGGCAATGGTATTATTGAGAAAGAGATCAGGCTCAAGCTTCAGTCAGAACCTTACCCGCAGCTCTATTTCAATAAAAGCATAAATGTTACCATATACCACTACCTGACTCAGAATCAATCTATTTTCCTGAAAAAATACCAATCAACATTTTCAGAATATCAGCGGGAGAATTATACCTATGGATATTTCTGCTACAGCTATGGAATATGCCAGGAAAATATAGGATATGGCATATCAGTTGCAGGCGCATATCTCGGTTTGGCATCGCAGAACGCAGCCTTGAACGAGATAGAGAGCGCCATGAACAACGCCAGCATAGCTAATAGCACATTGGAAGCACTCAGCGTTGAGTATTCTCTCTTCTTGAACAATTCTAATTTGATAATAAATAATGTAATAAAAGGACATTACATTCTTGCAAAAACATGGAATAGATTCCAGCCTTACAGCGCCAAGCTATACAACTGCAAGACAGGCAACACCACATACGGCAAGAACATATTTACACAGATAGGAAATGCTGAAAATTACCCTATGGAGACAAACCTGAACAGCTCTTACAAGTACATAAGCCTTGCCAATAATGTATCAAATTACACCGACAATGCGATAAGCGTATGTGCCGGCGTTTCTCTTCCGGGAAGTTCTTCTGGCGCCAAAGCAGGATTCCTTTCAGGATTGTCTAATAAAGACAAATATATCATACTTGGATTGATAATAGCAGCAATAGTTGGAATTTATCTGCTCTTGAGATTTAAGAATTCCAAAGAAGTGGAAAGGATAAGGAAACAGATTGAGGACCAGGCAGAAGAGATGCATAAAGAGAAGAAAAAGGAGAAGAGCCTCTCGGAAGAGATTCCAATTCCGGATAATTCTGATTCCTCAGAGAATTCTGGAGAACCAACAGGAAGTACTGAAGGATCTCCGCTTAATGATTTTGGCAATGTTCCTGAGGATAGCAATCAGGAAGGAGAAGCCGGAGACGCTGCAGGAAATGGCCTTAAACCAGATTAAAGTTTTATTTTATTCTTGTTCTTTGATTTCTGCGTTTGTTTGTATGGTTTGTTGCAGATATCGGAATATGTTAGAAGGGATCATTTTCGGAGTATACTTAAGCCTAAAATTGATGAGTCGTAATGATCCATCAAGACATGTCCTTTTGCAGCATTTATCGTTGATAGTATAGCCTCTGTCGCAGCGGCATATGACCAGTTTAGATGCTGTATGGGAAGGCCGTTGTTGCGCTGCAGATCGATTGCACCTTCTCTGCTTTCAGGATTTGCGGGTTTTACTATTTCCTGTTCTGGCATGTTTGAAGAATGTTTGTCCAATACATAATTTATTATCTCGGATGCGTCTTCAAGATTACCATTGAATGCCAGATATCTTGCATATTCGAGGCCGAGAAGAAGCCACCTGCCTCCCAGAAAGTAAACATCATTTAAATTTCTTAATGGAAGCATGTGCCCTGAAAAAAGATCTTTTTCAATAAGCGCAAGGGTATTATCTTTTACACCTTTTCCGATATCTGGATCGGATACCCCGAACCTGCTAAACATGAATATCTGTTCTGAATCTACGCCTGCATTTATATCAGGATCGGAAAATGGCTGTCTCCTTCTGTATGCCACTCCATTTTTGACATCAAGGCGGAGCATTTCGATTATCGGAGTGTTGTCAATAAATCCTCTCCAGTGCTCCTCCAGAATGCGTGGATTTTCTTCAAGGAGAAGGCGTGCAAGAGAGCGCTTTCCAGCGTATATTGCTGAGGTTGTATAAGGATGCATGAAATCGGTCTCCATCTCCCAAGCATTTGAAGAAGGAGTAAGTGCTATCTTATTGAGATATCTTCCGAGAGTAACAGCATTGGAATTAAGGAATTGCTTTAGAGTATTGGTTAATGCTCCCCTGGCGATTCTTTCCGATTCTACTGACATGATGAATAAAGGCACTGTGTCATGCTGTATAAGCCACCTGTTATAGCTTGTGATATCGTTAAGATTTTCGTCAACAAAAAGTCCCATTGAAGGCCCGACGCGCGCGGGAATGTGAGAATCCAGATGATAATGTCTTTCATCTTCATAGGGAATTTGGAGAGTCTGCTTTATCCGTTCTATTCTGCGATCTATGACATTCATATTGAATGAGTTTATCCTTGATGCCGCTCTGATGTATTTTTCTGCTGCTGGGGTTTCGCCTTCCTCAATTAGAAATCTTGCCATGTTAAATAAGGATATCGCTATAAAGCTACTGTCACGTATCCAGTGAGGTTTGTATGGAGAGTATCTGCTTGATGCACGTATGTAGCCGTTTTCTTCAATCTCATTTATGAGATGGTTCCCGAACCGCTCCAGAAACGGCATATATTTGGAATGTAGATTCTCTGACATGCTTAAAGAATGTCTGGTTTTTTCTATTCTTTTTTCATGTATTAAAGCCATTATTATTTAAGTCACAAAACAGATTTAATAAGCTTCTCTTTTGAAATTGTGGCTGGTTGGATCTGACATCCTCTCCTATCTGAAGGATAGGAGGTTCCTCTTGCACTTTGCTTCTGTCTTTGTCCGTCCTCACATGTTGCCATCGGATCGGGTTTCGGAACCATTACCGGGTTCAAGGTCGCAGAACA
>JAKBPE010000032.1 GCA_021829835.1 bacterium
GCCTGAGGCCCTGCCAGAGTGGATGCAGTTACCCGAAGCGCAAATGTTGAGGCGTTGAACTCGTGCTCAAGATATAGTATGAGCAGCTTCTCCAGGTAGGAGGCTGCCTTTTTGTCTTCTTTGCCGGTCATCTCGAAGTAGAACCTTTCTGCATAGCTGCCTCTCTCTGCTTTGGAGTGGGCTCTACCCTTGTGCTTAGAGTGGAAGCTCGTTATTACAGTGGGCATCCGCGCTGCCATCTCGAGCATTCGCGACTGGTCGTCTTTGCCGGAAAGCTCCATCCCTGAAACTACAGTGCGCAGCATGTCTATCGGGGAGTAGTCTTTGTCTATGCATTCGAGGAGCCTTTCTGTTCCGTGGTCAAGTGGCGACAGCTTCAGCAGCTTTGCAGAGAAGTCGGAGAGCTCTTTCTTTTTAGGAAGCTTCCCGTATGCAACAAGGTATGCAGCTTCCTCAAAGGATAGCTTGCTAGCCACATCCACTGCAAGGTAGCCTCTGTAGACTAGGTTGCCTGCGCTGTCGGTTGAGGATACCGCAGTATCGTCTACTATCACCCTTTCCAGCCCTTTCGCGACTCTTACTGTTGAGACTTCCATCCAATCACTTTTTTGAAGAGAATATGTCAGCATCGTCCTTCTCATACGCGTCGTAACCTATCACTTCGTAGAATTTTTTGCGCGTCATGAGCTTTCCCATAATATTGCGCTGCGTTCCCTTGGAGCTCAGTTCGCTGTATACGCTCTCCATTGTGAGGAGGGAGGCCCTGAACGCAGTGAGCGGAAATATGACAATGCGATAGCCTATCGCTTCAAGCTCTTTTGAAGAGAGAAGAGGGCTCTTGCCAAATTCGGTCATGTTTGCAAGAAGCGGGGCCTTCACGGACTTTGCAAATTTCCTGAATTCGCCCTCGTTCTCAAGCGCCTCTGAGAATATTGCGTCTGCGCCAGCCTTCAGATACTCCTTTGCCCTTGCTATCGCGCTCTCGAGCCCCTCGACTGCGCGTGCGTCAGTCCTAGCTATTATCATGAAGTCGCGGTTCTTTCTCGCCTTGGCTGCAGCCTTTATCTTTAGCACCATCTCTTCAGTTGGTATAAGCATCTTTCCTGGAAGGTGGCCGCATTTCTTTGGAAGAACCTGGTCTTCCATGTGCATCGCAGCGGCTCCGGCTTGTTCCATCAGCCTCACAGTTCGCATAACGTTTATAACTTCACCGAAGCCTGTGTCCACATCCACTATAAGCGGAAGAGTTGTCACGGCAGTTATCTCCCGAACCTTTTCGGCGAGCTCGTCAAGGGTTGTCACTGAAAGGTCTGGAAGCCCCATCGCTCCGGCAACTCCAGATCCTGAAAGGTAAAGCGCCTTTGCACCTGAGCGCTCTGCAATCTCGGCGGATATCCCATTGAATACTCCGGGAGCGGCTACAATGCCCTTCTTAAGGAGTGCACGGAGCCCCTTTGGGCCTGCATTCACATTATCGCTTAGTATCGACATTCTGAATCACCTCAAAAATATCAGAGACGTTCCTGTGTTCAAATGAGCGGCAGGCCTTTATTATTTCATCAACAATGCACTCGTCATGCATGCATCTCAGACCCTTGCTCTTCAAGTCATACCATGTGAACGGGTCCTCCGCATTGCCCTTCTGCACCTTTACTTCTTCAGAAAAGGTCTTGCCTCCGGCAGTAACTGAAATCCTTGATGGAGTGTACTTAGGATACATTCTGTCGAACTTCTTTGAGATAGAAACATTTGTCCGGTCTATAAGGGCAAGTATCTTTTTGTCTTCAAGATATCTCCTGCCATATGAGTTAGGGGTAGGCTCCCCGTAAAGCAAAGTATATGCGATTATATAGGGCAGGCTATGGTCAGCTGTCTCCTTGTTCTTAGGCCTCAGCTTCTCAGGCCCTTTGACTATTATCTCATATCCTACACCAAAGGTTTCGATGCCTATCCTGTCTATCCTCCCATTTAGTTTATCGCGAATTGAGAGCGCTGCCTGGACTGCGCTCATGGCATGGTACTCTACTGGATACGCCTTTATCATAGTCAGCTGTGGCCTTTCCTTCAAAAGGTTCAGGGAGAGATTGCCTGACACCTGCCTAAAGAATCCCATCTCGCCCTCAAATATTGGAGATGGGCCAGTAAGCCCCTCCTTGGCAAGAATAGTTCCAAAAACGCTGTTCCTTCCAGCGTCTCCTACAGTGCAGGCCTTCCACATGCTGAGTGCACCGACCCTGGTCTGGCGCATGCTGATGCTGTTGTTCAAAGAGAGGCTTATGGCGTTAACGAATTTGCCCTCGTTTAGTGTGAGAAGCCGTGCCAGCCCTGCTGCCGATGAGGCAGATATGTAAACTACGTGGTCCCAGCCCCTGCCCCTGACTGAGGCTGCGTCGGCAAAGGAGCATGCTACCTGGTACGAAAGGAAAATCGCCTTTAGGACATCGCTGCCGTTCGAACCAATTGAGTCTGCAACAGCGAGTATCGGGGCGATGTTGTCGGATGGATGCATCGCCTCTTTTGACAGGTATGTGTCGTTGTAATCCATGTACCTTGCCATGCTTCCATTTATGAACGCTGCGACTTCAGCAGAAGCTTTTTCCTTGGAGAAGTATATCCTGGAATTGTAGAGCCCTTTGCTTGGAAGGAGCGCCTTTCTGGATATCTTTATTGGCGGGGAATTCCTTGCAACGTATGCAGTGAATATCGAGTCGGCGACTCTTTTCTTCAGCTCATCCATCGCTTCATTGGACGCTTTCTTGTTTGAGGCAGAGTACTGGTATATTTTTTCCGCAAGGCCCATCCAACCACGCATAATGGTCGCACGAAAAAGATAAAACGATTGGCATAAGCATTCAGTAGTATTGTAGCTGCAATGCAGCTCTATGATAAAGTTTGGAGAGCTTGATGCTCGAGTAAGTAGAAGCTCCGCTGCATTTTACACTGAACCAAAATCAAGTGAGGGGTTATATATAACTCACTCAAATAGATGTTCAGGTTGAAAAATAAAGCACAACAAGGGAAACAGATGGTTTTAAAGAAGAAAATGATAAATAAATTAATGGGAATGTGATAGCATGACAAAACCTATGCTCGAGATAAGAAAAAAGGTTCTCGATGAATTATTTGGTGATTGGGAAGATTACAAACATCATTTCAATTCAATTGATCTTAAATGGCTATGTTAGAGAAACTTATCAACAGAACTATAAAAGCAACAGCCGAAAAGTTAGAAGAAGAAAATAGGGTATTAAAGAGAGCATGAAATAGGTAACATTATGGATAAAATAGGATGGCTCAAATTCTTTGAGGAATGCGGTAAAAAGTGTTATCTACCCCAGATGAGGCGAAATTGGGAATCACGAGATTATAAGAACAATCAGTGGGATGCTCTGTGTGTATTTATGTCCGAATATGCCTTTGCGAGAGGAGGCACTAATAGCCCAGATTATCCTGCACTTTCCGTATACTTATTAGAAAAGGCAAAAAGAGAGGGAAAACAGCCAAGCGAAGAGCAAGCGGGAAAAATATGGGAAGAATGGAGAAAAAGCGGAGTAGGGATACCAAAAAAGACAACAATACCCTTGGATATTAGGAAAGACTCTAATGGTGGAGACAGAGTATCGATAATCAAGTTTGTAAGTGGGATTTCTAAAAAAGAAGGTATGTCTAAAACATTGCCATACTATCTAAAAGATGTTATAAATAATGATGGAATAAGTAAGGCTCACAAAGAATTAATGAGAATAGTTGGGGTAAAGGAAAAGATCGCTTCTTTTTATTTGAGAGATATAGTTTACGAATTAGATGTTTTCGATAGTTTTGGGAATAATATAGCAGGTAGGGAATTATTACAACCACAAGATAGGTGGGTTAATAGGATTACCAACAAACTGTTTTTTGATATCGATTTTTATGATAAATGTAGTGATAATTCAAAAAACATGATAAATCAGAAAACCGTAATAGTAGCAGAAACTATAGTAAAAGAGTGCAACTCTAATACAAACCCAGAATATGTAAATATGGGTATGTGGTATTTTGGGGCTGTGATAGTAAAATCAAAGTTTGAATTAGATAAACTTTTTAAAGATTTAGAATCTAGAGATGATATTGACAAATACTGTAAAGAGAGAAATTGGGGAGTATGGCTAATTGAATAAAGATGCATTATCATGAATATGACTACGAAAGACGCTAGGCATATTGGATTATCAAAGAGGCACTTGTTCAGGCTGAAGAAAAAGATAAAAGAAGAAAGAAATATTCTCCTAAAAAAGAGGACATTCGCAAAGCTGATAAAATTATGAACCAGTATTCTTCTCTTTTGATTCTTTTTCCATAATCTTATCTAAGTAATGTTTATTGTTAAATCTGTTTCCAATGTAATGAATGATATTTCTATTTTTCTGATATAATCTGAATGTGTCTTCTCTTTGTGCATCTCCATACATTTTTGTAAAATAGTCCCAATAGTCTAGCTCGTCTGAGCAGGCTATAGGCATGTTATCCTGTGTTCTCCATTCTAGGAACTCTTCAAAGAGATTCGAATCAGGTTGAGATAATATGTCATCGAGTTCAAAGTATGTTATGATGTATTTAGGATATTTTATTTCAGGAATCGGATTTTTTATTTCTTTAGGCAACTGCGTATTGAATTCCTTTGCAATAGCCTCAAAATACTTGTAGACTGAGCCCATCATATTTGGATAGTATGGATCGGTTACAATTATGATTCCCTTCTTGCCATGCGGATTATACCTTTTTATCGCCTCATTATCCGCATTTTCTATATCCCTAGCTCCTTGATTCTGGCAATGTATTATGGATTTTTCTAAGTCTTCTTGAATCTCAACTTCATTTCCGAATAAAGCTTCTATATCAGGCGGATGGCTTGCACATTCAATAAACCAACTCGATGTTTTTAGATTGAGTAAACCGTCTAACTCATAATTGTTCCCATAGTGTATGTTAGGATACAGATCAGAGCCGAATTTATCAGATAAAAGTGTGAGGACTCTCCTTTCAAAGACATAACCGCTCGTTTCTCTATAAAATTTACAATCTTTCAATAAAGTTTCACATCTATAAAGAAGCGACCTTAAGAGATAAAAATTACCTAAGAGGACATAGGTATCGGTATCAATTTTGAGGAGAGGTTTCACTTCTAATCTGAATGGCTCGCCATTTTGTATGCTCTCCTGTGTAAATGATAATTGCTCGAATGCTTCCTTTACACCGTTTGTCATGTCGATATCTATGTGTTCACCAAGTCCATTAAATAACACATTATCCATATCTTTCAAAACTTCATCCACTTTAAAGGTTATAGCTTTTGACCAAATTTCGATGTATTCTCGGTCAGGTATGCAGACAAAAGACTGATTCGCATATTCATATTTATCATTAAACTTATAGACTTCGTTTTTGAATCCAAGGTTTTTGGCTTTAGTCCCCACTACATAAGAAATACTTTGGCATACTAGCAACGATGAGGCAACCCTATAACCCAACTCTCCGCATAGATCGGGTTGAGTAAACGGAAAGTATGTAGTATGAATATACTCTGTTGCTCTTTTTCCATCAATTTTGAGGAATGCCAAATTACGCTGGTATCTAAAGACACCAGTAGGGGAGAACAAATCTTTTTGTCCCTTATCAATATCTTTAAGACAATCTAATTCTTTTTGCATATCTACCTTTTCAAGCCCTTTAGACAACACTCTTCCCAGAAGCTTTTCTAAGATTTCGCCTCTTTCAGAGTTAAAACGGGCTGTAGCTGATATTTTGTATAAGATTTCGAGGGTTTGTAATTTAATCAACATAGAATGTCAAATACATATTTAACGGGCAGGTATAATTACTTGACTTGCATTGATGCAACATCTCCTCTTTTTCCCCCTTCTCCATGCCAAAACTATGTTAGAATTCTATCCCTAAAAGATATGGAATTTACCGACGACAAAATTTTGCTTCGACGACAGAAATAGGGGGATATTTCGATGACTTATATATAACCCCATAAACAGGACGGGGAGTACGTGATTTGAACACGTGTCTCCAGAACCCGAATCTGGAAGCCTACCAAGCTAGCCGAACTCCCCTTATAATTTGACTCCGCCT
>JAKBPE010000010.1:0-29658 GCA_021829835.1 bacterium
CCGATCTAATTCTATTTAATTAAAAGATATCCTATTCTTTATCATATCTGCCATGATATCCCCACATTCTGCATGGCTTCTGCCGCAAACCAATACTTTGAATTGGGTTGAAGGAATCTGCTCTCCCCTAGAAGATGTCAATGTCCTGAATGCAATAGGCACTACAATACCTCTGCCTGTTCGCAGGTTTCTCGGATTCGTGTGTATTTTGCCTACTTCTTCTTTATAATCCTTTATGGTTCTTATTGGACTCTCTACAGTAACATCTGTATTTATCCAATTCGGAAAACCTAACTTCTGTGCAATTATCATAGCCGGTGTTGTTATAATAGGCCTTGAGTTTAATTCTGTCAGATAATATTCAATCTTGGAGCCATTTTCCACAATAAACCAATCAATTCCTTGTATTCCATAATATCCATTCTCATTTATATTGTATCTACCTACTTTTTCAGCTTCCTTCCTTAGAACATCAGTAAGCAACTTAGTCATTTCGTAGTCTTTCGATATTAACGGCCTGCTTCCTAGATATTCTCCTGCTGGGGATGTGATCTGTTCTGAATGAAATACTACATCTACCTTCCCGTTTTTGTGTGTTATAAACTGTGTACTGCCATTAATGGCCTTCCCTATATTTTTAACGTCTATCTCCACTACAAACGGAAAGCCTGCAGGAGCGAACTCTCTTTCTGGCCAAAAAGAAGAGAATTTATCTGAGAATCCTCCATTATGGAAGAATTTCTTTGCGGTATCGTACATATTATTTCTCGCTTCTATTATTGTAGATTTGGATATTTTTTTAATATGAGTTACATAATCTCCTCCGCTGCCCAGAGCCAATTTTAGCCATATCCCTTCTACGTATGGGGAGAAACAGCTAACCAACCTGTCAAGTTCTTCTTCTCGCGTTAATATAATTCCCCTGAGCATACTAAAGCCATATTTGGCAATAATTGAAGGGTTTCTAATGTTTGCTTTATTATTTGTAATTGTGCTTAGCGGATTTTCTATCATCCCAATTCCTAAACGATTGGCTTCTTCATGTATTGCAGGACTGTTAAAGAACGAGACTAACTTTGCGTTATTTATTCCGGTAAAAAAAGAGTCCTTTAATAATACTAAAGGGTCAGTATTCCTATAACTATAGATACTTGTTTCTGATTTATGCAATTCGGAAGGTGCTACTTCTACTACTCTGGTTTCTTTATTCAATAGGCCTAATTGGATATAATAATCCTTAACTCCTGGAGGAAGTTTCGTAATTACTCCAGTCTCACCGTTTCTTAAAGAAGGAGCGACTAACATATTAAGATACCATTCTTCTTCAGGCTTTGACATCAGAATGGTAGGTTCAGGAGTGATAAAACTGCCGATTACAATAGGTCTTCCTTTCTCTTCATTTGCCCTCAATGTAGTAAGTCCTAATGACACAGGTATCTGAATATGGGTATTGTTCCTCGTGATTTCCATATCCTCAATTATAATTCTCATACTCAGTCATAAGAAACTATTCTGTAGTTTAGGTCCCCACCCTCACTTCGCTCATTATAATCTTCCTTTAGGAGTATATATTATTGATGTTATTACCATAACATAATATTATTATAATTAATAGTTGTATAAAATGCTACCTGTTTTGGAGATTATATGGTAACTGTTGCTCATGTAGTATCTGGAATAATACAAAAACGCCCCTTCCTGGAGGAAGCTCTGGTAAATGACATAATAAACTACGCATATCTTGCGGATATGCTCAAGCCTGAAATAGAACATACAATGCGCAAGGAAGTCAATCGTTATGCCATAATAATGGCGATAAGAAGACTTTCAGAAGATCTTAAAGAGAGCTTTGTAGGGCAGCCCCAGCCAGACCTCAGCCATGCAGATATTACCATAACTTCAGGAATATTTGAGATAACCGCAGTGAAATCTGCAAATACCCTAAAGATAATCCCAAAACTATACGATTTGATAAATTTCGGATCTGGGGACTTTTTAACTGTAACGCAGGGGCTCTATGAGATAACCATCCTCTCAAACATAAAATATATGGATGAAATTCTGGCCTTATTCGAAAAAAAGGAGATAAAGAAAAAGAGCACTGGGCTTTCATCTGTAATAGTGAGAATTCCAGAAAAAACTGCGGAATCGGTAGGGCTTCTCTATCTTTTGACGAAAGCGTTAGGCTGGGAAAATATCAATATCTACGAAGTTGTATCGACTCTTACTGAAGAGATATTTATAATATCTGAGATGGATACAGCATCCGCGTTCGAGGCGATAAAAAGCCTAATAAACAGAAATGTTGCCAATTCAAAAAAGTAAAAAAGATTCCGACTGACAAAAAGAAGAAAAGATGTAAAATTACATCTCTTCTGCATCTGCTTCTTCAGGATTATAATCTTCTTCAGAAGGGCTATCTGAGCTTCCACTTCCTTTCTCAATAACCTCTATCTTACCGAATTTGCCAGTTGAAAGCTGAGGTGTACCTCTGAATTCATTTACATAACCATTGGTAACCTTTACTTTGTCGCCAACATTTATCTGGCCTATCGTGTCTCCCCAGAGTGAAATCGCTATGCTTCCGGTATCATCCTTAAGTATAGCATTTGCTACATTAAGCTTCTTCCCATATTTTGTCACGACCTCTCTAGGTTCATCCTTTTCTGCTACTACTGCTTCAACATCAACATTCGATGCTCCTGCCTTCAAATCGCTTATATTCATTTATTCACCAGAGTGATAAATAGTGATTAAGCTAAGTCAGAAAAGTTATAATAATCCCTATGTTTAGCATGCAATACTCCTAAGTCAGCACCAATTAAATAATTATGAAAAAATTCAGGCATGCAGATCAAGAATACAATTAAATATCTAAATCCCATTATAACCCTATTATGGGAATTCTGAACGGCTATTTAATAATGGCAGTAACACGACAGCCTACTGTAGTAAACTGGGGCCACGGCCTTAATCCTAAACTCTACTGCTTGAAAGAAGCCGCAAGGCCAACAACTCAAAAACATGACGGGAATCTTAAACCCCCTCCTCAGAATAAAGTCAGAATAATAAAGAAGGGAAGAAGCATAATACCTGAAGTAATGTCCCCAAATAGAAAGTAAGACAGCAAAAGAGCATTTATATTAATCAGTAAAGACCCTATATCATAATTGACTAATATGGAAGCTACTAAATCGGCAGATGTAAACTTTAAAGGCTCTTCCACTGGAACTAGACACTCAGAGCTAAAAAAGCTCGTCAGGTCCACCTCTTCGGCAGGAATACTGCTCATAACAGCAGCTGCTATTTTAATTCTTGGGTCATTGATAAGATCAACTAAAAAACCGAAAAACAAGAATTAATGCAAATCCAAACTATATAGCTTTACAACAAAGGCATAATCATGGCAATAACTGAAATGGATTTTGAAGAGGCAATAAAATTTACAAAGGAAAGAAATACCAGGCTGGTATGGATAGGAAGGGAACCCATAGAGTATATACGTGAACTTACCGGCCTCGAAGAAACCCAATTAATAAAGGCAGAACCTAACAACCTGGCGTATGCAGACAGAGCCGAAGCTGAGAAGTTCTCGGATCACGTATTTGTCTGTTACCATGGAAATTCATCACGATATCTTGCTACCTTGCTTAAGGACAAGTTCGGAATAAACTCAATAAGCATGAAAGGTGGAATTACCTCATTGGTTGGAGAGATATTCTAAACTGTTATTTTTTTAGAATATACAAGCAGACTCTTTATTGTTCCTGAGCTCTTAAGCGAAAAGAACCCGATTTTTCTGCCGCGGATCTCTTTAATGAATGAAAGCGCAAGGATTATCGAATTTTCGTAGCCTCTATTGGTCTTTATAACAAATAACCTCTGTGAGTATTGCGCAGCTATCCTGGGATTTGCTTCAGAGTAAGAAAGCTCGCCAATATATCTCATTATCTCAGCCAGCAGGCCTTTTTCCTCAACCTCAACATTAATTTCAGATGACGACATGAATAACACGTATCTATATTTGCCTTTAAGTATCAATGCATCATCCCCTCGTTGTAGAATATCTTCTCAGAATTTTTATCATTTATACCAAGAAATCTGGCAAAAGCAAGCATCTGCATTGATGAAAGCATACCTGTCTCATCCTTCGCAAGCGACACCAACGCTATCTTAGTCCTGTTTCTCAATGCAAATCTTATCAGGAACCTTGCCCTATGAATATTCCTGAGTCTCTGCTTCTGCTCCGGAACAACCAGGCTTGAAATATCTATAAAAAGAGTCTTTTCGTTATCACGGCACTCCTCCACTGTCTGCCTTATCAGTTCATTGTCAAATATTATTATGCCATCGACATTATTTCTCCTAAGTGCCTTTCCCAATGTTCCAGGCTCCCTCCCCAAAAATATGCATCGTCCTTCATACTCTTGATCTTCAGTAACTCTTATCTCATTCCTGGTATACACCTTCTTGTAACCTATAAGCTTAGCAAGCTTAATGTCTACCGAATCCATATCTACTATATCAAATCCTTTTCCCATATGTTCATACCTTCTCATAAACAAGAGTAACTATGTCTTCATCTGCAAGGAGATGCTCTCTCCCTTGCCTCTGGTTAGCAAACTTTGCGCTTTTCCCATTTATATATGCATATCTAATGTTGTTTGCTGTTTTGGAATGCAATTTCCTGGCAAGATCCATCACTGTAGAATTGCCTCTAAGTATCATAGGTTTTTCCATATCGGCCTTGCCATCTTTTGGCTTAAGATATATTCTGACAAGCCCCAACTCCGAAAATATAATTCTCCTGAGCGCCTCAAGATTGGTCTTTTCCGCTGCACTTATTGGAACTGTCTTAACTTTTGTTTTTTCCTCTATCTCCTTGCTTATGGCGTTTGTAAATGCCGGAGTTACGCTATCTATCTTGTTTAGTATTATTAATGCCTTTATGTTTACTATGCTATTATCCATTATCTCCATCACGTCAAACAAATCAGCGTCTTGGTGGAAGATCACCTTCCCATTATAGATTCCATAACTGTTAAGGATCTCCTGGACCTCTCTCTTACTAGGAATCTTATGTCCAAGGCTCTCCAATTCAAGGCCTCCTGTAATGCGCCTTTCAACATTTATTCTTGGTCTGGTCTTGTTGATCCTTATATCCAGATCATAAAGCTCATCCAGAAGTGTGTATAGCCCCTCGGGCTTTGTTATATCAAGCATTATTAAGAGAAGGTCCGAGACACGTATTACGCTTGCTATCTTGGCTCCTCCGCCTTTGCCTTGTCCCGCACCTTCTATCAATCCAGGTATGTCAAGGATCTGTATATTTGCGCCCATGTACTTCATCGTACCTGGTATGACATCAAGCGTAGTAAATTCATAGGAGGCGATTCTTGACTCTGCATTTGTGATAGCACTTAAAAGCGAGCTCTTTCCAGCATTAGGGAAACCGACCAACACTACAGTAGCATCCCCTGATTTTTTTACAGCAAAACCTATTCCTCTGCTTTTTTTGCTGCTTGACATCTCTTTTTTTACATTCGCTATCTTCTTCCTGAGTATTCCCAGGTGCTTGTTTGTAGCTTTATTGTGCTTCGTCTTGGCATACTCTTCCCTAAGCTCGTTAAGGGTTGCTTCAAGATCAGCCATATCTGATATTGATTATTCAACATTTATAGAATTAGCTAAATTCAAATTTCTACAGGCATGAGCATTCCAACGCAAAAAATCCCAATTCCAGCAGATTTCTTTATGGAAAATCAAGACTTCCTCTAAATGTCGAAGACTGGAAAAGTTTTTAATACCTGCTTCCTATATAGGTTAAGGCGAACTGGTGAAAACATGAAGATATCAGAAATATACAGGATGGATGTATATAGCGATTCAGGACAATACCTTGGGGACGTGCAGGATGTAGTAATAGATCTCGAAAAAGGCGAGATAAGCAGATTGCTCATGACTCCATGGAAAGGTGTAAAGAGCGATGCGGCCTCTCTTTTAAAGAAGAAGAGCATACTCTACAAGAGCGTCAAGAATGTAGGAGACGTTGTTCTTGTTTCAAACCCTTCAGGCTTAAAAGAGGAGACAGCATCAAGGGAAGAGATAAACGACCTATCCAGATGAGTAATAAATTTCATGCTCTTCCACAGATAGTTTATAATCTTTTTACTCTAAAAGGATTCTTGTGCTATCGTGGAAGAGCCTGTTTTTAAAGAGAGACTTACTGAGAATGAGAAGGAGATAATAAAGCCTTATTTTTCAAGCCTGGAGAAGAACACATTCGTGCTTACAAACCTGCCTGAAGTTATAAAAGGAACGTTATTCTCAAGGTATAGCCGTTCAGACAAAGGGGCAAGAAGGCTCCTTCTGGACGAATTTATTCAAAACAAAGACATAGCCGAGGTAATAGGTGCAGGCTCCAAATTCGACTACTCTAACACTGCTCTGGCCATAAAAAAAGCTGAGGACTTTTACCAGCGTGTTCTTGTAGGTTATGGTGATGATTCAGTAGCTGAACTTGCAGGGGTGCATCTTGCATGCGAGAACATCTCCAGCCTTGCTGCAGACCTTCTTACCGATTCAAGGATAGGAATATCTCCTCTTGAAAAATCTGCAAGGTACATACTTTTTGATAAAAAGATAGACGGAAAATATCTATGGTACAGAAATAAAGCCATAATGTCATCAAAACACAGCCAGCTCTACGAAGAAACAATGGATCTCCTCTTTTCTTCATACTCCAAATGGCTTCCTATAGTACAGGCGCATGTAAAGTCAGTAACTCCTAAGGATCCTACTGCAACAGATCGCGCATACGAGAGCGCCACAAGGGCCAAGGCATGCGACATACTGAAAAACCTCCTTCCTGCAGGAAGGCTTACCAATGTAGGCCTGTATGGCAATGGAAGGGCATTCGAATATCTTCTTACAAAACTTCATTCAAGCAATCTGGAAGAAGCACAGCTCCTATCTGAAGAAATACATGAGGAATTGTCAAAAGTAATACCTGCATTCGTAAAACGATCAAAACCCTCCGAGTATATAATAGCAACAAGGGAAGAGATGAGCAGGCATAGAAGTAAAACAAGAGAGAAAGAATCTAAGATAGAGCCAATAAAACTGATAGATTATGATCCAGATGGAGAAAATAAGATTCTTGCAGCAATGCTCTATCCATATTCCGACGATACCCTAGATGTCCTGCTGTCAAAAGTAAAGGCAATGTCTCCCGAAGAAAAGGAGAGACTGGCTTCAGATTATCTATCCAAGAGACGAAACAGGCGAGATAAGCCAGGCAGAGCGCTTGAGAACATCTATTATACATTTGAATTATGTGCAAACTACGGAGTCTTCAGAGACCTCCATAGACATAGGCAACTAAGCCAGGAAAGGCAGGAACTAACCGCAGATATAGGATTTGATACACCTCCTGAGCTCGCCGAAATAGGCCTAGAAAATGAGTTCAAAGAAGTTATGAAAAAGGCAAAAGAGGCATACGATGCCATATATCCAGATCTTCCCAACGAAGCACAATACATTGTTCCACGAGGCTTCAGAATGAAGTGGTACATAAAAATGAATCTCAGGGAAGCCTTCCATATAACTGAACTAAGATCTTCCAAACAAGGCCACCCTGACTACAGAAAAGTTGCGCAGCAGCTAAGGAATATAATATTCGAGAAGCACCCTCTGCTTGCCGAGTATATGCAGGTAGATATGAACGACTATGCACTTCCAAGGATAGAGAGTGAAAAGCGGATAGACAGAAAACTTGAGGAACTAGACAGAAAAACAGGCGAATAAAATGATAATATCTACATTAAAAGTATTGGAATTAAACCAAAAGCATAACCTGATAGAAAATATGGATGAACGTGAGCTTACAAATCCTGAAGGCGTAGGGATTGACATACGCGCAGGAAAGATATACCGACTGATAGGAGAAGGCTTCCTCGGAGTTGAAGACCGCAAGAGCTCCGACACAGAGAAAATAGCAGACATAGACAAAGGAGACAAGGATATTATCATGTCTCCAGGCGAATATCTTCTAGTAAAAACAATTGAAAAATTCAATATTCCAGGCGAGAAGATAACAATTGAGGAAGGGGAGAAACCGATGTATCTTTCACTACATGTATATCCTAGAAGCACACTACAGCGATGCGGCATATATCTTATGGCCACAAAGACCGATCCCGGCTATAGCGGAGAGCTGACATTCGCTATCGCAAATCTAGGGGGCAAGCCATTCAGGCTTGAGCTTGGCGCCAGATTTGCAAATATCGTCTTCATGCAGGTAGCAGGAGAGATACATCGCGCTTATGAAGGCCAATGGAAAGGCGGGAGAGTATCAACAGGCGGAATGGAAAAACAGATATAAATGAGTAAATAATCTAAATAACAGTAATACTCTAATAACTCTAATGCTTTCCAAGCTCTTTCACTTTCCTTTCCAGTGCAGAACTTCTACTCCAGCACTAGCAAAAAGATCAAGAGATCCTGGATTTTCCTTTCTATATTCCTCCACATACACTACTCTCCTGACTCCTGCCGCAATTATGCTCTTTGCGCATAGGAAACAAGGCTGCACTGTAGAATAAAGCGTTCCACCTTCAGTTGATATTCCATTCTTGGCCGCAACGGCTATGGCATTTTGTTCTGCATGCACTGTCCTTATGCACCTACCATCCGAATCCAAAAGGCAGCCCACACCTTCATCAATGCAGTGGGGCATACCTGCAGGCGCACCAACATAGCCGCTGCTTATTACACGACCTCCTTTGGTAATGACAGCTCCAACCTGCCTTTTAGGGCAAGAGCTCCGCTTAGCCATCATCCTTGAAATATCAACCATCACTTCATCTATAGTAGGCCTATTGTCTGCCATATGCTCACCTTATTTTTAGTATATTGCAGACTTCCATATATATCTCTTCATGTATGGTTGAGTAGTCTCTGTTGCCATCCACTCTGAGCCACTTCCTGCATCCAAATCTCTCAGATTCAAGTTTTTTGTAAGTATTCTTAACTGTCTGAAGATATTCTTCGGATTTTTCATTTCTATCGAGGTTTCCCGATTTCTGGATCTTCTTTCTCTTCAAAGCCGTTCCTATATCAACATCGATGTATACAACTATGTCTGGAAGAGGCATCTTGGAGAGATTGATGATCTTCTTTGCGCTTTCATAATCAAATCCGGAAGCACACTGATAGGCTATCTGCGAGTGTATATACCTGTTCATGATTATTGTGCTTCCTTCATTCATATCGTTTCTTATCTTAGCCCTGTCCTTCTGCTTGTCAAGCATCTGCAAGAAGAAGAACTCGTCATTTTCCATCTCTATTTTCCCATAGAGATAATCCTTTATTATCCTTCCATATCTAGATGAATAGTCTGGATAATTGTAAATTATTACTTTAGATCTGGAGTCTTTCAGCCTCTCGGCAAGCATTTCAGTCTGTGTGCTCTTGCCTGCCCCGTCTATTCCCTCAACACATATCAAAGTTCCTTCCAGAGAGACACCCACAACCAGATACTTATCAGGACTGCTAGTTATTTATACCATATTTGCATCTTTATATAGGCGTACTGCCAATCAGAATGCCTTTGTGTAATGCCTTGAATTAGAAGCAAAATTGCTTATTTATACCTTACATGATAATCCATATCTGAGACACTCGCTCCTGTCGTCTAGCTCGGCCAAGGACGTGGGGCTTTCAACCCCGCAACCCGGGTTCAAATCCCGGCGGGAGCACTTTTTCCTGCTATACATAAAACAAAGTTGAGATTTCAAATGTTTTTGGTTTATGCAATTTATCCAAAGGTTTTAATATCTACATTATAATATATTATAATGTGATTGAATGGAGACAATATTTAAAGTAAAAATAAGGAGAATTGGTACTTCTCTAGGCGTATTAATACCAAAGCAGCTAATAGCGAATAAATCATTAAAGGAAGGCGAAGAAGTTGAGATGGTCATTCTTAAAAAGAGAAAGGATCTAGTTGCAAAGGCTTTTGGCATAGCAAAGGGCGCTAACCATTTCGAAAGGTATACAACAGACAGGATATAGTGGTTTTATGCTCTTGGATACATCAGCCTGGATAGAATTCTTCATAGGCAGTGAAAAAGGAAAGCGCGTAAAGGATGTACTTTATAAGAATGATAGCTATACCAGTATTGTTACCTTAGCAGAAGTGACTAATTGGGCTTTGAAAGAGAGTAGAGACGCAGAATTCTTAGTTAAAGCCATAAAACAATTGAGCAATATAATAGAACTTGATGAAGATATGGCCGTTTTGGCAGGCAAACTGAATTTTGAAAGGAAGAAATCAAATAAAAAATGGGGAATGCTTGATTCCTTTATATTAGCAAGTGGGTCGATATACGGGCTAAAGATACTCACTAAGGATAGCGACTTCAAAGATCTTTCAGATGTAGAAATACTATGAGTGTGTATACAATCTGTCAAGTCTCAACGCAGTTCAGCCTTGCAACTATGGCTTTTTCAACTTAGATTCAATTTGTATCATACACTGCAGCAACTGAGTTTAGAAATATCTTGGTAGAATGCCATGGATGCCAGTTTCAATCCTTCACTGAGCGTAGGGAAAACATGCACCGTATCTATCATGTCATCTATAGTCATCCCGAACTTCACTGCGAGTACTCCTTCATGTATAAGTTCTGCGGCGTGAGGCGCGAGAATATGTACTCCAAGTATCTTCTTTGTCTTCCTGTCTACTACTATCTTAACAATTCCTCTTGTGTCTCCAATTATTCTGGACTTTGCAACAAACTTAAATTCCAAAGGGCTGCAACTGCATTTTATTCCATTATTTATTACCTGATTCTCTGTCATGCCCACCATTGCAGCTTCAGGATATGTAAATATGGCACTGGGCACCTCATTTAAGTTAATCTCTTTCTTGGCATTCTGGAAGATATTTGAAGTTGCAATATTACCCTCCTTTGCAGCCAAAGTTTCAAGCATAGGCTCTCCTGTCACATCTCCAGCTGCATATATATTATTGACAGTTGTCTTAAGCCTTTTATCAATCTTGATAAAATTTCTTTCGTTTAATTGAACTTCTGTCCTACCGAGATCAAGTTTCTCTATATTGGCTCTCCTGCCAGTGGCAAAAAGAACTTCTTCGGCATCAAAATCTACCGTCTTTCCATCAACCTCTCCTGTTATCTTCTTAAACCCCTTCACAGAACTTATCTCAGACAACTTTACTCCTGTCACTATTTCTATTCCATCTTCCCTCATATATTCTGTAAGGTAATTGCTTATCTCAGGTTCCCAGTTAGGTATTATTCTCTCGCTTCTCTGCAATAAGGTAACTTTGACTCCAAATCTGGCAAACATCTGTGCAAACTCAAGTGCAAGAGCTCTTCCTCCAACAACAATAATTGACCCGGGAAGCTTCTTTATTGATAGCGCCTCTTCATTTGTCAGATACTTTGCCTTCTCTATCCCTCTTATTTCAGGCAGGGATGCCCTTGCTCCGGTAGCTATCAGTATATACCTTGCTTTTATTTCCTTCTTTCCTACTCTGATTGTATTCTTATCTACGAATGCTCCCATTCCATCTATGAAACTTACATTTTCCAAGCTTTTCAAAACCTTTCCATATTTTTCTCTTCTAAGTTCTTCTACAATCTTGTTCTTCTCGTTTACTATCTCTTCATAGTCTAACTTTCCAATAGTATAATTAAGCCCGGCATACCTCCTCTTTCTCAGTTCTTCTGCAAAAGTGCCTACGGTTATGATTCTCTTGCTTGGTACACATCCGACATTTATGCAGGTGCCTCCAAGTATCGCGCCTTCTGTAACGTTTTTACCTATCATAACTGTATTTATTCCTATTTCGTTCGCTTTTATTGCAGCAGCAAACGCAGCCGATCCCTGGCCCAATACTGCATAATCAAATTCTTCTATTAAATCACTTTAGAAATATATCTTCTGTTTGCTATGCCGCAGGATATTATGTCTTTCCTGTAGGCATCTATATGTTCTGTTATTTTTTCTACTGTGTTCTTTACCTTTCCGTTGATTTTATAAATACGCTTATTACCGTTTTTCCTTACGTTTACAAATCCACAATTTAACAAACAATGCATATGATGGGAAACATTACTCTGCTCAATACTTGTTGCGGATACTATCTCTCCTACGCTCATATCGCGTTTAGCAAGCGAACTCAATATCATGAACCTGCTGTAATCTCCCAACGCATAAAAAAACACTTTAAATTCAAGTTTCTCCATACAATCCCTATAATGAATTGTTTATTGCATTTTTCAACTGGCTTAAAGTCAAAGCAGGCTCTCCATTTATGTATTCCACTGTACCATTTGCCGAAATAAGGTAATAAATGTCTAGATAACCTTTAGGATCATACTTTAATGTCATGTTATTTCCTGAAAGTGCAGGCACAATAGTGCCATTAGCATAAGCATTAGGCGCATATGAACTAACGAAATTCGTTATAGTAGGCCCCCGATATCCAAGATCCTTATAGAGTTCCAATTCTATGATATCTATGCCATGTTTTTTAAAGAACTGGTAATTCCCATTCAAAACCTGGTTTCCCTGGGCGCAGGTAGAACACCACGTAGCAACAAACCAGAGTACAATGGGGTGTCCTTTATACTTGGAAAGATTTGCATACGCCCCATTATCCAAAAGAAAGTTATTTTCCGGAGCCTTTGAACCTATGGTAATGTTTTGAACTGTTGAATCTGTACCTACCGGTTTATGCCACAGTAAATATCCTGATATTACTATTGCTAACGCAATAACAATTCCGATTAACATACTCCTTTTCATTTTTTCATCCCATTACATCTGACAATGTCCTTAGAAACAAGATAAACGCTTAAAAAAAGAAGCACTATTGATACGGCAACGAATCCTGTTTCATAAGCAGCAAAAGGCCCCTGAATCGTTCCAGTTATCCTTATTATTGTAGTGGTAGAAGCACCAAAGGCAGCCAACAATGCCGGTATTACAGAAGTGCAGCAGAGGCTTCCAGGAATCAATGCGATTAATGCTGCCCCTAATCCTGTCTTACCACCTTTTGCAGCTCCATTCGCAAAAGAAAATGCATTCATTACCATTGTCAATGAAAGCATAACGCCTATCACTAATGATACAAACAGCAGATAAATGCTCAATCCAAAAATCTTAGGAAAAGCTAAATTTATCGAAGAGCCAAAAAGCAGATAAGAATAAGCAAGAAACGCAAGTGCAGCAATAGCAAGAAACGTGACAAAGTATTTTTTAGAACTTAATACTAAACCAACTGCATTAATTATCCGATTCTCTTTCCACATACTATATGAATGGACAATCATATTTATAATGTTTATGGCTAAATGCCAAAACTAAATTCTGAATTTCTCTATCTTTTTTGCTATTCTGTCATGCCTAAAATTAGTATGATACTAATAAAATTAGCATAGGTATTTAAATATTAACTTCAATATATTAGTATGAATCAGCTTACAAAAAGAGAACGGGACTGCCTATTCGGCGTAGCTGAGATAACCAAAGCAGAAGGTATAGCAAGGCTATATGAGATTTCTAAGAAGATAGAAGTTTCCAGTCCGACAGCATATGAAATAATCAGAAGGCTTGAGGCAAAAGGCCTTATAAAAAATAAACACGGTTCCATATCCATCACAAGAAAAGGAAGTCGCAGTTATCACTTCATCTTATCTACGCACAGAAGTCTGGAATCCATATTCAGCAATGCTGGCATCGATGCCGATAAAGCCTGCGAAGAAATAAAACGGTTTGACTACAAGATAGATGGCAGCACAGGCAGGATGCTTATCAATACAACAAACTCAACCAACTGCCCACACGGAAAACCAATAAGATGAACATATGTCTGGAATAAACCTATGGAACCCTGAAAACGTTAGCGTTTTCACTGCATTGATTCTTTCCTATCTTCTCGGAATAGTACACGGGGCAACTCCGGACGAGCATACATGGCCTATAACCTTTTCGTATGCTGTAGGCAGCGGGACCACAAAAGGAGGAATGAAATCAGGTCTTATATTTTCAAGCGGATTTACAATACAGCGGGCAATACTCTCAGAGATAGCATATTTTGCTCTTGCAGGAATCTTCATGACTGCAACTGTATTTGGGATAACATATCTCTTAGTGGGTCTCGCTATGTTTATTGCAGGACTGTATATCAAAAGAAAGAGCATATACCCACACTGGCATTTTATAGAAGAAAAACTTGGGCATTACTTTATACATAAACATTCAAAGAAGGAAATGCACGAAGAACTGGAACATAAGAGAAACCCTTCTAGCGATATGGACGAAGAACTGCGTCCAGTCCCTTCCAAAGCGGCATTTCTTCATGGTATTATAGCAGGCTTCGGATTTGGCGCATTTGCATTAATAGTCTATACTGTATTGGCACCAGCAATGCCAAGCCCATACCTGGGTTTTCTTCCGGGCTTGCTCTTCGGCCTTGGCACCATGACTATGCAGGTAGCCTTCGGCGCAGCATTCGGTAGATGGCTTACAAACGTAAAGAAGCTAACAAAGAAAGGCATAGCATTTGTTTCGAGAACAATAAGCAGCGACGTTCTCGAATACGGAGGCTTAGCATTTGTAATAGGCGGAATAGCCGTTCTATTATACCCGAATCTTATCAATATAGGCATAAACACAGGAATAAAGATACACAATCTTGATAATTTAGGAATAGGCTTCTTCCTTGTGATATTCGCCGTTGTAATGATAGGAATAATCTCTTACAGGCATTCCATAAAGAAAGCAATAAAGCTAGGCTACACTAAAAAATAGAAGCCTAAGAAAGCTATCGGAATCAAGAGTATCTAAGCTAAAGTGTAAGTGCCTTAGGATTCTTCCCTAAGGTCTACTCTTACTCTTCTATCTTCTCCGGTTACATATATCTCGGAAAGATCTATCCTGAAGAACCTAAATTCCGAAGCGCCAAGATACTCGCTTGTTTCATATCTCTCAGTAGGTTTTACGTCAGAACCCGGAAATACCTTCTCACAATACAGAGTTATGGCCTTCTCTATCTCTTCCTCTTCAACCATACTACACTCCCCTCTTGCCTGGACTCCATCTGAACTTCCTATCTTCTGCTCCGAATTAAAAATTGCTATGGAGACTTCCGGATTCTCTTTTATATTCTCCGCATGAAGAGAATCTATAGCCGAGAGAAAGTAGACTCTGTATTCTTCATCGTAAACATAAAGCACAGGAGTCACCCACGGCCTTCCCTTCTTTGTGCTTGTACCAATGCACATATACTTATTATCTGAAAAAATGCTCTCTGCCTTTTCCAAGTACAAATTTCCATCTTTATTCATGAATATCCCTATAATATGTAGCCATGGGTTAATTTAGCTTTTAGCCACACTAAGGTCCATCATTGTAAATAAATGCAGATGGCAATTTCAAACATGAAGCCTCATGTGCCCGATTCCCAGTCATTCATGTACTTTTTCTGTGCTTCGGTAAGGTTGTCTATCTTGATGTTCATTGAAAGAAGCTTCTGTTTTGCAACCTTCTCGTCTATCTCCTCAAAAACATCATACACTTTTGCTGGCATCGATCTGTTTTCTGCTATGTATATTGCCGAGAGAGCCTGGTTGCAGAAACTCATATCCATCACTTCGCTCGGGTGACCTTCCGCTGCACCAAGATTGACCAGCCTTCCTTCTGCAAGCAGGTATATCCTCTTGCCATAAACCTCATACTCTGTTGTATTCTTCCTTATCTCTCTCTTTGCCTTGGATTCCTTCTCAAGATCCTGTACATCTATTTCTACATCAAAGTGACCAGAATTGCACAGTATGGCACCGTTCTTCATTCTTGAGATATCTTCCTTAGTTATGACTGATCTGTTTCCGGTGGCTGTAACAAAAAGGTCTCCTTTCGAAGAAGCCTCTGACATTGGCATAACATCAAACCCATCCATGACTGCTTCCAAGGCCCTGAACGGGTCAACCTCTGTTACTATCACAGAAGCTCCATGTCCTTTAAGTCTCATTGCTATGCCTCTCCCTACCCATCCATAACCTACGACAACAGCGCATTTTCCCGCAATCAGTATGTTAGTAGCGCGAAGGATTCCGTCTATTGTGCTCTGCCCTGTTCCATACCTGTTGTCAAAAAGGTATTTGGTCTTGGCATTGTTTACTGCCACTATCGGGTATCTTAGCTTTCCGCTTCTCTCCAGAGCCTTGAGCCTTGTGACTCCTGTTGTTGTTTCTTCAGTGCCTCCCATTATCTTGAGATCAGGATACCTGCTATGTACTGCAGCATGGAGATCTGCGCCATCATCCATAAGAATATCAGGCTTTGCTGCAAGAATACTCTCAACACTCTCATAATAATCCTTCTCGCTCTGGCCTCTCCATGCAAACACTGCTATGCCATCTTCCACAAGCGCAGCTGCAATATCATCCTGTGTGGAAAGAGGATTAGATGCGGCAAGCCATACTTCTGCACCGGCATCCTTCAGGGCTCTCGCAAGGACTCCTGTCTCTTTAGTTACATGCAGGACTGCAGCTATCCTAAGCCCTTTCAAAGGTTTCCTCGAAGAGAATTCCTTCCGCATCTCCATCAAAGCCGGCATATGCATCTCCGACCATTCGAGCTGTCTTCTTCCTTCTTCTGCTAACTTCAAGTCATGTATTTTGTAATCCATTCAGTTCCACTCTAGTACAAATCAGAGATCTCCTATCCTTCTCTTCTGTGCTCTCTTTACCCTCTTCCTCCTCTTTTTTACCCATTTCCATCTCATTCTTCCTTTCTTCTTCCATTTTCTAGGTATGCTTCCCAAATTAACACCAATATTATATCATACTCTATTGGTACGAATAGATTTATATTCCATTAAGCTGAAGATACATACATAAGCTCGGGATTCAATGAATAAAAAACCAATAATTGCATTTATAGTGATTCTTATACTTCTTGTAATCTTGGCTTTCATAGCATTAAAGCCAAGCCAGTCTCCAGCTCCAATAAGAAGCATAACGACATCAAAACCATCAAAAACAGCCAATACAACCACAAGCACCAGCACAAATACGATTACTAAAGTAACAAATTCCACTCCTTCAAGCCAGAACAACAGCAGCATACCTACCCAGTATCAAAATTGCATATCTCCAGAACCTGTAGTGCCAATACCTAATGGAAATTTCAGCACAGGAACATACCAATACTGGAATATAACTGGACAAGGCTTTTTGAACGAAACAGGATCCCCCCTTCCTACAAATATAATAGCTGCTAATGCAGAAGGTAGTTATTACGGGCAGCCTTGGGGCAATTACTCAGGCACCTATTTTGCCACAACATACCACGGAGGCCTTTCACTAAGTCCTGGAAACCTTACCTCTCCAACATTCAAGGTAGTGGAGCCATATCTTAATTTCAGGATAATATCACCAAAGAACTCTCTCCTATATGTAGAACTACTATACAACGGAAAACCCTTCAGAATAAATCATTATAACACCCTCAATTCAACATCTGGAAACAGGCAGCAGAGCATTTTTGTAAATGCCACAATGCCAATAATCAACTTCGCATGCCAGAATGTAAGCGTCAGGGTGGTATCCGGAGTCTTGGGCACTATAACCAACAGGTATGACTTCATAGCAGTTGGGGATTTCGTTCAGAGCAAACATAACCTACAGACTCCCGGAACATTAGTAAACAGCACTGTTGTGCCTCCTTGACGTGTATCAATGTCGCTTTTAGTACTGTACAATACCCTATCTCGCTCAAAGGAGAAATTGGAGCCTCTGAATGACAGAAGAATAAACATGTTTGTATGCGGACAGACAGTATACGACGACGCGCATCTCGGGCATGCAAGAAATTACATCTCATTCGATATCATAGCAAGATGGTTACGCCATCGCGGCTACAGCCTAAAATACATTCAAAACATAACTGACATAGACGACAAGATAATAGCCAGAGCCGCAGAGAGCAATACCACTCCGGAATCGTTAGCCAGGGAATATGAAGAGAGGTTCCTGGAAGACATGTCTGCAATAGGGGTAAAAGAGAATGTAGACCTTTATCCACGTTCTCACGACTACATAAAAGAGATGAGAACGCAAATACAGTTGTTGATAGACAAAGGATATGCATATCTTTCAGAAGGCAACATATACTTCGAAATAGATAAATTTCCAACATATACCGATCTATCGGGAATGAAAATAGACGAACTCTCAAAACATAGAATAGAATCCGAACCCGGAAAGAAAAAACCGTATGATTTCACGTTATGGAAGAAAGCAAAACCTGATGAGCCGCACTGGCCTGAAGAATTCATATGGGAAGGCAAGAAAGTAGTAGTAGACGGCAGGCCTGGCTGGCATATAGAAGATACTGCTATAACTAATGCAATATTCGGCCCGCAATACGACATACATGGAGGAGCAAGCGAACTGATATTTCCACATCACAGCAACGAGATAGCCCAGGACGAGGCAGCTTTCGGAAAAAAACCGATGGTGAAGTATTGGATGCATTCCGGCGTGCTTAGGATAAAAGGGGAAAAGATGAGCAAAAGCCTGAAAAATTTCATAACGATAAGGGAAGTTCTTAAGAAATATGATCCAGAAGCGCTAAGATTAATGGTAGCATTCTCCCACTACAAAAGCCAGATAGACTTCTCAGAAGAGCTCCTGAAGAAAGCAGGCACTTCCCTAAACTATCTCTATTCTTCACTGTCAATGATCTACAATGCAAAGGAATCTGTGCACATGGAAAAGGAAACAGAGAAGATAATCAATGGGATATCCCTATTTTTAGACAACGAATTCTCAAAGGCAATGGACAACGATTTTGAAACGCCACAAGCTATAGCCTCATTATTTACTGCAATCTCATCGCTGAGGAATGTGGTAGAAAAGAATACATATGTTGACGGGAATGCAAAAAAAGCGGCAATAAATACTCTTTTAAATTGTGCTTCAGTTATAGGCATCCTAAAACATGACTGGTATAAAGAATCCCTCAGCGGAGAGGTCGCTTCAATGATAAAGGAGAGAGAGAGTCTGAGAAGAGAAAAGAGATTCGAAGAAGCCGACAGGATAAGAAATGAATTAAAGAAGAACCACAATATAAACCTCGAAGACACCGAATACGGTCCTGTATGGTATAGGGAGCGAAATTCTTCAAATAGAAGCTAAATGAATAATTATATTATGGATATTTCCACTCTCTTTCTATTAGATCCTTTATTGGAGAATTCTGAAAGTTTCAGCATCCCTATCTCTTCGGTATTATGGAGATGAGCGTCTCCATCCATCTGCATGTCAAAATTCTCAATCTCAACAACCCTTACAACATCAAGCTTCTTTATAAGCTCCCTTCCTGGTTCTGTCTTTGCTAGGCTAGGATTTGCCATTGCCTCCTCCTTAGGCAAAAACCTTGATGATACCTTATGTTTTTCCTTTATTATCCTATTGGTTTCACCAACAATTTTCTCCGCAAGTTCAGAATTCAACGAAGGCAGATCAAAATCAACATGTGCCTTGTCAGTATATATCATACCCCCTTTCCATCTTCCATTGTAATTATTTTCAACAACAGCACATAGAACATGAAGTGCTGTATGATAACGCATTAGTGCATATCTTCTCTCCCAATTTATGGAACAGGAGACAACAGCGCCGTTTACAAGTTCAGACTCTTTATCGAGAAAATGAAGGATCTCTCCGTCTTTTTCTTTCACATCTACAACACTGTATTCCTTTCCCTCTGATATGATTCTTCCCGTATCATTAAGCTGCCCGCCGCTGGTCGGATAAAATGCTGTCTGATCAAATATGACTGTGTTTGATTCGGAGGCTTTCACAACCGCACTGAATTCTTTCAGGTATGCATCCTCCCAGTAAAGTTTTCTTGCCATAAAAACAACTCAGAGACTCTCTTTCATCACTATTCAGAAATACCTCGTCTCATCACATGTATTTATTCTGCTGCAAGATATAATAGCCTTCCAGAATATCCTAGAGTCTCAGGTAGCCTAAAAAAGCCTCTGTCATCATATGCGATTTCTAAATCCGCTTGCAGGATAAGTATTTAGAGTAATTGCCCACCACTACTACCGGGATTTAGATGGGTATTAAAGAAACTTTGAGATTTTTGGAAGAAAACAGCATAAAATGGGTTGACCTTCAGTTTACCGATCTCAATGGCAGATATCATCACATAACAGTCCCTTCATCAGAATTCGATGATCAAATCTTCAAGACAGGTTTCGCAAAGCTTGATGGGAGCAGCATAAAGGGATTTACAACAATAAACGAAAGTGACATGCTTCTGGTGCCTATTCCGGAAACTATAACTTCAGTGCCATGGACTCCTGAAACTGCCAGAATAATATGCGAGGTACACTGGGGAGCTTCAAAGGGAAGGTTCGAAAGAGATCCAAGGGCTATATCGGAAAACGGAGAAAAATACCTGGGTGAGTTAGGATACAAGAGCTTCTTCGGGCCAGAGCCCGAATTCTTTATATTCGATAAAGTTGATATGGATGTGGCCATTCCACAAAGTGGCACAGGCTACAAGATATCCTCAGCAGAAGCGCCTTGGGGCAACTCTGGAGGTTTTGTAGTAAGGCACAAAGAAGGATATTATCCTGCCCCTCCTGTAGACAGGCTTATGGACATCCGAATGGAAACCATAAACCTCCTATCAAATGTTTTTGGCTTCAAGATAGAGGCCTCACATCATGAAGTTGCAACTGCTGGTCAGGGCGAAATAAACTTCAGGTTTTCAACAATGACAGATTCAGCAGACAAGATACAGATCTTCAAGTATGTACTGAAAAATGTAGCTGCAAAATACGGAAAATTGGCAACATTCATGCCGAAGCCTATGTATGGTGATAACGGGACAGGAATGCACACACATTTCAGCATATGGTCATCAGACGGCAAGAAGAATATAATGTACGATCCCGAAGACGAATATGCTCAACTGAGCCAATCCGGAAGATACGTGATAGGTGGAATACTCAAACACACTGGAGCTCTTTCTGCTCTGTCTTCACCAACAACCAACAGCTACAGGAGACTAATCCCTGGTTTCGAAGCGCCAGTGTATAAGGCATGGAGCAGATCAAACCGAAGCGCAGTAATACGCGTACCTACCCATTTCAAAGGATCGGAGAAAGCAAAGCGCATAGAATACAGGGCTCCAGATGCATCTGCAAACCCATATCTCTCATTTACTGCATTGCTGATGGCAGGAATCGATGGCATAAAGAACAAGATAATGCCTCCTGATCATGTAGACGAAAACATATACGAACTGAGCCGTGAGAAAAGAAAAGCTATGAAAATATCAGAGCTGCCACGATCCTTCGAACAAGCCTTGGATGAGCTTGAGTCTGACAACGCCTTCCTGAAACCCGTATTCAATGATGGGCTTATAAGCACATACGTTGAGATGAAACGCGAAGAGATAAGCTCCATATCAAAACATCCCCACCCGATGGAAATATATTATTATTTAGATGTCTAATCATAAGCGATAACCATGCCAAAAAAATGCATATGCGCTTCATCAGTCATAGTGAACAAAGGCAAAGTATACCTTCTGAAGCACAAGAAATTGAATGTTTGGCTCTATCCTGGAGGGCATGTGGACAGCGGTGAGATGCCGCATGAGACCGCCGTAAGGGAAACATTGGAGGAAACAGGCTTCGAAATAAAACTCCTAACTCCTTCCGATTGTGATCATGGAAAGGCTTATTCGGGGAAAGAGGCACATGAACTTCCAAAGCCTTTTACTATACTGTATGAAAATGTAAAATACAAAACAGGCAAGCACATTCATTTCGACATGGTTTATCTTGCAGAAGTCACTAAGCGAAAAAGACTCAAGATTTCAAACGGAGAAAGCAAGACATTTAAGTGGGTAGGTCCTTCAGAAATAAAAAAACTCAAGACATACCCTAATGTGGAATGGACGCTCCTCAAAGCGCTCGAAATAAGCAAGCAAAAAAGTTAGTGAATAAATTTAACAAAGACAAAGTGCGCGGGAAATTAGACAATGTTTCCTTCAGAAAGAGTTTTGTCTTTATCTACATACGACTTTATCTGAAAGCGACCATATTCTATTTAATGTAGTCCCTGCGAAGATTTTCTATATTCCTAATCTTTTGAGAATTAATCCAGATATACGGGTAATACTGTAGTTCACTTCTTTCTCCAAAATATCTAGCCCCAACCGGATTCGAACCGGTGTTTGCGGGTCCAAAGCCCGCCGTCCTTGGCCGCTGGACGATGGGGCTAATGCTAAATTAACATTAAACATTCAGATTTAAATCAATGCTTTGTTTGGCGTGAAAGCTGAAAATATTCAGTAAGATCTGGCAAAGTTAGCCATGCTCTTTGCAGGCATGCCACAGTATATACATTTCTCTGTAAGCACTCCTTGGTCAAAAGGCATATTGGTTATTTTTGCCCCAGTTTCTTCCTTTACTTTTTTCTCACATTCGGCATTTCCACACCAGCCAGCTTGCATTATGCCTCCCAATGGAAGCATCTTCTTGAAATCTTCATAAGTGCTTACTCTCTTCACCATGTTCTCCATGAACACCTTTGCCTTCTCATACAAATCCTTCTGCATGCGCTCTAGGATGTCCTTGCATTTTTCAGAAAATTCCTCAAGTTTAACATCTATCTTTTCTCCAGTATCTCTCCTGACCAGCCTTACCTTATTGTCTCCCATCTCCTTCTCACCTATCTCAACCCTGAGCGGAATTCCCCTAAGCTCCCATTCGCTGAACTTGAATCCTGGCGAATAACCTTCTCTCAAGTCTATTCTTATTCTAAAGCTATCCCTCGCAAGAGCCTCCACTCTCTTAGCATATTCTACTATTTTTTCTCCACTATCCTTTTTGTATATGGGTACTATTATTATCTGAATATACGCAACTTTAGGCGGAAGAACAAGCCCCTTGTCATCACCATGGGTTGCAACCATTACTCCTAATTCCCTGGTACTTATCGCGTATGTATTCTGCCATCCGTATTCTGTCTTTCCTTCCCTGTTTAGAAACTTGATATCAAATGCCTTTGCAAAATTCTGTCCGTCCAAATGAAAATCAGGGCCCTGTATAGCCCAGCCATCAGGCATTATGTGCTCTACGCTGAAGCTTGCCACAGCGCCTGCAAATTTCTCGTTATCTGTCTTTCTTCCAGGTATGCCTGGAAGTGCAAAATAATCTCTCAATGCATTTATGTATATGCCAAGGATTCTGTCTCTTTCAGCTAAGGCTTCTGCTTCTGTTGCAAAAACAGTATGTCCTTCATTCCAAAGGAATTCCCTTGACCTGATAAAAGGCGTAGGATGCTTGAATTCCCACCTTATAACACTATTCCATTGGTTGTATCTCATAGGAAGGTCTCTCCATGACCTTATCCATTTTGAAAAACTAGGATACATTATAGTTTCCGAAGTAGGCCTTACTGCAAGTCTCTCTTCAAACTGAGAGCTCCCGGCTCCGGTAACCCATGCGACTTCAGGCGCAAAACCTTCCACATGTTCCTTCTCCTTGTTAAGGAACTTTTCAGGAATAAGCAAAGGGAAGTATACATTTTCAATGCCGTCCTTCTTGAATTCGGCATCAACTGCCCTGCTGAGGTTCTCCCATGCCGCATATGCTGAAGGCCTTAGAGCAAGGCATCCTGAAACCTCGGTATAATCCATAAATAACGATTTTGTAAGCACCTGCTGGTACCATTCAGAGAAATTCTCAGATTTTTTCACTGTAATTCCAAGATCCTTGTCCTTTTCTTCCATGCTCTCAACTTCATATCACAATCTTACTGCAAAACCTATATAATAATTCCATGTAAATTAAAACATCTACTTGTTGTGATAAATGATTCGCCTCGTAAACCCATCATTTCAATGGTGGGTTAGGGGCGTGAAAAGGTATATAAGAATGGAAAACAAAACAGGAAACATGGAAACAATGCGTGCCTACAAGTTCAGGATATATCCTGACACAAAGAGGCAGATAGCAATAGACGACGCTATTTCCATGTCTCAAAGGCTCTACAACAAACTCCTTGAGAAGACCATAAATGCACACAAGTCTAATTCCAATTCAAAAATATCGCAGAGAACAATAAACCAATTCCTCAACGAAATAATAAAGGAGGACAAGGAGTATCTGCAACTCTATGCCCACGTCAGAGTGGACATCCGCAACAGACTCCTTAAAACATACCAGAACTTCTTCAGGAGATGCCAGCAGAAGAAATCAGGTGCAAACATGAAGGCAGGATTTCCACGCTTCAAATCAAAAGACAAATTCAATTCTATAATGCACATAGAAAATAATGGTTCATTCAGGATAGAAAAGGGAAGGCTTAGAGTATCAAAGATAGGAACTATGAAGATAGAACAGCACAGGAACATCATAGGAAACGTAAAGACGATGACGATAAAGAGGGAAGGCAAGGAATACTATGCAGTCTTTACCGCAGAGCAGATAATAAATCCTCCAAAGATAAAGGACACGAATCCGGTAGGCATAGACATGGGGCTAAACAACTTCATTGTGCTTTCAGACGGAGAGGCAATCCGGAAGCCAAAGTTCTTCAAAAAGAGGGAAAGGAGGATTGCAAGATGGCAGAGAATAGTCGCAAGGAGGAACAAAGGCTCAAAGAGAAGGGAAGATGCGAAGTTCAGGCTTCAGGAGGAATGGAAAGGAATAACCAACCAGTCCAACGACTTTATGCATAAACTATCTGACAAACTGGTGCATGGAGGATTCACCTCATTCGCAGTAGAGGAGTTGCATATAGAAAACATGCTGAAAAACCATCGTCTTGCACAGTCAATACAGAACGCTTCATGGAACAAATTTATCCAAATGCTTTCATACAAGGCTGAAAGTGCCGGTATGAAAGTAATAAAAGTAGATGCAAGGAATACCTCAAGGGAATGCAGTAATTGCGGCAACATTCAAGAAATGCCACTATCCGTGAGGGAATACAACTGCAAATGCGGTATGCAGTTGGACAGGGATATAAACGCCGCAATAAATATATTGCATAGCGCAACTACCCTCGGACAGAGGGGAAGTCACGCTCAGGGAGAGAATGTAAGACCTCAACAGGAGGCAGTCCTCAAGGAACTGAGAACATACCCTGCAAATGCAGGGGAAGCCAACGACCTTTAGTCGTTGGAGGGCGTCACAATTAAAATACTAATCATAAAAGAATGTCGGAAAACATAATGTATATATATTTATATTGTCCGAATATATGCGAACAGTTTAAATATAAACTATTTAGAAATCTGACAATATGAATAAAACAAACATGGTTTACAGGTATGTTGCCGAGTCGGTCCTTGCGAACAGAAAGGCAAGGCTTGTCGTAAGGGGCATAGCCAAAGAGCTAGGAATATCTCCGGATACTGTAAGCAATGCGATTGCTCCGCTGAAACGCATAGGCGCAGTCAGTATGTACCGCAGGCATTTCGAGGTAGTTGCTTTTAAAAAACTGCTTGTATTCTGGGCGGTAAACAGAAAATTCGAAAGGGACATTACATACGCGACGTACGTCCATATAAAAAGCGTCGAGGAACTTGAGAATTATATGCCAGACGAGATAGCGTTTACCGGATTCAGCGGATACTGCAAGAACTTCCAAAACAATGCATCAGATTACGGCGAGGTGTATGTTTATGCAGGCGAATCCTCCATCATCGAGATAAAAAAAAGATTTCCAAAAAACACCAACTCTCCGATGGGTGGCACATACAACAACTTGATTGTCTTAAGGCCAGACAAAATCCTTGAAAAAAAAATAGAAACCCATGCGCTTGATAACTCTTCTGTCTCCCTGCCACAGCTCTACGTCGATTTGTGGAACAACAGAAGCTGGATGGCGTATGAGTTTATGAAAAAACTCGAAGAAAAAATAGACGATATATATGAAAAAGCAATTCTGGAATAGGGAAGCGACAGATAAGAGCTTCAGGCTGTTGAGCAGCCTGCCTAACCATGTCGATTTTGTACTGATAGGAGGATGGGCTGTTTATCTGTATGTAGGTGTGCAGAAGAGCCAGGACATAGACATACTGATAGGTTACGATGGCCTGAACTACTTCAGGCAGTTTGGGATAGGCGAATATCCGCAGAGTAAGGTAAGATACTCCACAATCAACGGCGTTGTCGTAGACCTTTTCATAGAGGAATTAATAGATCCATACTTGCCATTTTCCTCCCGCATGATCCTTGATAATTATGTCAAGATACAAAACATCAAGGTGGTAGACAGGAACATTCTTCTACTCCTAAAGCTTTGGGGATATTTCAGTCCTGACGAGACAAAACACAGGAAGGATGTAATAGATGTCGTGAGCCTTCTTTTCTACGGAGGCATAGACCTTAAGGCTGTCAGGAAGTACGTGGAAGATTACAAGATAGATAAGCGAAAGAGTTCAGAAGCAATGCTCGAATATCTTGACATCGGAATGACTCTTGCCGGGTTCATAGTAGAAAAAAAGGAGGATTATGCAAGGCTCAGGGAAAAGAGCAGAGAAGACATCAGAAAGGCGTTTGAATAATCCTGCACAAAACTTAATCCTTAAAGCAGGAAGCAGAAGGATTTCATATTTCAGCGCCTGGATTTAGGCCTGCCACGTTTTTTCGGTGCAACCTTCCTCTTTTTTATGCTCTGCACTGGTTTGGCTCCAATTCCGTTACCTAAATTAAATAATCCTCTTACATATCTTCTAATATTATCTTCGCCCTTTTTGCTGATAACTTTAACTCCCAGATACAGAAATAGAGCGCTGATTGCTTCAAACAAAATAAAAGAAATCCAACCTAAACTCAGAATACAAATAATAGCCAAAATACTGCTTACAAATAAACCTATAAGTGAAAATTTCATTACACGTAACCCTTTTTTCCTATAATTCTCATCTTGGTTGAATTTTAGCCTATTTTCCTTATTTTTAAATACGTATATCCAAGAAAAAACCTGCAATAGCCATAGCGGAAGAAGGGCAACATAAAAGAAGAAGAAAGCAAAAATAGCAATAATAAATATAGCTAATTCAGATTTGCGCTTCAGGGTATCATTTCTAGAATCCTGCTTCTCTGTTTTTACATTCACAGCCATAGAAAGAAAACCCTACACGGACTATCTATAACTATATGTCCTCTAAAAAACTTTTGGTTTGACTGCCAAAAAAAGAAGGCAGACAAGAACAGCTAAATACCCGTTTTATCTATAAGTTATATGTCAATAAGCAATAAAGCAATGCGTGGAAGGAGCAGAATAGCTGCAGATTCAAGCTTTCTTGGCCACAGCAAGGCACAGAAAGCCTATGCGTATTGAAGAAATGAATAGTTATCAGATATTGTGTTGATCTTTTATGGAAGCTGAATTTTACAATCAGGCTCTTCAGCCTACTAATATTCTGCAGAAAACAACCTTTATAAACAATAGACGAAGTAGTTCGTCTATTATGGAACTGGGATACTCATATCAACGAATTTTCTATAAACAAAATGTTAAACAAAACGAAAGTATTTAAATAGTGTTCGTTTAATCTAATTCCACAAAACAAATGTTAATGGGATATCCATGAAAAGTCTAAATGCAAAGAGAATAGCCGCTATCGCGGCAAGTTTGGCAATAGGCATCGCCGTTGCAGCACAGGGTGTAACCTTTGGTAGTGTACCTATAATAAACAACCAAGGACAGCCTGTAGTCCAGATCGTAGTAGGTTCTGGAGCAAAGCCTAGCGACGGAGTGGTAGCTGCAAACATAGCTGCTGCGATAGGAAGCCTTGCGCACACAACGCAGAACATAACAGCAACCGTTTCCGGAAGGAGCCAGGTAAACTGTGTTGTAACAACACCTACATGCACACTCTCAAACCAGCAGGTCTGGCTTGGCGAGAAAGGATTGACAGTAGGAGCAGGATCATATTCAATATCTGCATTGATTGGTTCTGTATTGAACGGAGGTTCCCTTAACTCAGGAAACCTTCAGTACACCAAGTCACTTCTTGGTGGTTCAACCACTAATGCATACACATATCCTGATGGAAGCTCAGCTCCATTCTTGATATCTACATCTCCTAACTATCCTTCAGTATATGAGGGAATAGGTCCTATAAGCGTACAGAGTTCTGTAATAGCAGGAACAAACGGAGGAGGTATGCAGTTCACAAGGATGACCAACAACTCCCAGGACAACATAGTAAGGCTATCACAGTCACAGGTGCCTGGATTGCTCTCAAACTCTGGAACATACCAGGAATCTGAGTTCATATGGCTCGGAGGATTCCCTGTATATGATCAGGCAAGCAATGTAAGCAATTTCGGATTGCTCGACACACAGGCAGCATATCAGGTATCCTTTGGAAAGCCTATACAGGTTAAGACAAATGGTGCTGCAACAAATGCACAGTTCACTCTGCTAGGGCAGAACTGGACAGTCTATGGCATGACACCTCCAACCGGAATCGCTGTTCCTTCAAACAGCTTTGTAGTCGGAGGAAATGCAACATTTGCACAGGCTTCAACTCCTCAGACAACAGTATATGTTGGACACAACATAACTAGCGGACCATTCACAGTGGTATTGAACGACCTTTCATATCCTAACTCAAATGGTCTCTCAAATGCTGCATTGTCTATATACAAAAACGGAGTGCTGACAAACGTAACCTCAGTTGGACCTGCAGGAAATACACAGGTAACAATAAATGCCTCAGGCTCAAAGCTCTTCATTTCCGTGCCACAGACCTTCCCTGGTCTCTACGCATACCAGAAATGGGCGAAGATCCAGCTCTTCTCTAACACATTCAATGTTACGAGCGGAAAGGACTTCAATGAAGGAACAAACGGCCACAAGTGGGTTGCATTGCTCAGATGGACTTCAAACCAGACTGTAGCATCGAATGGAAACTCCTTAAACGCTGCACTCCAGAGTATAATACTATATACTAACCAGTCAGAGTCTACTATGTTGAACCCTGGACAGTCACTCAACATAATAGGAAACCCTGCTGTATGGAAGCTCAGCTTTGTAGGGGACTCACTTGGAACTCCCGGAAGCGGCAATTCTAACTACGATCCGCTCACATTGAGCACATCTACTGGTTATAATGTTGCATACCAGAATGTAGTAGGCCAAAACAGTGATACTGTTGGAAAGTATAGCTTTGCCGCAAATGGTCTTCCAACGGCAGGAAGCACAGCAAACAACTACTATGATGTAAACGACTCGATGATAAAGGAGGCTGCAAATTACTTTACAGTATCTAGCAGCCTGCCTAATGCATTCATAGTATCTCCTGCAAGCGGAGCAACTGCACCTACGTCTAATCTTCAGAATCTGCAGTACAACCTTGACACATACAAGTATGTACCTGCAAACGCTGTAGATGCAGCTGGTACAGAGAATCTAATCGCCAATACGATAACTCCTTATGGTCTAGTTGCAGTACTGCAAAATAATGGAGTTGCAGGAAACTATGTAACAACGAGCAACCCGCTAACAGTGCAGGTAACTGGATATAGCAAGGATGGTCAGTCAACCACAACTTCACCTTCGT
>JAKBPE010000010.1:29668-30339 GCA_021829835.1 bacterium
GTTGCAAGGAACGACTCTGGCCAACCTTACTGATATCAGTTTGAGCTATGCATTGCCAGCTCCAGGAGCAAACGTACTTGTATTTGAGACAAGCAACGTTATGCAGAATGCCACCATCCTTTCAGGCGTAGGCGCTCAAAACTCTGTGCTTCTTGGTACATTGTACTACAATGGACCTGCAGTAACCTATAGTGTGCCATCGTTGAGCTACATGCAGTTAGGAAACTCTGCTTCTGTAACCTACACTGGAGAGAACAACAATGTAAACTTCCAATTGGCGGCTACATCAAACCCTTCCAACAGCGTTGCAAGGCAGAATTATTTCTCGTACACAATACCTGAAATAACTACAAGCACAAGCTCGACGCCTAATGCCAACATAGTAGTTGACCTGACAAACTCTTCAACTATACTCTCGAGTCCTTTCTACTGGATGAACTCATCCACAGAGGGCAACAACGCAGTAGTATACAAGAGTTCACAGGGCAACAATGTAAAGGCACAACAGGGCTTCAGGACAGAGCGTGGCAGTGAAGTCTCATCAATAGGAACCACATCGGTAACTCTTGATATGGCAAGAAGCCTCGACTCACTGCAGTTCGTAGTAGGTCCTGCAACAGGAAGCAATACAACTTCGACATCGAAGATGTATGGTCCTTATGGAGTAGGAC
>JAKBPE010000002.1 GCA_021829835.1 bacterium
TGGCAAAATCCAGTTTCAGATCATACCGAATAGCTCACTTCAGCGTGAAATCGTCGACAAATTAAGATTATCGAAGTACCTACCTGTTTACACTACATTGTCAAAATGAGTTCAGAAACATAGGTAATAATCAAGTGCTTTCTGAAGAATGCCTATCTTATAAAGTTTCACTATTGGGTCTTATACAAACCGAACCACATAATAAAGATCACATATAAATGCAATAACTCCTGTATTAAATTGGATCAAAGTTGATTCAGCACTGTCTAAAAATCTAAATCTGGTGTAGTAATGGAAGAAATACGAAACAAAGTAATAATAATAACGGGCGCATCAAGCGGAATCGGTGAAAAGACCGCCAGAAGACTTGCATCAGAAGGCGCAAAAGTCATACTTGTTGCAAGGAGAAAAGATAGGATAGAATCCCTGGCCAAAGAGATAAATTCCAATGGAGGCACCGCATTTTCAATTGTTGCAGATGTTACCGACAAGGATGCGTGCAGAAAAATAATAACGCAATCAAAAGAAAAATTTGGAAATATAGACGTGCTTGTAAATAACGCAGGGATAATGCTTATAGGACAATGGAACGAAGCCGATGTAGAAGAATGGGAGAAGATGGTCAAGGTAAATCTTCTGGGGCTCATGTACATGACCCATGCTGTACTTCCCGAAATGAACAAAAACAAAAAAGGCCACATAGTCAACATATCAAGCGTATCCGGAAGGACTACCAAGCCAGGAAGTTCTGCATACAACTCTACCAAATGGGGAGTAAATGCGTTCACTGACGCTTTAAGGCAGGAGCTAGCGCAGGCAAAATCCGGCATAAGGACAACGCTTATAGAGCCAGGTGCAGTAGAGACCGAACTCATAACTCACAATAAGCCTGAAATACAAGAGAGGTTAAACAAAAACTATACAAACATGGTAAGGCTTCAGCCTGAAGACATAGCAGATGCAGTCGCATATGCAATAAGCAGACCATCAAGAGTAAGTATAAACGAGATATTGATACGCCCCACGGAACAGGTAGGTTAAGATCTTCCATCATGTGAACATAATTGAAACCAAGGTGTAGTTCTTAAGCTATTGATTTTGCTTAAGACACAGCAATAATATCCTAATCTATTTATTATTTTATTTATTAATCATTATATCTATATTTTGGGGTCTTGATATCTATTCTGAAGAAAAAGTAAAACCTAGTAGACTGCCTCTTTTTTGTGCCATCGTCATAATAATTATTCTAGCAGTAAGTCTCAGAGCCTTTTTCCTTGTGCGGGGAAAATTCCTTACAGTCGGAACGATGGCCGCAGTTCTAGCTATGAAACAGACTATTGCAAACGGATACATATTACGTACAAATCCTCTAGCCAGTTTTCCAAACCATCCCTATATATTTCCTGAAACTGGCCTAATCTATTTTGCAGTATATACTTACAGGATGCTTCCATTCCTTGGGATCTTCGGCAGCATGTACCTGATCAAAATACTTTTCACCATTCTCGGAGTCATAACTGTATTCCTTTTCGCGAAAAAAATAACAAAAAATCTGCAGGCAGGGCTCCTTGCATCACTGCTTTATGCCACATCTGAGATAGGAATGACTGCAGAAGCATTTAACAGATGGAAAGGTGATTCATTTGTTCCGATACTTCTCCTGTTTTCTATATTAATGCTCCTGAACCTTATAGAGAACAAAAACCATTATAACTTATTAAAAAAAATAGGAGCCTCCGTACTTATTATAGTGCCATTGGTTTTCTCATACTACATATGGAATGGCGGTCTATATGCAATTGCTGCATTCTTTTTCGTACTGACAGCAATCATTACGTCTAACCTAATTCCGGATACTAAGAAACATACTCTCGGAATTATACTTCTTCTTGTAGCGGCTTGGGCAGTGTTCATTTACTTTCATCTAAATAATGCAGTAAGTCTAGGGTCAATAAACTTAACTCCACATCTTTTCATAGGAGATATTCTCCAACTTTTAGGGCAACTTGAATCTGCTTATTATCTTCCGTCCCTGATATACCATACATACCTGTATTACATATGGGTTTTAGCAGGATTTCTTTCAACGTTCGGATTGTTAATAATAACTATCTGGTCATACAAACCTTCCTGCAAGGACAGAAATCAAAAAAATGCATACATTGCAATACTTGCAATGCTTTTGTTTGGGATACCATTTGCTATTCTTCAATACCGATTCAACTCATTGATATATCTTCCAGTCTCGATAATTGCAGGATGTTCAATAGCATTAATTCCAAACTCCTGGAAACAGTATATGAAAATCTTCATCCCTTCAATAATTATAATAGTCTTAATATTTGCCATATATCAGATAATCTCAACACCACAATATACTGGTATGAGCCAGCAATTTCACCGTGAGCTTATCTGGATTGTTAACAATACTCCTAGAAACGCAACATTCCTGAATTTTAACGGTGACGGAACCGCCATACAGTACTGGACAAACAGGACCACATACAGCGATACAAACTATGCTGATAACCAAACTGTAGTAAATGACTATTACTCTTTTCTCTATGCGCGTGCGGGGAACTTTTCATATCTGAACCAGATAAAACCAGACTATCTGCTTATACATCAAGTTCCTTCGATAAACAATGATTACAACAGGTCATTCAACGGAAGCAATATACAGTACCTGATAGAATGGACAAGATCTCCTCATCCTAATTTCTATTATGGCGGCGTACTCTTTAATCTGATATATGCGAATTTCACCCTGGAATACATAAACAACGGCACTATTCTATTCAGGTTATTTTATATGAACGAGAGTGAACTTGCAAAATTACTGGCGATGCGCAACAAAAACGCAACATAGCTACTAACTTTTAAATCTTTCTGACCCAATACTAAATTATGATACTGCAAAACACGCAGTAATAGTTGATACAATGACAAATAAGAATCTCATAATTGCATCTGCCGGAATAATTGTAATAATAATTGCTATTATAATAGCTGCAGTTTCACTTACTTCTTCAGTGCCAAAAACATCTACTACCTCAACAACTTCTTCTTCAACGACATCAGTTAGTGCTTCAGGGCAGAATTCGCAGATATCCACCTCAGTTCTGCTTACCGATCCTCCAATAGTTCCAAATGGCACTACCTCTCTTCTAATACATTACTCATCAATAAGCATACATTCAATATCTTCTAATGGCTGGATATCCTCAAACACCCAAGGAAACATAAATCTGTTGAATCTAACCAACACTTCTGTAGTTCTTGCAAACCTCAATATTTCATCAAACTCCAATCCTAACCTTGTAAGATTCTACATCTCAAATGCAAGCATAACAATAAACGGAACAGTATACAATGTCACAGTTCCAAGCGCAGAAGTTACAGCTGAGATCTCTAATCATTCCAGCGTAAATGCCACTTCAAGTATACTGATGCAGTTCTCTCCTACCATCGTTACCATATATACAAATACAACTCCTGACTTCATACTTGTACCTTCGGTAAAGGCAGTGGTAGTTGGGAATGTCCTGGCCGGAAAGAGACCTCATGAAGGAGAAATGCTTCCTTTGACCAAGTCTGAGGACAGATCTCTTAAGTATGCATCTCCAAACATCACAATCACCAACGCTTCAATATCCCAGTCGAACAACACCTCCTTAATATCGTTCACTGTTACCGACAACTCAAACTATTCAGTAAACCTCATGCACGCAAGCATAAACGGGCAGGAGAACATAAGCATCAATACCTCTGCCGCATACATGGTTGCAAACGCTTTGACAAGAAGGATAGACGATATAGTAAGTCAAATGGAAAATAATACAGAAAACGCTTCAATCAACTCTACTGACAAAATCCAAGCAAATGAAAACAGTTCAGAAAACAATTCAAGTTACAAAACCCATGCTGATATAAACGCAAGTAGTAATACCTCTGCTGAAAATTCTTCTGTAAGTTCCTCTGTAAAGATATCAGTGATAGGAAAAAACAAACCAATAATTCCTGCAACCAACCAGAGAATATTATCTACTTTCAAAACTGGAGTAGAAATTGGAAAATTCAATAATTTCAACACAGAATTTTCAGATAGGCTCGAAAGTGTCATGGGTGGGTTAACTGGAAATTCAACAATAGGCGCTTTTGTGAGCAATGCAATAACCAACGGTACATTAAATACAACCTCTTTCAGGAATGAGCTATCCAATAAAATAAACGTTTTCCTCTCCCAGAGGTATAACGAAAATGAAGCCTTCCAGAATCATAACCGCGTAATACAATTCCAGATATCTGGAAATGGAACTCTTCAGCTTCCTTTCTCAGAAGACCAATTTGCAAATAATCTGGGATACACACTTAAACCTGGCCAATCCCACACTTTCACATTTATCGGAAGAATGACTCTTGCAAATGGCCGTATGCAGATATCCATGATTCCAGGAGAGAATTATACTCTAAATATACAGGGAGACATGGGAGCAAGGGCAGAGGCAAATCTTACTGCAAAATAATGCAGAAGAAAGACCCCCAACTCTTTACTGCCTGGACATGGGAATTCCAGAGCAGAGAAAGCATGATCTCCATATCCAGATCATGTGTAGCTTGAAGCAAAAAGTTTTATAGTTATCACATGTATTAGAGAGTAAAACAACTTCCAAAAACCTAAAATTATTCTTAATGAGTGATTAGATGAATTTATGGCATGATATAGAAACAGGACCCGAAACTCCAAAAGTAGTGAATGTAATAGTCGAAATACCAAAAGGCAGCACAAACAAATATGAATACGACAAAAAAAATAATATTATAAGACTGGACCGGGTTCTCTTCTCTCCTGTATATTATCCCGGGGATTATGGTTTCATACCAAAAACCCTATCAGAAGATAGCGATCCGCTTGATGCTATTATAATTCTTGACAAACCAACTTATCCTGGCGTTCTTGTGGAAGCAAGGCCTATAGGTGTCCTGATGATGGAGGACAACGGAGAAAACGACGAAAAAATACTATGTGTAATAAAAGGGGACCCCAGATTCAGCAAAGTAAACGATATCAAAGACGCAAACGAGCACGAACTAAAGGCTATTGCCCATTTCTTTGAAGTATACAAAAAACTAGAAAACAAGGTTACTAAGATACAGGGCTGGAAAGGTTCAGGAGATGCATATAAAATCATCTCGGAAGCTATTGAACGATACGAAAAAAAGTTTAATGCGGAAAAACATTAAAGCACTTCCAACAAATTCCAATAGAACCTGAAGTATTTATTCTCCTTGCCTAAACAAACACAAAGATATTTTATATATAAGATTCATTAGGTAAAAACATGGATGCGTTTTCCAACGAATCAACTTACAAAAAATTCCTAGAGCAGGGAGACGAGCAGAGATTCGATCTTCTGTTTGACGGAGCCTTAGAAAAAGCAAAAAGGGAGGTCTTCGATAAAAAATTCCCTGCGTATATAGACGGAAAGGCGATAACAGCCGAAAAGGAGCTTATAGAATACTCTCCTATAGATGGAATGCTGATAGGTAGATTCCAATACTGCACCAGGGATGATGCCAGAAAAGCTGTAGACGCAGCATTAAATGCCTTTTCCAGCTGGTCAAAAACCGATTACAGAGAAAGAGCTGCGATAATGCGCAAAGCCGCAGACCTCTTCCGAAAGCAGAAATTCCTGATAGCGGCCATAATGAGTGTAGAGAACGGAAAAACAAGATATGAATCCGTAGGGGAAGTTGACGAAGCCATAGACTTTCTGAATTATTACGCATACGAACTCGAGAAAAATAAAGGATATGGGATAAAGAAAAAAATAGGCGAGAGTGCAGTTAAGGTATCTGCAGGCTTTCAAGGAGCTCCAGGGAATAGTGAACAGATATTCAATGTCATGAAACCATACGGGGTCTTCGGAGTAATAGCCCCATTCAATTTTCCCATATCCATATCAACAGGAATGAGCTCGGCAGCATTGATAACCGGCAATACTGTTGTATTCAAGCCCTCCTCTACTGACAACATGACAATGCTTACAGGTTTGTACATATACAAGATATTTGAGGAAGCAGGAGTTCCACCTGGCGTTTTCAATTATATTACAGGGCCTGGTTCTGAATTGGGAGACGAGCTTGTATCAAATCCGAAAGTAAAGGGTATAGTCTTCACCGGCTCAAAAAAGACAGGCTTCGGAATGATGGCAAAATCTTACGGGCTTGGCTTGCACAAAACATTCATCGTAGAGCTCGGAGGCAAGGATCCTGCTATAGTCTCAAAGAGTGCAGATCTTGATACGGCAGTTGAAGGAATATTAAGTTCCGCATTCGGATATTCGGGGCAGAAGTGCAGCGCATGCTCCAGAGTATATGTGCAGGAATCAGTAAAAGAAGAATTCATAAGCAAGCTCTCCGAAAGAACAAGAAATCTCCGCATAGGAAACCCACTGGTAAAAGAAAACTATGTAGGTCCTCTGATAAGCCAAAAATCACTCATAAAATTCAATGAATCTGTTGCAGAGGCAGAAGCCCATGGCAGAATAATATGCGGAGGGAAAGTTGCAGATGCAGGAGTTGAAGGAATCTATGTGGAACCCACTATCGCAGAGATAGACCATTCAAACAGGCTATTCCATGAAGAACTCTTCATTCCATTCCTTGTGACAGACAGCTATAAGGATTTCAGTGAGGCTATTGCCAAGGCAAACGATACCGAATACGGGCTGACTGCAGGGCTTTACAGCAAAAACAGGAACGAAATCAGCGAATTCCTAAAAAAGATAGAATCAGGAGTCGTATATGTAAACAGGAAGATAGGTGCAACTACCGGTGCAATGGTAGGTTCGCAGGTCTTTGTGGGCTGGAAAGGCAGTGGTACAACCGGAAAAGGCACAGGCGGCAGATTCTATTTGCAGCAATTCCTGCAGGAACAGAGCCAGACAGTTGCCAAGTGATTCGTTGTTCACAAAACTGCTTTATCTGGCAACAAAATTTAAGACGAGAAAGGCAAGCTGCAACGGCAAGGATTTTGAGCTTATGGTTGCAGATACTCCGACAAAAAAGATGCTTGGGCTAATGCACCGAAAAGCACTTCCTAAAAACAAAGGAATGCTCTTCCTCTTCAGCAAAGCAGGAAGATATGATATATGGATGCTTAACATGAATTTTCCCATAGACATACTATGGCTAGATTCCAAATCAAAAGTTATCAAAATAATTGAAAATGCAGAGCCATGCATCTCATTCTTCAGATGTGTTCCCTATAACTCTCCGCCTAAAGCAATGTATGTAATAGAGCTAAATGCCGGAGCTTCAAGGAAGAATTCCATAAGGAAAGGCAGCAGATTCTCATTCCAGAAGACATAATCTCCTAACACTTCCCATAAGAAGGCTTTTAGTGTTTTTGCATATAAACCTATACTGAATATATATGGCAGAGAACGCAGAGGAAGGACAAGGCAATCAACCCGAAGCCCTAGGCGAAAAAATATACGAGCTAGCAAAGCGAAGGGGTTTTTTCTATCCCAGCAACGAGATCTACGGCGGCCTCGCCGGTTTCTACGACTATGGGAGCACAGGCGTTCTTCTCAAAAGAAACCTTGAGAATATCTGGCGCAGGCATTTTCTGAGATTTAATGACAATTCCTTCGAGCTGGAGCCATCACAGATAATGCCCGAACCTGTATTCATAGCGAGCGGCCACATAAAGAATTTCATAGATCCCAGCGTAAGATGCAAGAAGGAAGGCATATACTACAGGGCAGACCATATAATAAGCGAAGCCACAGGCGAAAACGTCGAAGGAAAAAGCACAGACGAGCTTGAAAGGATTATAGCTGAAAAGAAGATAAGATGCCCAAAGTGCGGAGGAGAGCTGGGAGAGGTCAAAGTTCTCAACATGATGCTTCAGGTAAGGCTTGGAGCAGAAGGCGATACTCTCGCATACCTGAGGCCTGAAACAGCCCAAGGCGTATATGTAGACTTTCTGCGCCAGTTCAATATACAGCGCGGTAAGCTTCCAATGGGACTGGCCATAATCGGCAAGGCTTTCAGAAATGAGATATCCCCAAGGCAGCTACTGATACGCCAGAGAGAGTTTACACAGGCAGAGCTCCAGACGTTTATAGATCCCAACGATATCGAAAATGTAGAGAAATGGGACGATATCAAAGATTACCAGCTGCGGATTCTGTATTCAGGCGGAGATGAAATCCAGACATTGAGATGCGAAGATCTAGCTCTATCTAAAAAGATACCTAAATTCTATGTATACTGCATGGCAAAGATGCAGCAATTCTTTATTGACATACTGGGATTTCCTCAAGACAAATTCCGCCTAAGGGAACTCTCTCAAGAAGAGCGGGCATTCTACAACAAGCTTCATTTTGACTCTGAAGTATATCTGGATAGCCTAGGCGAGTATAAGGAAGTAGGCGGAATCCATTACCGCACAGACCATGACCTGAATGGACATGCCCTGATCTCAAAAAAATCCCACGAAATACTTTATAACGGAAGAAGATTCGTGCCTCATGTTGTGGAATTGACTGTAGGCATAGATCGGGTCTTCTATTCTGCAATGGAACTTTTTTATAATCCAAAATCAGAGAGACGGGAATGGGAATGGATGGCATTTCCAAGAAAGCTTTCCCCATTCCAGTTTGCAGTATATCCTCTGGTAAACAAAGACGGAATTCCCGAATATGCTCTGAAAGTGGCTGAAAAACTAAAGAGAAGATACGAGGCCTTCTATGACTATTCCGGCAGCATAGGAAAGAGATACGCAAGAGCCGACGAGATAGGCATACCTTTTTCTATAACTATCGACTACCAAACACTTGAAGACGGTACTGTTACAATAAGGGACAGGGATACGGCACTGCAGTCCCGCGTAAAAATCGAAGATCTTGAAGCTGAAGCCGAGAGACTTCTAGGTTTCTGAAGCATAATCTGGCATACCTCTTGCAATATTTCCATGGAAACCTCCATACTCGTGCTGCAAGCAGAAGCCTGAAACATTTTCAACAATTATCTATTGAAATTTTTATTCTTGTGAATACCAATAAATTCTCAACACTGCCAGTTTTCTGAAAACAGGATTTTCGAATTCAACATGCCAGAATATAAACTCAGATTTCTGGTTACCTTATCGCAGGCGAACTGATTTAAATATTAACTCCTTAACGTTAATCATGAGGACACTTCTGAAATATTCAGCGTTTTTGATGATTGCAGCATTCCTTTTCGGAACTGTAAGTGCATACACTACCCAGATCCATGCTCCGGCTGTTCTTCTGAGCAAGAACCAGGGAGTGTTAACCGTAATACAGCTTAATCTGACTCAAGGCAATGGCAATGTATCCATAAGTGGTCCAGCCAGCGTTGGGAATTCAACCCTTCAATCAGCTACGACAGCAGCGTTCTACGCCTCAAAATACCTCGGAGTAAATGAATCAGACTATAATTTCTCATATATCATAGACGACAACGGCTCAGACGTCTCAGGCCCCAGCGGCGGGCTTGCCTTAACCCTTCTCGCAATCTCTGCCTTGGAGCATACACAGCTTCGCGGAAATTTCACCGTTACGGGCACCATTTCTCCTTCCGGTATGGTAGGCCAGGTGGGTGGCGTATATGATAAACTCAACGCAGCAAAGAGATATGGGATGAATTTTGCATTGATCCCTTCAGCTTCACAGCAGAGCATAGAATATCTTGTTTACTATATAGCGCAGCAGGAATTCAGGATTCCTGTGATAGAGGTATCAAATGCATCACAGGCTCTTCCCTACGCTACAGATACGCACATGCCAAAAATAACGCCGCTAGCGCTCAATTTTTCAAGCAGCTACAAGCTCAAGGGCCTGCCTAACGCTCCTGTAAACTGCAGCGATTGCAACATGAGCTATTTCAGGCAGCTTATCAACTTTACATTCGGAATGCTATATAATTCCACCAATTCGATATCTGGAAATCTGAGTGTTGTAAAACCTCAAATCGATTCACAGCTTGGAATATACAAAAACATATCCGGGAAAGGATACCTATATCAGGGAGCGGATCTTGCATTCCTACAATATCCTACCGTATTCACGCTGATGAATTCCGGCAATTACAGCATTACCGGTGCAGATAACGTCTTCAATAATGTATACTCGTACTGTTCTTCATTGACGCCTCCAAACATGACTTCTGCCAATTACGAATATGTAGTCGGAGGCCAATTAAGGCAGGAGTGGGCAATGCAGAATCTGGCAGAGATACATTCATTTCTAAATGCATCAAACACAACAGACGATGTTATCTTTGCCCTTGATAATATAGCTCCATCGTATGCATGGTGCAGGAGCACGTCAGAGATGTATCACATAGCAGGTGAGATAGGAGGATCTCCAATGGGCTACTCTTCAAAACTTAAATCTGAAGCTCAGGCAGCCATAAGTTCAGCAAACGCATCAGGCGAGGCTGTACCCTTATATCTGCTTGCAGCCGAATCGGCATACAATTCAAGCCAGTATGCGGCAGCCCTCTTCGGAGCCGACTACTCTGTATCTTTCAGTGCAAATGTAACTCCGGGAATAAACAATACGGTGTTGTTATCCATGATAAATGCAAACACTGCAAATTCAACCTATGGTATATGGTCATCAGAATTTGCCAATTCTGCAATGTTTGCAGCATATCAGGCAAACCTTACGGGAGGGAATGAAACATACAATCTCACAAGTGCATATGTAACATCAGAGCTTGCAGCAAGGCTTGCAAATGCAGAAAGGGAGACAGCATTAGGGCTTGTTCCTATAAACCAAAGCATTGCAAATGTGCTAACTCAGAATACGCCTGCTGCAACCATACAGCCTGAAAACAGCACAGCCATAACCTACATAGAGTACCAGCTCAATCAGATCTACTCTGTGCTTCTGATATTGGTTGTAATAGTGGCAATACTTGCCCTGATACTCTTCTTCATACTGGTAAGACTGTTCAGGCTTGGAAATGAAAATACGCAGAATACTTTCAGGAACGCCGGTTCAAAAACTGCAAGCCAGAAAAGAAAGGTGTAACTGATGGAAGAGAAAAAAGGCGAAGATGTCTTCTGCAGCGAATCCATAGAGAAGGGAATATTCTATAAAACAAGGCATACTATAGCCTTATGTGACATAGCTCCTGTGGTCTATGGCCACTCGCTCATAATACCAAGAAGGCATGTGCTTGACTTTTCAGAATTGAGCAGTGAAGAATTGTTGGATATGCAATCAGTGATAAACAAGGTCAAGCCTGTTATTCTGAAATTATATGGAGACAGCTCGAATTCCTATGACCTTACCGCACAGATAGGGGAATACTCCGGAATGAGCGTAAGGCACCTACATTTCCATATAATACCACGCAAGAAAAATGATGAATACCAGAAAGGCAAGAGCGTCTTCGATGCCATAGAACATGTAAAGCGTCTAGACGATGATGAGTACCTGAAGCGGGTAGCCATTCTAAGGAAAGCGCTAGATTGGCGCCAGTAATATAGCAAGAAGGGCAAGTCCCATGGCTATAAGCGAGAGATTCCTGGCAAGATCATAAAACCTTCTATCAGACTTTATTAAAAACCCGATTCCCGTATATGCGAGCATTATGTCTGTGATAGCTATAGGAAGCGCGTATATCAGGTTCATCTTGAATGGAGCAATCCTAAAGAACATATAGGCACTTATCGCGATTGCAATGAGGTACAGCAGAAGTGCAACAGCAGCACTCGCCACAGTCCCTATTATTCTCGGAAGAGACCTTATCTTTCTTGCCTTTGAATCTCCTTCCATGTCTCTTATGGTGCCATGGATCTCCCTTGCCAGCCCGCTAAGGAAGATCATGCAGAATATCAAGATTATTCCTTCTCCTAATGCGCCGCTTACCACATAGCTGCCGTATATGAAGGGTATTGCCATTGAGAATGCAATATACGAATTTCCTACGAATGCTACTCCTTTAAGCTTATAACTGTAGAGAAGGGCGAGCATGCCAAAAACCAGAGCTATAACGAATACCTCCCAATTTATAAGTGCGCTGGCAGCCAGGCCTACGAGCATGCTCAGGATTGTTATGTAGACGGCATCTGATGGCTTGATTTCTCCTGTCACGAGCGGCCTCTTTCTATTGTTTACTCTGTCTACCTCCAAATCAAAGTAATCGTTCACTGCAAATGATGACATGCTTATAAATACAGGAGAAATAAGGCTCAAAAGGAGAATCCATGCTCCAGGAAGCTTTCCTGCTATCATCTCCGCTGCAAGCACAGCTACCACAAGCATGGCACTATGCTCCATGCGCGTAAGCCTAAGCAGGGCCATCAATTTCATGATAAAGCTTTGTATCCTAATTATTAAATCCTTTGGGAAACTCAAACAATGCCAGAGGCTTACAGTCATTATCTTCAAAACATATCCGCACACTGCTACAATAATTTTAGGTTTAAATATTGGCAAGCCAAATCTGCTATCACACCTATCAGCAACATGGCCTGAATACCAAAGCTTAAAAAGTCTAACACGCCAAAGTATAATCGCAGCAGTAAGACGGGAAGCTAGGGGTTTCCCACACCGCAAATCCCCTTCAGGCGGGTCTCAAGCCGACAGAGTATTATATGCAGTACATGGGAACCTTGCTGAAGCGTCGAAGTCTTGCCTTTGGTGGTGGTTCTACATGTGAAACGGGCCAGGCCGGAAGGAGCAACCCTAAGTATATTGCTTATTGGCTTATAAGGCCAAAGGCGTACAAAGCGCCATGCTCTGAAGATACAGGGCGGAGTGGATGCGGGCCAAACCCATGTGCCCTTATAGTGCAATGTCGGCCTCTGCTGCAAGAACCTGCCGGGTTCGCCTAGTGGTAGGGCGGCAGCCTGCTAAGCTGTTTGGCTGATTTAGCCTTCGCGAGTTCGATTCTCGCACCCGGCGTATCTACTGCAACCTGCAAAAATACGAAAATTTATGTTTATAAGTTGAAATGGCAACCATAAAATAAAGCAGCCTTATATAATATATCGCATGTAATCTTGGATTTATATGTATGCCAGGATGGCAGATCGGCTATGCGTCCGCCTGCAGAGCGGAGTAGGGGGGTTCAACTCCCTCTCCTGGCTTATATCAATAGCTTAAAACTTAGGAGTAGTCAGGTATAGCATACATTTAGGAATAGATTTAAATAATAATACAATAATGGATATGCATGGATCTGTTCTCAAAGGCAGTTATTTTTGCATTGGTTCTTATAGTAGTAATGTTTGCAATCTACCAAATAGAAAGTTCAGCTAGGCCGGCAGCTCAGGTAAGTGCACAACAGGCAGATTCACTTGTACTGCACTATCTTGAAAATACGATACCAAATTCCACAATAAACATCACCAACACTACACCTTCACAATATCCAGGAAGCTGGCATATAACTACATCAGTTATAACAAACTACACCTCTCCATGCCCTTCCTATCTCATATATTCCTTTGATTATCCTAAATATGGTTTTGTTTTCAGGGTAGATAATACCTACACAAGCAGGTGCCAGATATACGGGACCAAATCCGGAAACACTCTGGTAGGCTCATATCCTGTCGCAATAACTCTCTCCTATCTGGATAATATCTCGACAGTGAAATCGTTTATATCAAAATATGGCTTCTCAAACGTAAAGGTAAATGCCCTGTATTACAATTCTACTACTTACATAGGCAAAAAATACTCCAATGTTTGGATGATTGATTACACCTATCCTGGCGCTACAAAAAATGTAACCGTCCTCATATCCCAGATAAACGGCACTGTTCTATATCCTTCATGAGTTCCTATATGCTCATTAAATTATCTTAATAAATGTTAGCTTTTTTAATGGAAAATCTGAATCATCATGTTCGGTCTGGGCAGACTTTTCCTCTTGGAATCCATTCTTTTCAAGAAAACAGATCCCTATCCTATTACTGCTTGAAACTTCTGCAAGGATTCTTGTCATTCCACTTTTTCCTGCAGCAAGCAATGCTTTTTTCAGCAAAGCGCTTCCAATGCCATCTCTTCTGCTATCAAGGCTCACTACAATTCCCAATATTCCTGTATTTTTATCTACTCTGACTATCTCACAATTCGCAAGTATTCTTCCATCTTCTTCTGTAATAAGGTCTACCGAACTGCCGTCTGAAAGCATCATTAGTTTATTCTCAAATAAGATATGAAACGTTTCAATCTCCGGAATCTCATTGAAATTGAACGCTGTAGGAGTATCTTCAAACACTTCAGTCACAAGCTTAAAGACATTTTCAAAATCCTTTCTTTCAATATTCCTTATTCTCAACTCTAATACCTTCTAAACAGTTCTAGCAGAAACTCTTTTATTCTTGCTATCAATATGTTAAGTATGCCTATAAATAGGATAACAGCAAAACGCATGCTCAAGGAAGCAGGAGCAGAAAGGGTTAGCCTTCAGGCTGCCGAAGAGCTCGCTGAAATAATAAACAGATACGCATACGGGATAGCAAAAAAAGCTGTAAATCTCTCCGCACACGCTAAAAGAAAGACAGTAAAGAAGGCAGATATAGACCTTGCTGTATAGCCATCATTAAATACAGTCTATTCTTGGTACATTTCCTATGCATATCTAAATCTACAGGTAATATTATCCTATACTTGCCTACGCCGCAAAGGTAATTGCTCCCAACACCTTCAATATTGCTATTGTTCCTACGGCCGGAAGTCCGAATAAAGCAGTGCTAATTATCACAGCTAAGCTAAAAGGAATACCCAATGCAAAAAAGTAGTTAAGCAGGAAGATAGCAACGAAGCCAAGAATGCTGTTTATAAGTATTCCGAAAATCCATTTTAGAAATTTCTTCCCCAATTTAAGTATAATATAAATAATGGCAATTATTACCAGTGCTATTACTGCATATTCTATAAGTGCAGTGTCTGAAAGAGGGACCATAAACAACATCATTCAAATCTGAATATGAAGAATATAGCATGTCCTCTTTATTTATAGATATATGGTGTCCAGACCCAAAAAGGAGATACCCATTATTTGCGCAGCAAAAAATCCTGCATATCCGGATAACCTGCTAAGACTAAACTTTAACTGTGCTTATCTTCCTGTTCAGCATATTTCTGAATGTATCTGCCTTCTCAAGCGTAACAAATCCTTTTTTCATTCCAGATACTCCATCTCTCATTGCAATTTTAAGTATATCACTAATCGCCTTCATCTCCCATTCTGTAAATCCTCCTTCTTGGGCGCTAACTCTGTTTTTATATGTTATATCGTTATTTCCTGCACTTCCATGTTGTACAAAACTGCATAATTCTCTTCCCTTATCATATAACCTAAGTTCCGAACGAATCCCTATGTCTTCAATTGGCTTTCTGAATACATAATTAAGAAGGACTGCGAGACCTTCTGGGGCCAGATTCAAATCCTCAATTCCAGGACCATTCTTTCTAACCTGCCTATTCTCAATATCCAATATGTCAATACGACCAATGTCTCTAACCATATCTTCCTCCTTTTTCTTTCTCTGCTTCTCGAATAAAAATATTTTCGAATCCCGTTCTGCAATCTTTACCAAACTATTATCATATTTCATATACTCAAAAGCCTCAGCAGTTATTTTAGGACTCAATCTCCATTCTTCAGAAATATTCACCCCATTTTTACTCATCCTCTCCAATCCTGATGGAGAAAACCTGTAATTTCCAGGAATTGTTACCATTAACCTGCCTCCTTCCTTCAAGCTTCTATTAACTTCCTCAAATATTCGGTATCTCTCAGTTGTAAGATGCATTACATCAAAAACTACTGCAAGATCAAAAAAAGCATCCACGCCTTTTATCCCGTTATTTACTGCAGAAGACATAGGTACCGAATAAACATCAGGAAAATACCCAATCGGAATGATAGCTGAAGCTTTCTGCAAGATTCTTCCATAAATAGATATCTCTAGAATGTTTTTTATCCTGCTGTCAGAAAAGAACCCTGCCTGAACCATCCCAAACGATTCTCTAAATATCCCGAATTCCCCTATTCTCCCTTCTATTATTTTCCTAATGTTCCTGTGTGGATCTCTTCCATTCTTAATCCTTTCTAATATAAAATTGTCAATGCTGCCGTTTTTCCTAGAATAAACATTCAAAAGCTCCTCATTGCCTATTATTTTCTCCGATAAGCTATTTAGACTGTAATTAATTCCTCTCTTCTCAAGTGACTGGAATATCCCTTTTATTGTATTATCGCTTTTTTCTTCCAATAACACCTCCATAATAATCGATGTGATTCTTTTTTCTATCAATCCATATACATAACTACCAAGATTTCCCTTTCTTCTTTGAACAATATTTATAAAAAATTCAGAATCAGACATATTGTCAATAATTCTGCAAGCTTTGCTCTTAATCGCGCTTCTTAACTCCTCTTCAGAATTTATTCTCTTATGCAGAGACCCAATCCCGTAAGATATGCCTTTTTCATGAAGTCTATCTGAAATTTTCTTGGGTGTAGGTATTTCCTGCATTTCTTCAATTGTATTAAGAATAATCTTGTTTACTTTTGAATTAATCTTGTCGATTAAAACAGGCATTCCTGAGCACTTGCGTCTCGAAAGCATCTCGAAGAGCTCTGTGCCTGATTTATTCTCTATTATCATATCTAATTTCTTCAATATCGAATTCTTGACCCTTTCGTCATATAGCATCTTTCTCTCAATTGACCTCTTCGCATAAAATATCTTCTCCTTATTCAACTCCCTGCATATATTTCTAGCAGATGGCAGTTCCTCCATCTTTAAAATCATAGAAATGAGCTTATCATTCACTCTTTCTGATATTATTGTCCTGAATTCTGCAGGAAAACTAGTAACCCATCCTAATCTGTTTATGTTCCTAAACAGATCATAATCAGACATCCTCTCCAATTCCTTTTTAGTCTTGTTAAAAATAATATCTAAAAATTTTTTATTATTTCTTCTAAGAGGATTGTAATGCGTTCCAAATCTTTCTGCTATGTCGTAATACCCTCTTCTCCTCAATTCTCTAATAATACTATACTTATTTGGTATCTCTTCCATACCTTCTATTATCCCGAACACTATCTTATCAATAGAATTAGTATCCATCATGCTTAACTTGCCCATCAATAGGATATTAAGTTTTCAAATATAAAAACGGTTGCATTCACTGCTACGAAGCGTTTTCGGCTATGTTTTACATCGTCCGTCAGAATAAGCATTAATAAGAAAAACTAACAGATCCATTCAAGCACCGATTCTTTTCTTATTGAGCTAATCATTCTTCTTATTTGGGATTTAGTGAATTCAAAGTCTTCAAGCAAATGCTTCAAGGCACTTCAAATAGGTTTTTATAATAGTATGATAAAGTATGATAAATATATCAAATAAAACTATGTTGCAATGGGCAACATGCAATAAAGAACTGGGAATATAAATGGAAAAAAACGCAATACAAAAGGGAAATAACGCAGAGGACAAATTTCTGTATGAACTTCTTTCACTAAAAGATCAAATCCTTTTCAAAGAAAAATTTAAATTTGATAGAAACCCAAGTAATATAGTCATTGCAGGGATGGGAGGTTCAGGAATAGCCGGACGTCTATTTCAAGAAATTTACAGTGATATTCCTGTTTTCATATCAAATGGATACTCTCTTCCTAAATTTGTGGGGAAAGACAGCATTGTAGTGTGCATAAGCTATTCAGGAAATACTGAAGAGACAATTTCAGCATACGAAGAAGCAACAAGAAAAAATGCCCAATTGGCAATAATAACCTCCGGAGGTGAGCTTCTTTCAAAAGGCAGGAATGTGGTAAAAATTCCTTCAGGAACTTCTCCAAGGTCAGCATTAGGGTATATGCTCATGCCTCTGTTAAATACGTTCTATGAAATTCCAGAAGAAGACATCTTAGAGGCACGGGAGATCCTTAGCAAATTAGACAAAGACAACTCCAAAGAGAAAAAGATAGCAGCGGAGATATTCGAAGGAGAACATATCCCTATTGTATACTCCACTTCGCCGAACGACTCAATCGCGTACAGATGGAACACGCAGCTCAATGAAAATTCAAAAATATTAGCTTTATGGAGTAGCTTTCCTGAGCTGAATCATAATAATACAATGGCCCTCAAAAACACATATAGAAAAGAGCTTTTTTACCCCATATGCATCAAATCAAACGCAGATGAAAGGATATCTGCAAGAATAACTGCTACCGAAAAAGTTACAAATATGAAATTCAGAAGAATAATGGAAGCAGAAGGCACTTCACCATTTGCAAAACTAACCTATTTTCTGCATGTAGGGGACTACATTTCATATCATCTGGCTAAACTGCGCAATATGGATCCTCTGGACATAACTTCAATAGAAGAACTAAAATCCATGATAAAGAAACCCACATAAATAATTCTGGAAAACATATCTTAATACAGCCAAGGAATAAAATTCCATTAAATCTAATTTATTCACTTCTATGTATAAAAAAACACGATAGCGCACACATACAAAAAATCAAAAGCTATAAATATACAAAAATAGTAAAAAGAATAGAATCTATGGGATCACTAAATCGGAAGCATTACCTAAATAATATAACAAGAGAAGTCGCTAAAAACGCAGCAAAATCTGATTTTCCAGATTCAATGATAGAAAAAGTAAAAGAGACACCTGCATTTCTTGTAAGTGAAATTCCTCTCAGGAGAAATCTTGAAATTCTTTCTTCAATAAAAAAAGCCACCGGCGCAAAAATACTTTTAGCACTCAAGGCATTTGCCATGTATAGGGTTTTTCCTATAATGGCAGAATACTTGGATGGGGTATGTGCAAGCGGCCCGATAGAAGCGAGGTTGGGAAAAGAATACTTTAAGAAAGAGGTCCATACATTCGGTCCAGCCTACTCCGAATCTGACATTGAAGAGCTTATTAAATCTTCAGACACTATAATATTCAATTCGCTAAACCAATGGAAAAAGTACAGAGGAAAAATTGCAGAAAGCGGAAGAAAAATAGAAATAGGATTGCGTGTAAATCCGGAATATTCCGAAATTGAAACCGACCTATACAATCCAGCATACATAAACGCCGGATTAGGTATATTATCCAAAGAATTGGAAGGGGAAGATCTTAAAGGAATTGACGGTTTGCACTTCCATGTTTTATGTGAGAACAATGCCGATGCTCTTGCTAATGTACTAAAACATTTCGAGAGGCTTTATGGCAAATATATACGCCAGATGAAATGGGTAAATTTTGGAGGAGGCCATCACATAGCACGTGCAGACTATAATATTGAATTGCTTGTAAAACTAATAAATGATTTTAAGAAAAAGTACGGAGTTGAAGTTCATTTAGAACCCGGGGAAGGTATAGTCCTAAATACTGGGGTTTTAGTCTCTTCAGTACTTGACATTGTTCATGAAAAAGAAGGGGATCTTCCTATTGCAATATTGGACACGTCAGCTGAAACACATATGCCTGACGTTTTAGCCATGCCCTACAGCCCAGACATAACAAATGCAGGAGCCGCAGGAGAAAAAAAGAATACATACAGGCTTCGTGGACTCACATGCCTCGCAGGCGATATAATAGGAGATTATTCGTTTGAAGAGAAATTAAAACCAGACGACAAAATAGTTTTTCTTGATATGGCCCTGTATACTATGGTTAAAACTACAACTTTCAATGGAGTAAGATTACCCTCAATATTATTTTTCAATTCAAAGTCAGGTGATATAGAGCTAGTAAAGCGCTTCGGATTTGAATTTTATAAAGAAAAATTATCCTAATTCTGATTTCTCAGAATACCAGGATAAGAAGCCAACCTATGTCAGGCATTTCTAAGCATTGGTTTTAGCTTTTCCCCAAGATCCCTGAAAAATTCCCGATTATAATTTGCCATTCTTTTATATTTACCTTTGCCTTCAAAGTGCCTGAGTCCATGCTTCACGTATTCTGTTAAAGAATATGTTCTGGCGGCCACTCCCCTGTCCGACATTGCCATGTTATATATCAATTCCAAATCCTCCTTTCCTAAAAGTCCGGACATCTTATTTGAGAGTGATATGTATAGCGAATCCCACCTGTCGCGTTCAAGTCCTCTAATTATCTTGTATGCAAATGTCCTCCCCGGAGTCTGCATTTCATTCATCTGTTCTACAACTATCTTTCCATTTTTTACTCTATAAAATTCCGTAGGAACCTGAATGAACATCATAAAAGATTCACCAACTCCCTCAAATTTCTTTGAAAAAAGCAGTTGGTCCCTTATCGTAGGTGAAGTATGTTGCTTTCCAAATCCATCAAGGAAGGTGACTGAAAAATACTCTCTAGGATCTGCTTTTTCCCATTTTTCTTTATTAAGGATCTCAGAAGCCTTTATTATATCATTCCTGGGTATCTGAAATTCTATGACGTTGCTTATAGGCCTTGCCCTAAACCAGATGTCAGGGAGCATTATGCTTAATCCAAATGCAGATCCTCCCAATGCCGAAAAGCCAACCTCCTCTTTACGAAATAAATTGGCTATGGGGCCACTAACCGAAACAGCGTCGGAAACACTGGTTATTCCAAAATTGTCTTTCCTATTTGTAGAACTTATGGCCTTCGATCCATTTTCTGGAAATATTTCTTTCTCCATCTTTACTCCAATAGTCATATCCAGCAATCCCTAATTATAAAATAGTTTATGCATCTATCCTTGGCGTTTCAATCCCTTAAACTCTTCTATAAGTGTTTTAGCAGCGTGTCCTGTTCTTTCAAACCAAGCCACACTATCAGACATATCAATACCATGAACATTTCCGATTTCAGCTAATTTTGCTGAAAATTTAACAAGCCTTCTATGAAATTCTTCTGCCCAGCCTATACTTGCCTCTGCCTTTTTTCTCATAACCTCATTAACTGTAGCGTCTCCATCCTTTCCAAGAATATCCTCTACTCTATTAGACATTGATATAGCTGCAAGATCAGAAATATCTTGCCTGTTTCCCCTGAGGAGCTTATGAGCAACAGATAAACCTATTGTAGGCATCTCTTCAAATCTTACAGCCTTCAACCTATCTTCTCTATCTCTCTGATAAAAAACTGAAGGAACTCCGATTGAGCTTAAAACAAAGCCTTCGTGATTAACAAACAATGTCTGATCTGACATTGTTCCTATACAAGACATCCTTCCATCATCAAACTGTATCCGCATACTAAAATACTCCCTCGGATCATCAATTCTCCTCCATCCTCCTTTCTCCATCACTGCGGATACTTCTTCAGATCTGCCTTTCACCAAAACATCAATAACCCTGCTCACTTTCCGTTCTTTCATATAGTCATCAGGAACTTTGATATGGGTGCCAAAGAGGGAGGAGCCTATAGGCATGAATTCCGAATTACAGGCATTACCAATAAGATCATAAGCCTCTCTTGTAACTGATATGGCCATTTCAAGTGTAGCTCTCCCTATTTCATCCTTTCTGTTTATCGTTTCAAGGACTCTAGCTCCAACTAGATCTATTCGCTCCGCTGAACCTCCAAATAATCTACTTCTGTTCATGCAATAAATATAACATTTCAGTTATTTAAACATTTACTTAGCACATCCAATAACAATGCCTTAGAATACCTTATCCAGTCTAATCTATCTGACAAAATACTTTTCTTTAGTGCTTTATTTCCGGAAAGGCAAAAACATTGCAGAATACTTTCAGGCTTACAAATGATTCATCTTGAGTCTTACAATTAAAAGTGCAATAATCATGTATGCTAAAAATTCAGCCACAAAAATATATCCTGAAAGGTACATCATTTTCGAAAAGCCAAAAACCCCCTGCAGAAAAACAGCAGCTGAGCCTGAAGGCAGCAGTAGAAATAGCCACAGCATGGGTTTAGGCAATTCTGTATAGGGATAATATACAGGGGGGAAGAGGGTAAGCACAAGCGTCAGTATTCCTGTAAAGCTCCATATAGACCTCGTATGGCTTGGTAAAAAGGATATTCCAAAAGAGAAAAATGCTATTGCAAAATAAAGCATAAGCATCATCAAAACCGTTAGAACTGCAAGATATACTGTGAATATGTGGTACGCATATCCTATAACCATGAAAAGGATAATGCTCGGCATTGCAAAAAACAGTTCAGCGAGTACAAATCCCATTACATATTCAACAGGAGCAAGCGGAGTCGCTATAAAAAGATCATAAAATTTATGTTGTATTCTCAACTGTGCAGAATCATTCAATGTGTTTATTCCATTGGTTACAAAAACAGATATCAATCCTCCGAGAATTGCTAAAGGGATGAGTTTGCCTGAAGATATAATTCCAAATATAAAGAGAAGCGATATGGGAATCAGCAGCGAATAAACTATATACGGCGCGAATCTTTTTGTCGTTCTGAAGCCATATATCTTTCCAAAAGTATATACAAACTTCAAGTTCATTTAATACCGCCCATTATGAAAAGATCTTCTATATCAAGATTCTTTATCTCAAAACCCTTCTTTGCGTATTTTATTGCAGTCTTTTCACCCACATAGGATATTGTAATACCTCCTACCTTATACTGGCGCTTTCCAACTCCTGCCCCATCGATTCGCATGATATCCTTGGTTTTTTCAAGAAGCATTTCAGGGCTTCCTTTCATCATTACCTTGCCCTTGTCTATCAGGATTATCTCCTCTCCGAGAGCCTTTGCCTCTTCCATATAATGTGTGGTAAGTATTACATTTCCATTAAGCCTTTTTATTGCAGACCATACCTCCATTCTTGATATAGGGTCAAGACCTACTGTAGGCTCATCAAGAAACGTCAATCCCGAATCAGAAGCAAGTGCCATCGCTACAAATATTTTGCGTTTCATACCTCCCGAAAGCTGGTCGGCGCTTTTATTTCTGGACTCGTATAATCCCAGAACCTTCAGTGCCTTCTCTGTCTTTTCAGATATCTCCTCTTTCTTAAAGCCTCTGGCAGAAAGATATATCTCAAGGTGCTCCTCAGGAGTAAGATATCCCAGCACTTCAGCTTCCTGTGGTATGCTTACTATATTTCTGCGTATATCCTTCTTTTCCTTCGAGGCATCATGCTCCAGTATCATAATCTTTCCCGAAGTGGGCTGCAACTGTGTAGAGAGTATTCTCATAAGGGTAGTCTTGCCTGCGCCGTTTCTGCCTATTATAACTGTTATCTTCTTCTCTATTGATATATCTACAGAATCCAGCGCAAGGTGCCCATCCTTATATTTCTTTACAAGTTTTTCTGTCTTAACTATCTGCATGGAGCCACTATCATGGAATCAGTTTTTCAATATTCTTTTTATGTAATAAAGGCACAACGCCGAATAATACCTGCAATGTTCAAACTTTTAACGCTATAAATCTGTATTGATTTCTACTAATCATTTGAAAAACATATATAAACTATGCCATAAAACTATACTATATTGGCAAAACCGGAATAATTGTGATATCATGGCAATAGCATTTGAAAAAATACCAGACGAATTTATAAGTAAAGCACCCATCATTGACTATAAGACCCCGTTGGCTTCAATACTGGGAAAGCTCAACTCTGAGCGGGTAGTCATACTCACGAAAAATGGCGAATACTACGGTATAATAAGCAACAGCATCTACCTTCTGAACGGTGCAAGCCAAGGCATAAACAAGAAAGAGGCATCATACAAGCATGCTGTAAAGGTAAGTCCTCTAGACAAGGAGACCTCTGTTGCAAATGCCATAAAGCATTTTAGCACTTACGACGTAGAAGCCATACCCTATATAGAATCGAACAAGATTCTGGGCGTTGTAAGGCTGGAGTCTATCTTGAAATCCATCTTATCAATGAAAATGTTATCGGGTTACAAAGTGGCAGAGATAATGTCATCCCCAATAATAACAATCGATTCTGGCACATCCGCAGCAGAAGCACTGTCTCTGATGCGCAAGAAAAAGATAGGGCGCGTTGCCCTGCAGGAATCCGGAAAGCTGACGGGCATGCTATCGCATGAAGAATTGCTCAAATACTCAACAGGCCTGAGACAGAGAGCTGATGTAAAAATGGGAAAGGAAAACAAGCTTCTTCCAGGAAAAGCTGTTGACATAGCATCCGAAATAGATTTTATTGGGTATAATGAAAGCGTAGATAAGGCAATAAGGTCATTTGTCACAAAAGATTCACACACTATGATAATAACAAGAAGCGGCAAGCCTGTGGGAATCCTAACTCCTAAGGATGTTCTATCAGCAGCTGCAGCTGATAACTTTGAATCTGAAGAGAACATAACCATATCCGGGATAGACAAGAGCACAAAGCAGTACGAGGAAGATATCAAGTCAGAGGCAGAGAAGACTCTCGGGAAGGTGAACAGATTCACCAAATTCAAAGTACTTAATCTATCACTTCATGTAAAAAAACACAAAGTGAGGAATTATGAAATACAGGTAAGATTATGGCTTGACAAAAGAGGAGCTCTCTCAGCTTATGCCACAGGATACTCTATAGAGGAAACTGTAAAAGAGGCTCTTGAGCGACTTTATTCCGAAGTTAAAAACAAAAAAGAAATAGTATCCATGAGCAAAAAGGGGCTGGAGAGCCAATACTCTGAAGAGGAATAGGCAGGTGTGAGGATAATGGCAAAATCACAGTCAAGTTTTGAATTGCTTATAACTATGACCTTCGGCCTTGCCATACTGCTTCCGGTAGTTGTGATAGCATTTCTTCAGCTGTCCAACTCGAACACCTCACTTTCGTCTGCTGAAGCACAGGCAGCATCAAGCAAACTTACAAATGTGGCAATACTTGTAGGAACAGAAGGGCCCCCCGCAAAGCAGCTTGTACAGATAAACATGCCACCTGGCGTGCAGTACATCTATGTGGGAACTGATAAAAATTTAGTAGGGCATGAGATAACCTTCGTTATAAGGTCCCCGAGCGGGCCTAGCTATATAACCTCATACAGTCCTGTCAATGTATCCGGAGATCTCGGCGGAGAAGTAAATCCTGGCACGTATTTATTCAATGTAAGCGCAGAAGCAAGCTGCCCGACACAGCCAGAGCTTCCCTGTGTATACATCTCTCCGGTAATATAAATTATTTAAATAATTTTTCTTCACAATGGTTTAATGATGCGAAAGCTGCAGATAGCAATGGAATTCATGCTGGTATTCCTATTTGTAACTACAATATTCATCTTTTTTTTCTCATTAATCTCTTCAAGGGCATCATCGCTCTTCGGCCAGAACGCATATACCCAAACCCAGCAGCTGGCCCAGCAGATAGCGCATAGTATCAATACTGCATATAACGGGGGCAATGGCTATGTCTCCAACACAATTCTGGAATCAGGGTTTGGCATTAATAATTTCAATATATCCATACTAAGGAACGGTGAGGTAATAGTCACTGCAAACCAGATATACCAAAAGATACGTTCGATTTCCTTTTCACAGTCAAGAAATCTGTATATGGCCAATACCCTACCTTCAAATTACATAACCACTCAGAATTTCTTCGGTTTGATCTGCGTCGACATATCCTGTCCTGAAACCGGAAACTATCCAAGTTCGATAACTCTTTCAACTGAGAGCACAAGCGTCGCAAAATTCAACGGTGTAAACAGCCGCATTGTCGCAGGCAGCACAAATCTTCCTGTCGGCTCTTCTCCAAGATCTCTCTTTTCATGGATATATCTGACTGGTAACGGTATAGGTTCTTCTTCCTATGGTTCTGTAATACAGGAATACGGATATCCATTTTCAACATCTGGTCTATCTGAATTATATGTATATCACGGCACCCTCGGTTTTTCAGCCGGAGGAGAGAGCTTCATAAGCAGCCTTGCTGTGCCTATTGGAAAATGGAGCTTTGTCGGTTATGCTTATCAATCGGGAAGTACAAGCATCACTCTTTATCTTAATGGAAACAGCCAGACCGGAAGCCTGAGCGGAGGAGCCGCTCTCTCCACTCCCACAGGCACAAGTTCGGAAATAGGCGCTGAAGGAAACACAATAAACAGTGGATACTTCAACGGATCCATAGCAAATATACAGCTATATAACACCTTCCTGAGTTCAAATCAGGAACTCCAGCTATTCAACCAGGGCATTATGGGTTCCGGAGTTTCAACGCAAAACATGGTGGGCTGGTGGAAGCTTGCGGGAAATGCAGAAGATTATAGCGGAAACAACAATACTGGAACTATCTACGGCCAGCTAATCTTCCCTACCGTATCGGAATCAACTGTCAAGGTTCTGGGACAGTACGGCAATCCAATCGCAAACAGCATAACCGGCTTTTCATCAACCTTAGGAAGTATAAATAATATCTCCTTTTCCTCGAATTATACCAACGTGAATGGTATAGCATACGAAATCTTCAATCAGAACCTTACAAACGGGCCAAACACAATAAATGTCACCACCTATCCTGGAAACGCAAAAGAAGAGAAGAATCTTACTGGCTGGTGGCCTCTGGTTAATGGAATGGTCAAAACAACTGTTATCAAAACCAGTTACTTTTCAAATGCAATACAAAGTGCAAACTCAGAAAATCCAGGAGTTGTGCTTCCTCCTAACATAGAGTACTATGTTCCCATAACCATAACCAATTATCCTTTAAGCGAAGTCAAGCCCAATTCACAGATAGCAGTGACTATAAATGCACTCAACTACCAGAATTATTATACGTGCAATCTCAACAATGCGGAATTCTTCTATGCTAACACTGGAAAAGTGGTTCCAAGCTGGCTTGAAGGCAATTATACAAATGAAACGAATGCAAATGCCATGTGTACATCTGCTTCATCCCGAGGCGCGCTTGTAAACTCAGGAACAATACTATACTGGATAAACATAGGAAACAGCGCCGCAACGGGCAATCTTGGAAACATATATCTGGGATGGGCAGGAAATGCTCTCTCCCCATCAAATAACCTTATGAACGGTGTCACCACCGGAGAAGCGCCAGAGCTAACGTGTCCAAATCCCGCAGTCACTGCCAACTGTCCAACCTATGCGGAATATGACAACGGAAAAAACATCTTCAATTTTTACAGCAACTTTGCAGGAACAACACTCCCTTCAGATTGGAAGGATGTAAACGGTGTAGGATATGTGGTTGACAACGGAATACAGATCACAAGCCTTTCTAATTCATATTCCTCAATAAATGCAACAGAACCTGTTTTTACGCAGGGAACTGTAATGGATGCCCTGACTAAATTTTCGCCTTCGTGGGATGCTAATTATGAATTCGGAGGGATAGGAACCGGCGGAATGGCCTCTGCAAACGTGCTTATGATTTATGGAAACGACCAAGGAACTGGATCACTTTCTCCCGAGTTCTACACAGGAGTCAGCGGCGGCGATCTTATAATAACTAATTATCTCTACCCTCCAACTGCAAATGCACCGCAACTTCTTACAATGGTATACAATGCAAGTGTTCCTTTCGCCGGTCCTTATGATACCTGGGTAATGGAGAATTATACTGATCCGTTCAGTTACACATATATTTACCCTACAGGCTTCCCGCTCTTCCCTGCTGTGGTCGGAACTTATTATGGGGCACAACCTCCAACTGACCAAAATACCACATGGGTAAGGATCAGAAATAATCCGCCAGGAGGCGTTATGCCTACCGTGCAGGTTGGTGGCGTAAACTATCTATTATCTACAAACACTATATTATACGATCTCAGCAACAATGCCAACAACGGTTTTGGCAGAAATGTTACCTTTCCATACTCTCTAGCTGAAATGAATGGTGTCGGATTCGCTCCATCAAGTTTTAGTGGAAATACAGAAGAAATCAATATCACAATCTCCTCTTCTTCATCTTCGTTATACATGAATCCGGGAAGCACGGGAATGAGTATATTCTTATGGTTTATGCCTAACGAATCCGAATCCGCATTAACCTCCAATTCTGCAACATTAATAGGCACAAACGGAGCTTCCTGCGGATACAGGCTCTGGTTTTCAGGAGCCAATTCCCTAGAAGCTTCAGACAACTGCGGAGATGGCGTTTCATTCCAGCATGTTTTCAACAGTGGCGCATGGTACAATCTCGTGGTAACTGTCAATAATACCTATTATGAACGATACTACATAGATGGCATATACGCAGGAGGAGGCCAATCTACAAAATGGATAAGTTCCAACACCTGGAACAAATTATGCATAGCTTCCGATTGCGGCTCTGCATACTTTAAGGGATCTATATTCAATCTGCAGTTGTACAACACTACCCTAAATACCACTGACATATACCAGCTCTATACCGCAGGATTCAAACTCGAAAACAGCACCACATCATTTACACTGCAGAATTGATCCTTAATTTATTGAACATGAATACTTCTTGAATTCAATCTATAGATTCAACGTGAAGGCTGCTGCTGCGTAGCACAATGAATTGCTCCGAATCCTTCCACAAGCCCTCTGCAGTCTATGCCCACTATATTTCTGCTTGTGAATAATTCTTTAAGTATGTTTATAGCCTTCCCATCACTCTCTACAGCGAATGTTGGCACAAGGACTGATTTGTTTGAAATATAAAAATTCATGTAACTTGCAGGCAATCTCATTCCATTCTTCTCTATCTTTCCAGGCATTGGCATCTTTATCACATTCAACCTTCTGCCATCCTGGTCTTCAGAATTCTGAAGAATCTTGAAATTTTTATCAAGAGCTTCATAATTTACATCACTGCTATCTTCTTCATACGCACATAATACCGTATTTCTAGAAACAAATCTGGCTATATCGTCAACGTGTCCGTCAGTATCGTCTCCTTCAAGTCCTCTGCCCAACCAGATAACGCTAAGCGCACCAAGATAGCTTCTGAGGAAACCCTCTATCTTTCCCTTGCTTAATTCGGGATTTCTATTTTTATTAAGAAGGCATTGTTCTGTAGTGAGAAATGTGCCAATTCCATTTGTATCTATGGAACCTCCTTCAAGCACTATCGGAACCTTGAATCCTTTAAATTCTTTAAGAGGCATCTTCTCAGGAACATGGGTATCATCTGCCATGCCTTCATACTTCATGCCCCATGCATTGAACTTCCAGTGTGTATAAGCTATGTCTATCCTTCTGATATCACTTCTCTTTATGAATATCGGGCCATAATCCCTTATCCAGACATCTGTTGTAGGTATGATGTGAAAATCTATGTTTTCTTTTACGCACTCTATAGAACTTAACATCTCTGTAACTCGCGTTTTCTCATTCTCACTATCAACAAGTATCCCGACTCTCTCCCCTTTAGAAAGTTCTCCAATTATTTTCAGATAAGTTCTTTCTACTTCAGCAAGAACATCTCCTCTAAATGATTCCTGGTTTTTAGGCCAGGAAATCCATGTAGCATCATGCCTCTCCCATTCAGCAGGCATTACATATCCCAGTTCAAAAGGCGTTTTGTCCATTTTTATATCCTCAATCCAAGAATCTCTGAGTTATCTCCTTATATGAATCTATACGCCTATCCCTGAGAAAAGGCCATCCTCTCCTTGTGCTTTCAACCAATCCCATATCACAATCAGCAATGAGGATCTCCTCACCTTCGTTGCCTGCATCTGCTATCTTCTCTCCAAAAGGGCCTGAGACAAAAGATGAACCCCAGAAGGCTATGTTGCCTTCTCTTCCCACTCTGTTCACCGCAGCTACAAATATTCCGTTAGCTATGCTATGCGATCTCTGTATGGTCTTCCAGGCTGAAAGCTGGATCTCTTTTTTATCTCTGCTGTCATCAGGGGACCATCCTATCGCAGTAGGATAAAATATTATCTTGGCGCCTTTCAATGCGGTTATCCTTGCAGCCTCAGGAAACCACTGGTCCCAGCATATCAGAACCCCTATATCTCCATACTCTGTTTTGAATGATATAAACTTCTCCCCAGGAGCAAAGTAAAGCTTCTCATGATAGTCTGCAGGGTCTTCGGGGATATGCATCTTCCTGTAAACTCCAATAATCTTCCCGGACGAATCTATCACTACTGCAGAATTATTGTAGACTCCTTCCGCTCTCTTTTCGAAGATGCCTGCTATTATCACCACTTTGTTGTTCCTTGCAGCTTCTGAAAGTTTTTTTGTAGTATCTCCAGGTATCTTTTCTGCAAGGCCGAACAATTCTTCATTCTGTTCCTGGCAGAAATATCTACTGCTGAAAAGTTCAGGAAGGCAGATTATCTTAGCGCCTCTGCCTGCTGCCTTTCCTATCATCTCTACTGCTTTTGCAGTGTTGGCTTCAATGTCATCAGACATAGACATCTGGATCAGTCCAATTCTTATGACATTTTTCTCTTCTCCTATTTTTTTATCTGCCATTATTACTATCCTCTATTTTATCTACTCGAATAAGAAAATTATCTATGTCTTCCATTACCAATGAAGAAACTAACCTTCTTACAGATATCTCTTTTAGACTGACAAGATATAAAAATATAAAACCTTGGCTTATAGGAAGTATTATATTTCTGAAAATAGAAGGGTCTAATATCTAATAATATAGGAGAATACCATGTCTGAAAAAAGAAAAATAGGAAAACGAACTATAGCATTTACATCTGCTATAATGGTTCTGATGTACCTTGCAATACTGCCTCTGGCATCCGCACAGTCTACATCAAACACCTCAACTACGATACAGTCTACGTTATGTGGCATAATTTCCACGATATCCTCTGTCATATTCATAATAGCGATATTCATGTTTGTCCTAGGCAGCATACTGTATGGTGTAGCGCATATGTTTCCTGCGGCTGGAAATCTGAAAGGGTCTACACAAGGCTGGGGAATAGGAATGATAATAGGCGGAATAATAGCAATAGTGCTATACCTCCTTTCATCTTTTATAATAACGCATCTCGCATCGTTGAGCAATAACGGAGTAATACCTGCAATTTCGCAACAAGGCTGTTCAGGGGTAAGTTTCCTTGGTAACATAGTCGGCACTTCTACCTCTACATCAGGCAGTTCATCTTCAGGAAGTACATCTTCCAGCTCCTTTGGCTCATCGATAGGCACAGGCTCCCAGGCTACCTCATCCGGAAGCTCTGCTTCAGCCACTACCACCCCTATAAGCTATATAGCAGGCATAGGCGGAAGCTCAGCAGGCGGTTCATCAAATCCTCAAAACAGCTATGCAAAAACAGGACCTAATGGAATATTTCTTGAAAACGGAAATTTTTCTTCGGGAAGCTACTCCGGATGGAAAACATCCGGTTCAGGCTTCTCGGGTAAACCTACTGAGATAAATGTAGCAAACCAGAATGGCGATTATTACAAAAATCCATGGTCTAATTATAATGGGGAATTCTTTGCCACAACATACCGCCAGAACTCCACTTATGAACCTGGAAATCTAACCTCAAGCCAGTTTAAGGTAACAGAGCCATATCTGAATTTTAATATCATATCCGCAGGAACCAGCGGTTCATATGTGGCTATTCTGATTGGAAATTCTCCTTTTCTGGTACAGCATTACAATACCTCTAACGGCAAAGGCATAAATGGCACCGATACATTTGCAAATGCCAGCATAAATATAAGTTCATTATATGGGAAAAATATATCCGTAGAAGTGGTCTCGCAGACAAGCAGCCAAACAAGCAAAGGAGCATTCACTGCTGTAGGAGACTTCAGGCAATCGAATACATCAATAGCAACTCCAGGCATTCTTGTTAACAGTACTATAGTATGATTCCTCAGGTTTCTATGGCAGGGATATACCTGTTTTTGCCGCAGGACAGATTCGGAAAGAACCTATAACCTTTAAAACAGATTCTAAGGTCTAGCCTCCGATCTCTCTCCTCTGCAAAGCAATAAATACCTTGAATTGGATATCTCATCTGTGGTGTGCGAATGGCTTACGGTCTGAATAAGACTGAGGAAGCTCTCTCCATGCTAAGCCTGTATGGTCTAAGGCCTAATTCGGTACAGAAACGCACGGCTACGGTTTAAAACGATGACGCTACGAGTTGCCGGTGCCGATGAAACGCGCCGATGCACAGGCGATGTGCATGCAAGGCAGAATGCCGCTTAGTCGAATGCCATCTAAAACAGAAGAGGGGCTATGGCACACCACATATAGCCTATTTTTCTTCTATCTTTCTGCCTTCGTAAGTAATGACCTTTCCACGCAGAGATGAGGCTATCGCGGCTATAAATGCCATTATTGCCCCGGATATGAATACTATGCTGAGTCCGTCCTGCAATGGTTTTGATATAATGTCAGGGAAGAACTCATTGCCGACTATCGTATTGAGATTAGATGCTGGTATACTGCTCAGAACCGACTGCGGAAGAAGTGTCTTCATGGGATTATAGCCGAGGAATGCCGCAAACAAAGCAGCTGTAGGCGGAATCCTGGAAGCATTCAACGCAGCTGAACTACTGACATTCTCGGCCAGAAGCCCCGTATAGAGGGCATGAGGCAGGCTTTGCGAGAAACCCACTACCAGCATGCTGAAAAAGATTATCATGCTGAACATGAATGCTACATTGAATATTGAGCTAAGCATCCCTCCTACCGAGCCTCTGTTCTCAGGAGGCACAGAATTCATTATAGAATTCATGTTAGGCGAGTTGAACATTCCTCCTCCAACTCCTATCATGAATATTATTACTGCGAATTCCATATAGTTGAAATTAAGTGGAATTGTAAACATAAGCAGGAATCCTATTGTTGCTATGAGCATTCCTGCAGTAGCCAAATATCTGGATCCATGCTTGTCAGATAGCCTTCCTGCAAGCGGGCCTGCAAGCACAAATCCCAGTATCAAAGGTATCATATCTATTCCTGCGGCTAGAGGTGTATTCTCAAAACTCACGCCATGCATAGGCAGCCAGACTCCCTGCAGCCATATTATTAGTATGAACTGAAGCCCTGATCTTGACATGTTTGAGAGAAATTGGCTCAGTGCTCCTGCTCCGAACTCCCTTATCTTAAAGAGCTCAAGCTTGAACATCGGATCCCTGCTTCTCAATTCTATGAATATGAACCCTATCATTGTTGCTATACCAGCAAGAATGCCTAGCTCTACAAACGGGCTGCCCCATCCCATGCTGCTATTTCCATAAGGCAGAAGGCCATATGTCAGAGATATCAGAAGCAGAACCAATGAAGCCGCGAATGTAATTATTCCGGGCAGGTCGATTTTCTGATCTTTTCTTATTGTGGCTACCTCGTGCAGACTCATGTATGCCCATATTGTGCCTATTATCCCTATTGGGACATTGATTGTGAATATAAGATGCCAGTCTATTGAAGCAAGTATGCCTCCGAGGACAAGGCCTATAAGGCTTCCTCCAACAAAGCCTACCTGCGATATCCCCAACCCGGTGCCTCTCTCCTTGTGTGGGAATGCATCTACTATTATGGCGCTGTAATTGGAAAGCATGAATGCTCCTCCGACAGCTTGCACTACCCTGAAGAGTATCATGGCCAATGCGCCACTTACTCCCTGTATCAGATATGAAGAGAGGAAGAGCAGTAACGATCCTATGGCGAATATCAGAAATCCTGCATTATATATCTTGACTCTGCCTATCATGTCAGATATTCTTCCAAGAGCAGCAGTCAGTGCAGCTATCACTACCGTATATCCTAAGAGAAGCCAGAGAAGCAGGCTTATATTCGCAGGAACCAAGGGGTTCACTCCAAGTCCCTTGAATATGGCAGGAAGCGCTATCAGGAGTATGCTTCCGTCAAGCCCTATCATGAATGCTCCAAGGGTGGTATTGCTGAGCGCCAGCCATTTGTAATTCTTTCCATACTTCTTCTCGCGCTCTTCGGCCTCAACGTCATACTTTGTGCTTGCCTTTATTGTAGTATTCTCAACCATAAAAACCAGTGAAGAATCGAATTGTAAAGCAAATTGTATATTCAACCGTATATCTATTTAGCCTTTATCCAATCTCAGCAGGAGAATTCTTCCGATAGTATTGCTTGACAACAAACCTCTGAATTACATACTACTTATGCTCTTCAAGCATGCGCATTATCTGCTCTTTTGTAGGCATGGCCTGTTTTACCAGAGGTCCATTCTTAAGTGTTATGTCAAGCTCTTCATAGGAAGGCCTATCTGTCTTGTAGAAAAGCCCTATAGGTATCTTCTCCCATTTTGTCTGAGAGTCTTCAACCGCTTTCTCAAAAGCAGCTCCAAGATTTGAAGGGTCATGATTTGACTGGTCCAGCTTGTATATTCTAGGGCGGAACCACTCATAGGTATTGTCATGGTTGAATGTTACGCATGGACTGAATACATCTACAAGCGCGAATCCCTTATGCTGTATGGCTCCTTTTATAAGCTCCGCAAGGTGTACAGTGTCTCCTGAAAATCCTCTGGCAACATATGTTGCACCTGCGCTTATGGCAAGTGCCAATGGGCTTACAGGCATCTCAATGGCTCCAAAAGGAGTAGACTTTGTCTTATGCCCCATTATTGCAGTAGGCGATGTCTGTCCTGTTGTAAGACCGTATGTCTCATTGTCCATGACTATATATGTAAGGTCTATGTTTCTTCTGGCTGTGTGGATAAGATGGCCTACTCCTATACCATAGCCGTCACCGTCACCGCCGGTGCCTATTACTGTAAGATCATGATTTGCCAGCTTGACTCCAGAAGCGACAGGAAGAAGCCTTCCGTGAAGGCTGTGTATTCCATAAGTGCCGAAAGTCTGAGGCATTGCAGAACTGCATCCTATTCCCGAAACTATAACTGCATTGCTCTTGTCAACCTTGAGATCTGTAAGCGCCTTGGTTATCGCCGCAAAGACTCCGTAGTCTCCGCATCCCGGGCACCATATGGGCTTCACTCCTGATGCATAAACCTGTTTTGTAGTTGCTTCTATTACCATATGCTCACCTTGAAAATTCCTTTAAGAGAGGAAGCGCTTTCTCCGCAATGCCCTCTCCCGTCACTGCCTCCCCGTCATATTCAAGTACTCTCTTTTCTATCTCTATTCCTGTATTCATCATTATTACCTGGGCAAGCTGTGCTGTATAGTTAACTTCAACGTCTATCAGCTTTCTCCCCTCAAGCATCTTTCTTACCTTATCCTTGTCCAGAGGCATAAGATAGCTGAAGGATATGACTCCTGTCTTGAATCCTTTTCCGCTAAGCAGTTCAGCCGCTTCCATGGCCGGTTCTGTGGTGGATCCGAATGTCACCAGGAAGAAGTCAGAGTCTTCCTTGTATATGCTTGGGACGAATATCTTCTCATTCTTAAGCATGGTATCTATCTTTGTCATCCTCTTCCTCATCATCTTTCTCCTTACCTCAACGTATCTGTCTATGCCTGAAAGTGCATCGCTTACAAGGTCACCATATTCATCATGTTCGTCGCTGGGCGCAACGAATTCTGTGCCTGGAGTTCCGGGATGCGACCTTGGCGATATGCCGTCTTCAGTATAAAGATACCTCTTAAATTTGCCGCTCTCAGGATTGCTTGTTGCTACCTTCCCTCTGTCTATGCTTATAGCGTCTATGTCAAATCCATCTACCGTTTCAACATGCTCAGATATGTAAAGATCCATCAGTATTATAACAGGGCATTGGTATCTCTCTGCAAGATTGAACGCTTCGCTGCCTATATAGAAAGCCTCCTCCACGCTTCTCGGCGATACAACTATCCTGGGAAACTCTCCCTGCGACGCATGCATGACGAAAAGAAGATCTCCCTGCTCTGTCTTTGTAGGCAGTCCTGTGCTAGGTCCTGTCCTCTGCGATTCTACGACAACAAGCGGCACTTCAAGCATGCCTGCAAAACCCAATCCCTCAACCATAAGCGAGAATCCCCCTCCGCTTGTGCCGCACATGGCCCTGACTCCGGTATTGGCGGCGCCTACTGCCATGTTTATCGCTGCTATTTCATCCTCCGTCTGCTTGAAGAAGACTCCTCTGTCGGCATGTGCTGCAAACCAATGGAGTATGCTGCTTGCAGGAGTCATAGGATATGCCGAATAGAAATTGCATCCGCTTGCATATGCTCCTATGGCAAGAGCCGTATTCCCATCAAGCATGTATCTCTGCCTTCCGTCGCTTTTTATGCTGTGCATCTTTTCAAATTTAACCGAATCGAATCCCTCCTTTGCTGCCTTTATGTTGTTTTCAACTATCTTGTTGCCCTTTCTTGAAAACATTGCAGTTATTACGCTTTCAAATATCTTGAAGTCTATGCCTATTATCTTCATGGCGCTTCCTATAGCTACAGTATTCCTCATTATAGGATCTCCGCTAACTCTTACCGCTATTTCAAGCATCTGCACAGGGACAAGCCTGTATTTTGAAGAATCAAGCGAATCTACCTTAACCTTATCCGGATCATATACTACAGCTGCATTCTCGCTCAAGTGGCTTGCCTGATTTGCTATACCATCCTGATTAAGCGCAATCAGCACATCAATACTGTTTCCATGGCTGCGGAGCCTTTCATCAGAATCTCCTATCCTGACCTGGAACCAGACGTGTCCTCCTCTTATTATTGATTGGTATCCTCTGTAACCGAAAGCCTGCATGCCGTTCTTAGCGGCGAGCTTCATCAGAAGGGCTCCGCTCGATTCAACACCGTCTCCATTGGCTCCTGCTATCCTTACCGTAACACTTGTCATAAAGTTCGCCTGCATATTTCATTGAAGGTCAGCTTTATAATATTATTTATCAATGTTCTGCGAATGACGTTAATCGATTAAGCCATCTCCTGCATCTAAGATTCCTGAAGAGACAGCCTTCTAAAAACCAAAAATGAAAAATCGCAATGTTTATATTCTATTTGGTTTTATCTAATCTAAAAACAATGTGGTCAATTGGAAAATATACTTAACAATCCATCTGTAAAAATAGGGCTTATACTGTCTCTGATGTTTTTAGTAGTTGTAAATGCACAGGTATCAGCTACATTGAATTCAATCCCTGCCTTTCCTGCAAATATAGACGTAGGCCAGAATGTTATCTTTACAGCCAACATCTTAGGCACAACTGCAACTCCATATACATACAACTTTCTGATATACAACAGCATAACTGGCGCTGTAGTTGCTAACCAGTTATACACCGGAGTCTCTTCAACTTCAAACACATTCGTCTGGCTTCCTCTGGCTCCGAATTCTCTCTTAGAAGCAAATGTCATAATCTCAGATTCCGGCACAAACACTGTAAACAGCATAATGCTCACAGGCCTGAATGTGAATCCATCACTGGAAGTATTCCCAATAAATATATCTTCTCAGGAATCAGCCTCAAACTCAATACCCAATATGGCCAATGTAATACTGGATTCAGGCGAAAGCGCATATGTGAACCTTCTCTGGTCAGGAGGCACTCCGCCATATACTGCAAAAACCTACACTTCCAATTCCTTATCGTGCAGCTCATCATCCACTCTGCTTAACACATCTACAACCAGCAACACCTTCCTGCATCTAAAAGTATCTCCTACAGCAACCACCTCCTACTGCTACACTGTTACAGATTCGGCAGCCAATCCTGTAACTGGTTCCAATACTCCACAACCAGCAAAAATAGTAGTGAATCCAGCACTCGCTTCTGTAATAGTATCTTCATCAAGTTCAAATATAAATTCAGGAGAACAAGTCACCCTGAATGCTTCATGGACTGGTGGCACTCCTCCATTCGCAGCATATCTCTACGAATCTGGCACTTCCCAATGCGGCTCAACATTCAAACTTCTCCAGAAGAAGAGCGGGATATCATCTAACACGGTCTCATTTAATGCTATCCCTTCATCAAGCGGATATTACTGCGTTTCAGTTTCAGACAGTGCAGTTGATCCTTCTGTCGCATATATAATTAACAGCACGAAGCTTAATGAGCCTTCAGGAATTGCCTTATCCAGATCAGGAGGAAATCTATATGTGGCAAATTATTACAATCATCTTACTGTTCTTTCTAATGTTACCATAATAAACATATCAACCAAGGCAGCAGTAGGCGTTGTCTCGGATCCATTTGCGCCAACCGCAAACGTATTCCATCCTAACGGGGTCGAATTTTCCCCATCGGGCGCATATGCATACATAAGCAATTCTGGCGGTTCAAATATTTTTATTATGAATACCTCTACAAATACTATCATCAGGTCCATAAACGAGTCTGTAATCAATGGTACATTTCCATTTCCAGAGTCGACAGCGTTCAACAACGCCGGAACATACGCATACGAAGCAAATTATGGGAATAGCACAGTAAGCATAATAAATACCTCTGCAAACACTATAACTCATACTATATTTGGAGGGTTATTATCAAGTCCATTCAGCATTAAGATTGCGCCATCAGGAGCATACGCCTACGTTTCAAATTTAGGTTCATCAAATGTAGTGGTTTTAAACACATCCAGCAACACCATTACCGCATCACTTCTAGCAGTATTCAACTCACCACGAGGAATAGTCTTCTCACCATCAGGTGCTTATGCTTACATCCCAAACAACAATGCAGGCATATCAGTAATAAACACAACAACAAGAGCAAATTACACTTACCTCTCTGCAACCTCTTATACTCTTTCTGGTCCGAATGGCATTGCCCTATCCCCATCAGGCAAAACCGCATATGTAACATATGGAACTAATAACATAATGGTGCTTAATACAGGGATTAAAAGCAATGAGACGGCCTCGTCTGTTCACGTCCAAGTGAACTCACCTCCTGCACCTTCTTCAGCGCCGCAAATATACGATGTTAAGATAAACGACAGTGTCTCAAACGCATCATCTTCAAATGTTCCTGTTGTGACAGCATACCTGCTTTCCTCTTCTGGAAAGCTAATCTCCACAAATCAGTACATGCAGAACCAGATGCCTGCCATAATCTCAATAACAAGCCCAGAGTACGTGGTATTTTCATTTGCATGCAGTTTTACTTCGGGAGGCATGTCATACAGCTTTGCAGATAATGTATATGGGATCGGCATGACCAATGGCTGCGGAAGCAACTACACCCTGGTAGGCGGCACAAGAACAATCATCTATTCAGAAACGGCAAAGACTGAAAACGTTACAAAAACTTCCAATGTTACAGTCACAGTAACTAAAGAAAAACCTACTCTTGAATTTGTAAAGGAGTGTTCAAATTTCCAATACAACGCTTCCATTTCCAACACCTGCTCAACAGAAGCTGAAATCTCTACTCCTGAAAATCAGCTTAAAGCCCAACTATATCTAAACAATCTCCTAGTAGGCAATACTTCCACAATTATAACTGATAATGTAAGTCTTCCAGGAAACTACACCTTCCGCTTTGCAACCCAAGGAAATGGGAATTATACCAATGCAAGCATATCCTACACATTTGCTATAACTGCTCCTATAAACATTTCAAAACAGAGAAACAGTACGCCACCACAACCACATGTACTTACAATAAATCTCCACAATCAAGCATATGCAAGCTTAAACAATCTTTCCGTATCAAGCAACACTACACTCGAAATAAATTCGACTAATGAGAAAGCTTTCATACGCATATCTTCAGAAAATCAGAGTGGTCCGTTCTCATTGAAGATAATCAATGCAACAAATATCTCAGCGGCAACTCCCGCAGGAATGAAGGTAATATCTGCAATCAACATCACCCTGAATTCAAATTCATCCAACAGTATGACTCTGAATATGACAATGGGTTACTCCTGCAATAACGGATTCAAATCTGTAAGCCCATACATACTTAAAAACTCTGTCTGGACTCCTATTACCAATTACCATATAAACAACTCCACATGCCAGATATCATTTGAGATACCTTCCGATCCAGTAGTAGGCCTCCTCGCAGTTCTTCCTTCACATACTGTGAACAATCCAAGCGGTTCAGTTGTCCTCTGGGTAGTTATTCTAGTAGTTATTATAATAATTCTGGCAATCATCTACCTTTTGAAAAGGCCGCAAAGAAGAAAGTTCAAGTAAAAACCTGTAAATTTCAACATAGCCGCACCATTGGGCAATGCATATAAATTGAAAGTATCCATCAATAGATAAAAATGGGCATAGAATGGCTGGAGGAAACATAAAAAACCATGGTAAAAATTCACCAGATCTTGAAAGCAAAGTCAACCAGGTTTTTGCAAGAATACTCAAATCGGAAAAAAACCAGAACGAAAAGATGGAAGAACTGCTTTCAACCGCATCAGAGAATAATATTCCAATACATAAGCTGGAGTCATACATTGATCCTAAAAGTGCAGCAGCAGCAAGAAGGCATTTAATCGGGAAAATCACAGGCACAGACTTAAGATCGATAGGCTCATCAAATCTTGACTATTCCTTAATATCAAACAGAAATGCCGAGAATGTCATAGGCTACATGCAGATGCCGCTTGGGGTTGCCGGTCCGATACTCATAAACGGAGAGCATGCAAAAGGCGAATTCTATGTCCCTATGGCTACAACCGAAGGCGCATTGATAGCCAGTGTTAATCGTGGCATGAAGGCCATAACCTCTTCAGGCGGAGCAAAGACGATAGTCATCAAAAACGCCATGACAAGGGCTCCTGTTTTTGAATTCGACTCAATAGCATATATTCCAGGCTTTCTCGCATGGATAAGAGAAAACCATGAAGAAATAAAGAGAGCTGCAGAAGCCACCACTTCACACGGCAAGCTTATTGATGTTATGCCATTTGTAACAGGTGCGAATGTCTGGCTTAGATTCTCATTCGATACAGGCGACGCAATGGGCATGAATATGGTCACGATAGCCAGCGAAGCTGCATGTGAATATATAGAAAGCAATTTTAAGAAGGCAAGGCTCGTCTCAATCAGCGGGAACATGTGCTCAGACAAGAAAAACTCCTCCATAAACCTACTATTCGGCAGAGGCAAGAGCGTGATTGCCGAAGCAATCCTGGAAGAGGAAATAACACGCGAAACGTTGAAAGCGACCACCGAAGGCATACATAATCTAAACATAAAGAAAAACCTTATGGGAAGTACAAGGGCAGGAAGCAACAATCTCAACGGGCATGCGGCCAACATGGTGGCAGCTGTCTTTGCAGCTACCGGACAAGACATAGCACAAGTGGTTGAAAGCAGCAACTGTTTTACCATTACCGAATTAAAAGCAAGAAAACTCCACATATCTGTTACAATGCCTTCTATAGAGGTAGGAACAGTAGGAGGAGGCTCAGGCCTTCCAACACAAAAAGAGGCACTTTCTATCTTAGGCGCATCTGGAAGCGGCAAAACCAAAGGCTCAAATTCGCTTAAACTTGCGGAGATAATCGCATCCACTGTATTGGCCGGAGAGCTCAATCTTCTTGCTGCGCAGTTCTCCCGTGAACTGGGAAGAGCCCACAATCGACTGGGAAGAAGCAAAGGCTAATCCTTCTCCATAATCCACGCTTCAAAAACAAAAGCACCAACTCAAAAAAGAAGGAGGCAGGTTTCTGCCTCCCTTTCTGGGTGTGTCAGACTACGCCTGACATTATAATCTCTCAGGAAAAATATATAAATCTACTACCTAAGTATAACTAACAGTAGTAAGGTATTTATTCTTATACTAAAATATATAATTGCAGAAATGCGAGCCAACGCTATATAAGAACGGCAGGGGCAGGTCAGGTCTGTATCTCTTTCTGGGTGAAAACACGGGTAGTGGAAACTATGGGACTGGGAAAAATGAAAAGCTGCGCAAAGAGCTTCTGGTGTCACTTATGCATAGATATGACGAGATAATATCTACTATAAGTGAATATGAGCGGTCTTGGCCTAAAGCAGAACTTTCGGCAAAGGCAGATATGGTACTTGATTCTATATCTGACCTGCTAAGGCAAAGATCTCTCAGGGAAGTTACGGCCTCATTGGAGATGTCAGGAATAATAGGACATGAAGAGGCCGCATACTTATGCGGAAAGAAGAAAAAGCAGCCAATCATAAAGGAGGCGGAAGCCTCCTCCAGTCCCCACTACCTGTGTTTTCTCACACAGTATAAATTTATGGCATCTCTAAATCGTCTAAAATCTTTTCCAGAATCAGAGAAACAAATGCACCAATCATCTTTTTGCAATTGCAAGGGATACGATATCCTCAAAAAAGATATGGGTGATCTTCCTTCCTACAATATCAAGGCCCATATCTCCAATATTCTTGGAAAGGTCTTCAAGATCACCAAAAGAGCTTGCATTCAATATTATAATGCCCTCATCATCCAAGTGCTCTCTTGCTTCTGAAAGAAATCTTACTGAAAGCTCTATCCCCCTCTCTCCACCGCTCCATGGATTATATTCAATTTCTTCACCTTTCTTCTCATTTCTGAGGTAAGGCGCATTGAAGATTATCATATTGAATCTCATGTCTTTAGGCATCTCAGAAAAGAGATCGCTCTTAATGAATTCGGCATCTACATCTAATTTCTTTCTATTCAAATCAAAGTTTTTCGCTGCAAGCCTCAATGCATTTTCATTTATATCCGAAAAAATAACCTTGCCTCCTTCCATAAGGGAAGCCGCTACCAGTCCCAGGATTCCGGATCCTGTTCCGATATCTATTATGTATGGTTGTGTCTTATTCAACAATGGCAGATACTCTGCTATCATCTGTGCAGAAAGAAAGGAATCGTCAGAAGGCCTGTATACCTCTTCTTCTGTAGATATCTCCATGCCCATGTATTCCATGCTTATGGTTTGCCAACTGAAATATAATAATCTGCATCCTGACAGGCAATATTGTTCGGCAGCACAGAATACTACATATATGTAATACTTATATATCTGGAAAATCAGATTATATTAGATGGCAACTGCCTCTACGGTATAATGAATGAAAAAAGACAAGATTTTAGAATTAAACCAAACCCTGAGAACTGCTTTAGGCGAAGCATTAAGGGACAACAGAAATATGGCTGAACAAGTAAGACAACTCGAAGAGGAGATAAAAAAACTCAAAAGGATCTCAACTACTGACTTTATGACCGGATTAGGAAACAAAATGGCATTCGATAAAACACTGGAATCCTCAATAGAAGATTATCTTGCAACAGGCAAAAAATTTACCCTTGCAATAATAGATCTAAATGATCTTAAGAAAGCAAACGACATTGGAGGGCATGAAAAAGGAGACAGTTTAATAAAATCGGCAGCAGGGTTAATACATCATACTATAAGAAACAATGACTATGCCTTTAGGATAGGTGGAGACGAATTCGCAATAATTCTTTCAGGAACAGAAAACGGGAAACCTTTCGAAAAAAGACTTCATTCCTTGGCAGAAAAATCAAACATTAGCCTTTCAATTGGCTGGGCAAGCACTTCACATGTAAAGAAATCATGCACATCTCAAAGCATTATAAAAGAAGTCCTATTTGAACTTGCAGATTCCAACATGTATTTGCAGAAATCATTGTACAAGAAGAAAGTTCTGCCTAGGCAATAATAAATCATCTATGATCTATTTTTATCTTTTTCCTGCCAATCCATACTGCTAAAATTATGCTAAAGGTAATGAACTGGACGATATGCCGGCATGGATGATTGCAGAGGAAATACTTTCCAAGGCAGAACGAATACTTATGGAATCCGCGCTTGAACTTCTGCGCAGTCAGATAAAATCCGGTACTATAAAGGTCGATGGAACATTTGCCCCTTCTTCAGAGGCAAGCGGCGAAGCCGAACGCGACCTATTTCTTATGGAAAAGCTTATCGCAGATGAAGAAAATCTCTATCACAGATACCAAAACCTTATATCATCTGTAGAAAGCGGAAAGGAGCAAGATATGCATATAGTTGAGCGGATGGAAGAGATAAAGAAATTTCTACTATCGGTCTCGCAGATATCATTGACTGCAAAGAATGCAAAAGTATTCCGTGAATGGTTTTCAGATGCAGGCAGTAAAATGTCCATAAAGGACCCGGCAGAAATACTCGATTCGACCGCCATGCTGAGGCAAGAGCGCGCATCTGCCTTGGAATTCTTTGTGGGAAATAAGAAATTTATTAATTCTGAGATATTAATGCCTGAGGAAATAGAGATACTGAAAAAGGCATATTCTCTCCTGGGAAAAGAAAATTTCAACAAGGTGCAAAAATTATGAGGCTAGGTTATCATGTATCAACTGCCCAGAGAATGGATCTTGCATTTGACAGGGCATTGGCATTAGGCTGCAATACAATGCAGATATTCCTAAGCAATCCACGCGGCTGGGAAATAAAAGAAATATCCAAAGAGATAAAAGAAGCATTCCTTGCCAAATCCGAATCTAAAAGGGTTAGCCCTGTAATTGCACATATGCCATATCTTCCTAATTTATCCTCTACGAACAATTCAACTTATTCAAAATCTATAGAAAATCTAAATAAAACGCTTATGTTGTGTTCAGAGCTAAACGTAGAATATTTAGTTACTCATCTTGGCAGCCATCTTGGGAAAGGAAGCGATATCGGAATCAACAATGTCATAAATGCAATTAATAAAGCAGAAATAAGCGATGATGTAACCCTTCTTCTTGAAAACACCTCAGGAAGCAAAAATAGCGTAGGCTCAACCTTGGAGGAACTTGTAAAAATACGCGAAGGCACAGAGAAAAAAATAGGCTTTTGCCTTGATACCTGTCATCTCTACGCTGCTGGTTATGACATAACTAAAAAAGAGGTATTGGAGGAGATAGACAAAAAACTAGGTTTCAAAGACGTTCATATCTTCCATCTAAACGATTCCAAATTCCAGCTGGGCTCCCATCTAGACCGGCATGAAAATATAGGTATGGGCTATATAGGCAGAGAAGGATTTTCAAAATTCTTTTCATACAGGAAAATATTAGACAAGCCATTCATCATGGAGACTCCTCAAGAATCAAAGGAAGAACTATTACTTGTAAAACAGTTATCTGGAAATCGCTAATTCTCAGGAGAAACGCCTGCCTTTATTTCAGTCTTACGTGACGTTATAACTACTTAATTTTTTCAGGTGTATATATGATATTCGAAAAAACAAAATATCCAATAACCATAATCAAAAAATTAGAACTTAAAAGAATTTATCATGGCGATTATTCAACATGGAAATGGAAAAAACCATTCTTTCTGAAAAGATTTATGTTGAATGGAAGAATGAATCCCCATGTTGTAATAATCGGAGAAAGCGGCGGCGGTAAGTCAAATGCATCAAGGGTAATCATAAAAGAGATTGCAGATACAGGGGCAGGGCTTCTCATACTTGATCCTAATGAAGATTATCTTGGGCTTGCAGACAAAATAGGCGCCGATGTCTATGATGCTTCACGTTCAAAGGTAAACTTTTTAGATTTGGACGGAATGGATGAAGAAGAACGCATTGGAGAGACAACATCTATACTATCAAAGCGATTAAGGCTTGGATATGTACAATCTTCATTGCTAAAGAGATGCATTGGATATACCTACTGGGTAAGCAAGCCTAAAAACAGGATTCCCACAGTATCAGATTTGATGCTTACCTTGAAGCGTTTTGAGGCAAAAGCCGAAGGATCAGAATCAAGAACACTTTCACTGCTAATCGAGCGCATATCTCTGATAAACTCAAGAAAGCACGGACGGCCTATAAGCATTGAGAAAATAATGGGATCCAGGAGCATATTTTTGCTGGGCAGTATGCATACTGAAGAAGAACAATCAATATATATGGAAGCCTTGCTCCGAAAGATATATTCATCAATGCTTAGCAGCGGATACAGCCGCAAGCCATTCTATATAGTGATAGACGAAGCAAGAAAGATAAGCGGCAGTGTAATTCTAGGAAGGCTTGCAGCAGAAGGCAGAAAGTATGGCCTTGGCATAGTAGCGATATCACAGAAGGCAGAGGAGATAGACGGAAAAGTCATGAGCAACTCCTCTACTATAATCTCCTTTTATCAGCGGGAGCCTTCGGAATTGCATTACATCTCAAATTACATCTCAGGCGGTTCGGAATCCGGAAGGCTTGTTTCGGTCAAATCAGCCATAAGAAACCTAGGTGTTGGCAAAGCTGTAATATTGGATTCACGGTATAGAGAGCCTATAATGGTAAAGTTTGAGTCTTCCGATATTGGAAATTTCTCTCTAAAGTATTACATTGAAAACCTGTCTTACAATGCCATTGGAAAAAATCTCCTTGTAGAAAATCTTCATAGAATGAATATCAGCGATATAGATATTCAGATTGCTGTATCTACTCTAATTTCAGAAAAAATACTTTACGAATATAATGACTGGTATATATCAAATCCAAGAAATTCTCCAGAGCATGATATCACAGTTTATCGCATATCTGAAAAACTTAAAGTAAATGGAATATCTAATGAAATATACAATTCCTCATATGGTCCTGATCTAATCATATACTCAAAAGGCAGACGGATTGCTATGGAATATGAAACCGGAAAGAAAAACCTAAACGATGTCATTCACATGCTGGAATACAGAAAAAAGAGTTACCCTGAAATAATTCTTGCTGTAAACGACCTGCATTACCCCAGATACTCCGCAATTCCCGGCATTACTGTATTGAGAATATCCGATTTCTTTGCAAGTAATCCAGAAGAATATCTATGAATTCGTAACATAACCTTCAGCCTGCAATACTATATCTTGCGTATGTTGTAAATGCGATATTCCTTGACATGCTTCATCCTTCTATCATATACAAATTCCATATCTGCACCTTTGCCTTCAAAAAGCAAAGGCAGCCAATATCTATCGTCTTCCCACATCTTATGTAACGGAAGCCTACCTTTGTTGAACCATTTCAGCTCTCCTTCCTCGCCGCCTACTGCCTTACCTGAAAATCCCGTTACCAAAAAGACATATCCCAATCCAAGAATCTCTTTTTTCGAGCCTTTATAGAATTTTACCTTCCCAAATTTTTTCATCTCAGTAACAGTAAGTCCAGACTCTTCCTTTACTTCTCTGACTATACCTTCTTCCGGAGTCTCTCCTTTGTCAATCTTTCCCCCAAGCCCATTCCATTTGTTCTTGCTTATGCTCCTTCTCCCGAATTTAAGCAGAACCTTATTTTTCCTAATTATCATACATAATGTCCATTTCTGCATGGCATCAACAATATAACCCTACTTATATCCATATATAATTTTATTTTTTCAGCCTTTTTACATTTTCGAATTCGCAATCTTCAAATCTGATTCTTAAAGAATCTGAATTGCAGATTTAGGCTGCAGATAAACATTAAAACAGATAGCTGCAATAATAATATATGGAATTTTTGGAATTAGGAAAGACAGGGGAAAAAATCCCCGTTATAGGGATGGGAACATGGAAGCTAAGCAAAGATGGGATCTCAGCACTCAAAACCGGCATATCACTAGGTTCAAACTTTATAGATACGGCAGAGATGTATCAGACTGAAAAATTTGTTGCTGAGATATTAAAAGAGAATCGTGATGAGGTATTCATCGCTACAAAAGTATCCCCTCACCATCTGCGATATGACGATGTGATAAAGGCATGCAATAACAGCCTAAACGCCCTAGGCATAAAAACCATAGACTTATATCAGATACACTGGCCTAATCCGTCTATTCCCATATCTGAGACAATCAAAGCTATGGAAAAGCTGGTATCAGAAGGCAAGATACGATACATAGGGGTAAGCAACTTTTCGATAAAGGAGCTTAAGGAAGCTCAGGAAGCGATGAGATCCGGAGAAATAGTCTCAAACCAGATTGAATACAGTGTTACTGAAAGAGATCCAGAGTCAAGCGGAATGTCAGCATACTGTTTATCTGAAAAAATAACAATTATTGCATACAGCCCGTTAGGCAGCGGAAGCGTGCTCTCAATTAGCAACAAGAAGATTTATGGAAAGCTCAATGAGATAGGTTCAAAATACGGAAAGAGTGCAGCACAAGTCGCATTAAACTGGCTTATTTCAAAAAGGAACATTACTGCAATACCAAAGGCTAACACTCCGGATCATATGGCTGAAAATATAGCAGCATCTGGCTGGAAACTCAAGCCTGAAGACATAAGCGAGATAAACTCTTTTTTATAAATGGCCGGTTTCATAGGAAACTGGCCCGTCATATAATAAAGAAGACATCAGGAATCTGGTCTGAACGCCTAACTGAGCATTACCGTTCAAAAACATAGGTACTTGAAGCATCTGGAAGCAGCGCATAGCTCAATGCCATGCAAACCTACCTTACTAATATAAAAATTTTGCTTTACAAACTAAATTGTAATCCATGGCGTTATCGCAAAAACTGATTATATACATATTCCTAATAGCTGTTATCTTTGCTGTGGGAATATCAGGTACATACCTGATAGGTCACTATGAAAAAGGATTCAATGTACCTATAAATTCAGGATTGACTGCAGCATACTACACTACCGTAACACTCTCAACTGTAGGTTATGGTGACATAGTTCCAGTTTCAAACACCGCAAGGATATTCACAATAATTCTCATTATAACTGGAATAGGAATATTCTTAGGAGCTCTCACTTCTATAACCAGTGAACTTGTAAATACGAGAGTGGAATACCTAACCGGAAAGATAAACTCGTTCGAAAAGAGACTGCTCAGGAAGCATGTCATACTTGTAGGATTAGATTATATCAATGTCAGGCTGGCAGAAAAACTCAAGGAAAAGAATGCTAAATTCATAGTCTTAAGTTCAGACATCAATCTGGTAAAGCAGCTTCGGGATCAGAAAGGATACCGTGCATTTGTTGTGGATGAGACAGATGAAAATGCAATGTCTCAATTCGAGTTCAAGCATGCAAAATCCATAATAATAGACATGAACGACAAATCCAAAATGGTCTATGCTCTCCTGGTAATAAGAAACATTGCAGAAAACTCCCGAATTGTCGCAATAGCACGAACCCATGAAGATGAAACAAGGATAAGGGGAATGAAGCTCGGAATAGGTGTTATAAGCCCTGCAGAAATGGCATCCAATCTACTATCCCAGAAGATTGAAGAATTGTGAACAGTTTCAACTGCCCAGGTTCTTTCAATGAAAGCAAAAATACTCAAGCTAAAGAGATCTAATCCTGACCCTTCTAAAATACATATAGCTGCAGATGCCATCAGAAAGGGGAATCTAGTGGTATTTCCAACCGAAACGGTCTATGGCATAGGCGCAGATGCCACTAATGCCTCAGCATGCAAGAAGATCTTTAAGGCAAAAAAGAGGCCTTCAGACAACCCTCTTATAGTCCATGTTTCAGACATGAAGATGGCAGAGGAGATAGCCTACATACCAAAAAGATACTATAAAACCATAGAAAAGATATGGCCAGCTCCAATAACCTTCATAATGAAAGCAAAAAAGGCACTGCCAAGCGTAGTGACTTCCGGTCTCAATACTGTGGCTGTGAGGATGCCTGCAGATAAGATAGCTATACGCCTTATAAGCGAAAGTGGCACTCCGATAGCAGCGCCAAGTGCCAACCTCTCGAAAAAACCCTCATCGACATCGGGAAAACATGCTATAAACTACTTCAAAAAATCAGTTGGCATTATACTAGATGCAGGTCCTTCCAAATTCGGGATAGAATCAACCGTATTGGATCTGCTCACATTCACCCTGCTCAGGCCCGGGGCATATACTCTTGATGAAATAACAAGGGCATTTGGAAAGAAACCAGGATTATTAAAAGAAACTGAAGAAACCTCAAAAATCAAAAAACCCAGAAGTCCCGGAATGAAATACAAACATTATTCTCCCGAGACCCAAGTCTTACTTTTTGAAGGTGACACTAAAGAAATGCGCAGCATTCTTATCAAATACAAAAAAAGGTTTGTTTTCATAGGTTCAAAAGAGACAGCATCGAAGCTTTCTGGCATATCTAAAAAGAATATAATATTAGGCAGAAAGAGTGACAGGAAATCAATAGCAAGGAATCTATTCAGAAGTCTTATAGACTTAGACTCACTAGGCGCAGAGTTCTGTATAACAGAGAGCTTCAGCGAAAAGGACTACGGACTCGCTATAATGAACAGGCTGAGAAAAGCCTCAGGGTATAAGTACTTTAGGACAGCGGAAGATATTCAAAATTACATCAAATAAGTGAAAAATAAGGTTCCACTAGCCTGTCCTAAAAAGTCAGCGTAAACATGTCTTCATCTAAGACGGAACATCTATTAGAAGGCATTTGCACAATATGTATCATATCTGCCAAGATTTATATATCAGGGGTTTCAGATATACTGTAAAGGTGGAAACATATGTACAACAATAATATAAACGGTCATAAAAATCCTGTTTCTGTAAAAGGAAATAAATTTGGGAATGCCACAGCTATAAAGATTTTTGCCTTGATGGCTATCATATCTTTGCAATTTATATTGTTCCCAATAAACGCATCACAGGCAGGCTCAAACAGCCTTTCATTTACCACTGCACAACATCCAACTATTACTATTTCCGTACAGAACTATACCGACATACAAGGTCACAACGACATTCTTACTGCAACTACAAGTTATTCTAGTGATCAGCTCAGCCTTGTTATAGACAATCATGTATCAAAATTTGGGATAGGTTCATTAACATTCAATCTCTCAGTACTGCCTATAGGCACACATTATGTAAGCGCATGCGACAAGCAGGCAGAGTTCTGCTCGCCCTTGAAAACTATTATAATAAAAGGAGCCCCTGCACCTGCCGCACCACAGCAGACCCAGCCAACAAGCAGCAGTTCTACTTCAAATAAATCAACATCGAGCTCACCAACAACCTCAAACACTGAGACAGCAACTACACCAACTACTGCCCAACAGCAGACTTCAAGCAGTGGAACATCAAATAATTCTTCGTATACCTCTGCTTATAATTCGAATACGGCGACAAGCGGAAATACTACATCTAAAAATACAACTGTCTCAACAAAGCCCGTAAGCACATATCAGAATAACAACCTAACAGCCACAACAGGAACAAACAATACCACCTCTGCAAATACCATAACTTCAAAGACAAGCAACTCATCAACTTTGGCTGCAACCCAGAACAGTACAACGGCAACAGGCACAGCCAATGCTTCCTCACAGAGCGGAAATACCACAACAACAAGCTTCAGCGGAGGCGTTTCCATAGGTACCATACTGCCAGTACTTCTAGGTATTGCCATAGCAATAGCTTTGGGTTACACCGTACTAAACAACAGAAAGAAGGGTGTTCAGGGAGCTGTATAAAGCGCTCTCTGCTCCCCTAAAAAGCTTTAGACTGCGGTGTATATCAAGTTTTCTTCAGAAATCCCACTTAGCATGCGGTACCTCTGTCTGCGCGAAATCTTCCTTGCAACTCTTTCTTAATAATAGAAAAATATTAGAAAAAGAAAAAAGAAAGCGCCGCCTACTTATCTATTAGGTTATTGCCAATGTCCTTCTAATATGAAGCAGTAATGCCAGGAATCCTACCACTATAAGCATCAAAGGGAAGATTTTGAGGCCAACGCCTGCAATTGAAAGGTAGAGTCCTGATGCTATTCCCATGAATCCGAAGAGCAGAGGCATTGCCGGAAGCGGTTTCCTATACCTCCTTAGCAGATACATGGTAAAAGATACTCCTAATATTGCACTGATTCCCACGATTGCAGCTAGGTAGTAATCAGAAAGGAATGAATATGCACTTACCATGGCTGTAAGCGGCAGTGCAATATCACCTTCTCCAAGCGATACATGGGAGATTATAGGAACCTTTCCCTCTGAGAGCATCTTTACAAAACGTGGATTTTTGTATTCGCCTGTTTTTCTTATAATCTTCAAATAGGACTTTCTGTCTTGGGGGGAGAGCATGCTTGAAGGAAGAGCCTCCACCTCGGAGACACTCATAAGGAAAGCGGCATCGTTTTCTACAAAAAAGCGAGCAAGCTTCTGCATCTCTTTAGTTTTGAATACCGCAACATAATCATATACTGCAAACAATGCAATTCCTATCATAACATACTCGAAGCTGAAGCTGAAGCCTAAAAGTATCCCTATTCCAATACTTGATGTTATAGTTGCAATATCCTTTGTGCTCTTATATCTCTCCTTTAAAAGAGCTATAGCCAATGCGATTGTAACCGAAGCAAAAAAAAGCAGATATTCCGGAATCTGGGCTCTTGATATGATTATCAGAAGCAGCAAGACAAAGAAGAAGGAGGTTATGGTAATGATTATGGCTTCAAGCAGTCTGAAGAGGAGCCTGCCTCTATACCTAAGGTGCCTTCTTATGACAAGCACAGTGACTATCAGCAAAAGAAGAATATCAACCGAATACGAGAATCCTAAAAAATACGGGCTGGATAAGCTGCTATACATGAAAGAAAGGCTTGATGTCTTTACTGCCTCATGAGCTACAAGGAATCCTACCGCCATTGTTATTGCAAATAACCCTATTATCTCGGAAATGCTCCTCATGCCCAGATGTCTTGGCAATTAAAAACCTGAATATACTTCCAGTCTTTAGCTTATATACATTTTCATACAATATCCTACAATAAATAAAATGTGTTTAGATGGACACTGAGATAGGGATAATAGGAGGCTCCGGATTTTATTCGCTGCTTGAGGAGCCTGAAGCTATTGATGTAGATACCAGATATGGGAAGCCAAGCGACAGAATCTCTCTGGGCAGGCTCGGAAGCTCCAAGGTAGCATTTCTTCCAAGGCATGGCATCAAGCATACCCTTCCTCCGCATAAGGTGCCATATAGGGCAAATATCGATGCGCTATCACAGCTTGGTGTAAAAAGGATAATCTCTACTGCATCTGTAGGATCCCTAAAAAAAGAGTTCAAGCCAGGCGATTTCGTTCTTTTTGACCAGTTTTTCAACATGACGCATGGAAGGCAGGATACCTTCTACGACGAAGATAAGGTCGCGCATGTGGGCATGGCCGATCCTTACTGCAGCGAGATGCGCGAAATTGCTTCTGAAACCCTCCGGGAGTTAGGGATAAGCCACCACAAAAACGGAACTGCTGTAGTGGTAAACGGCCCAAGGTTTTCATCAAAGGCAGAATCAAGATTCTTCAGCGGACAGGGATTCGAGACAATAAACATGACGCAGTATCCAGAGGCTGCACTTGCACGCGAAAAAAGCCTATGTTATCTGGGAATAGGCATAGTCACCGATTATGATGTGGGCCTGGAAGGAGAGGAAGGAATCTCTCCTGTAAGCGCCGATGAGATAATATCTGTCTTCGGAAAAAATGTATCTAAGGCTAAAAGCCTCATAAAGGAGATACTGCCAAAATTAAGCCCCGAACGCAAATGCCAATGCAAACGCTCCCTAGAAGGCGCATTCATAAGCCACTGAATCTAAGAAAGGCTTGTATACACGGAGACTTCACTGTATCTAGGCAAAAACATATGCTTATAAATATTCTTACTCAATAAATAAGATACGAAAAAGTCTTAGGCTAGACTTCTTCATAAAATTAATATCCCGAGTGTCATAATGGCAAGAATGCATACTGGAAAACACGGAAAATCAAAATCAAGGAAACCTCCTGTAGAGATAGGAAAAGCCCCGGAAGATCTTAAAATTTCAAAAGATGAGATAGAGAAGCTCATAGAAGGCTATTCAAAGCAAGGCTTAGGACCTGAAATAATAGGCCAATATCTGAAAGACAAGCATGGCGTTCCATATGTAAGACAGGTAATGGGAAAGAGGCTTGTTCAGATAATGGACGAAAAAGGATTATCGAGAGAGCTTCCTTCAGACATGATAAATCTCATGCGCAAAGCTGTAGGCCTCAGAAAGCATCTGGCATCCAATAAGCAGGACCTGCATAACAGGCTCAGGCTTACAAGGACAGAATCTAAAATCTGGAGACTTAGCAAATACTACAAGGGCAAAGGCACGCTTCCAAAATCATGGAAATATGACCCAGAACAGGCCGCGCTTATTATAAAAGGCTGATACTTATGGCAATAACAAAAGGAATGGAGAAATGGAAAGAGAAGAAATGGTTTGATGTATATCCGCCTGCACTTCTCGGCACAAATGTCATAGGGGAGATGCCTGCTGATGATGACAACAGGATGATGGGAAGGATAATAAAGTCAAGCATGTCCTGGATAACAAGTAAAATGGAGCACTCATTCATGATAGTGGGCCTCAAGGTAATAAGCGTAAACGGCAATTCAGCTCAGACAGAGCTCCAATACCTGGAGCAGACATACAGCTATCTTCACTCTCTTGTAAAGAGACACAGCAGTGCAATTTATACTGTGGACAAGCTCAAGGACAGTTCAGGAAAGCCCATAGTGCTAAAGCTTCTTGTTATAACAAGAAACAAGATAACAACAACCAAAAGAAAAGCCATAAGGAAGAAGATATCCGAGCTTTCAAAAGAGATAGTATCCAAAAAAGAAGGATCTGAAATAGTAAAGGACATAATAGAAGGCAATTTCCAAAAGGAATGCATAAAGAATGTCAACAACATAGCAGACATATTCAAACTTGAGATAAAAAAGATAGAGATTGTCTGAACTCTTTTTCAGTAAGAGGCGCATTCAGCAAGAAAGCTGAAAAGCCTAATAAGACGCCTGAAGCTCCTTTTCAAGGTCATCTGCAACAATCTTTGAAATGTTTTTCTTCTCATCTTTTTTTGGCGCTGTTTTTTTCAGAAGGGAAGCCAGTACTACTGCATTATTCCTCCTGTTGTCCTTAGACGCGTATACCAATGTGACATCCTCTACGGCTATCCTCTCCCTGAGGTTCTTCAATGCTGAATTATTATGAAGCTCTTTGATATATCTCCTTTTGAATTCTTCCCATCTCTTAGGCTCATGATTAAACCACTTTCTGAGCTCTTCACTGGGGGCGATATCTTTAAGCCATATGTCTATGTTAGAAGTGCTTCTTCTCACGCCACGAGGCCACAACCTATCTACAAGGATTCTCTTCCCATCAGTTATGCTCGCCTTGTCATATATCCTCTTAATTCCTAGTAACACGATTTCGCCATATCTATAAAAAAGACATAGTTTAAAAAGGCTACCTATAATTTTCTGCACATATCTGCTCATTTTCTTCAAAGTTGCCTAATCCAAATTCTCATTGCCGCTTTTCCTCCATAACTGTTCAGATGTCTGGCTGCGTATCTTCTCTGAGATATCCTTGCCGAAAAGTCTCTCCAGCTTTTCAGCAGATCCTGGCTTTTCCATATCGCTGACCTTCCTGATTCCCGCATTATACATCATTCTTGCCCTGACTCTACCCACTTGCTCAAGCCTTACAAGGTCAAGAAGCTCCTTCTTTATTCCATACCTGAGCCTCACCCTCAATTCAAGGATTCCTTTCTGTCTCTCTTTTATAAGCCTGGCAAGCTCCATGGCTGAGTAGGCTATCCAATTTGCATTCGAGAGCTTGGTATACAGCGAGCCGGGAGTCTCTCCATATTTGCTGAATATTTCAGCCTCGCTCTTTTCAGATATCCAATCCCTCAGCATAAGCGCCGTGCTGAACGGCTTCTCAGGATCATAATAAGAGTTTATGTCACCATGCTGCTTTACCATACCGTAATACTTGTGCAGCTCAAGTTCTGCCTCTTCTGTGACTCTCGAGTAAGGCCTCATCTCTATATTATTGGTTATCATGAATAAGCCCGAGATGTCATCGTCTATTTTTGGTATTGTATCAATTATCCATTTTGCTGATACCGGATCTATGTAAAGCTCGCTGACCTTGCTCCCTATTCTTGTAGGCATATATCCTTCCCGGGCTTTACTTATAAACTCCCAGTCCTCAAGCTCTGCAAGTATCTCATCAACTATCTCTGTTATGCCTATTCTGTCTGAGTACTGAATCCCATAAAATGTTCTAGAAAGGAAATCCAGGATTTTTGCCCTCTCTCCAAGGAAACCTGAAGCTATAAATGCCAATAGGTGTGTTCTCAACACAGGCAGGACTCCAAGCTTAGATATAATGTTCTCAGGTTTCGCTTTGATATAATTGGAATCTATATATCCTATCTCTCCCTCGCTTTTTGCAACTATCAAAGCCCTTCCCTCGCTGTCGTAGCTGGGCCTTCCCGCCCTTCCAAACAACTGTAGTATCTCATTGACACTTATCTTCTGCATTCCTTCATTGCCGCTGTATCTTGTTGTATCCTTGACAAGAACCGTATGCGCGGGAAGGTTGACTCCATATCCAAGCGTAGTTGTAGCTGAAATTGCCTTGATGAATCCCTTTCTGAAGCCTTCTTCCACCGCTGCTCTCTGCCCATTGACAAGTCCGCTGTGATGGAAGGCGGATCCTTTCTTCACCAATTTTGCGAGTTTTTCGCACTGGGCTGTGGGCCTCTCTATGGCCTTCAATATTCTCTCTGAAATATCTTCAAGCTCTTTTCTCTCATCTATAGTAAGGTATCTTTCAGTGGCGGATGAAAGCTTTGCAGCTCCAGACTCAGCATTTCTTCTCGAGGAATAAAAGACTATCAACTGTTTCTTCTTATCAAGGGTATCTTCAGCCACGCGTACATCTACCATCTTGCTTGATCCTGAAAGGACAGATTCCTTGCCGTCGTGCAGAATTTTATTGCCAATGATTATGCCCCTGTTAAGCGGTACAGGCCTGTAATCGCTCAATACAAGCTCAGCGCCAAGCCATTCCCTTATCTCATCGGGATTGCCTATTGTCGCGCTTAGCGCGACCACCTGTGCCCCAGGGTTCATCTCCTTTAATCTAGACACAAGTATCTCAAGCGTAGGTCCCCGGGATACATCATCTATCATATGTATCTCATCAAATACAAAGACCCCCACATCACGAATCCATTCAGCTCCATGCCTTATCAGGCTGTCAAGCTTCTCTGTAGAGACAAACAAGGCATCATTCTTAGCAATATTATCATCCGAAGAGCTCAGATCCCCTATGGATATCCCTGATTCTATGTAAGGATAATCCTTCTTCATATCTAGAAACTTCTCGGTGACTATTGCTCTCATAGGTGCCACATAGACTGCCTTGCTGTTTTTCCAGATTATCGCCTTCAGCATTGCCATCTCTGCTATAAGTGTCTTTCCGCTGGCTGTAGGCGCCGCAATTACCACATGTCTTCCTGAAAGAAGTCCCTTGGCGATTGCAGTCTCCTGTGGCGGAGTCAGCTTCACAATTCCTCTGTTAAGCATGCTCTCTATGGCCTCGGCAGGCAACTCTCCCTTTAATTCTTCTATCTTCACAGCTTCACATCCTTTCAATATTATTTCTGGCTTCTTGATTTTTTATGGCCGATTACAAAACAAAAGAAGCACAATAACAACACTTATTCTCTGTAAAACTTGTATGCCGATATACTTATAATTATTGCAATATATCCACGCTGACACTCACATTTAAATATCTATTTCTCTCAATTCTTTTTAAAAATAAAACAAAAAACAAAAGGGAAAAAATAAAATAAAATTAAAACCCAGGATAAGATAAAGATGTTCAACAAAATCTCACGGGCTGCGTATCCGGATTACGGATACTTCTCTGCTGCTTCTCCACTAAATATAAAAGAGGGAGCTATGCTTTTACTCTCGCTCTTTCATTTTCACGCTCATAAATTGAGGAAATAATATGTTGGGACCACATTTGACATTGGATTTGACAGGATGTGACGAAAGCGCACTTGCGTCTAAGGAACTTGTTTTCAAGGTACTTGACGAGATGCCTGCCCTGATAGGCATGCACAAGATTACTGCACCGCAGATCATACCGTATGATGGCAAGCCTGACTCTTTTGATAAAGGTGGGATTTCCGCCTTTGTGCTTATTGCGGAATCGCATATAACCATACACACCTGGAAGGAACAGAAGCATGCTTCGATAGACATCTTCTCATGCAAGGACTTCGATGTTGAAAAGGCTGTCCTCTATCTCTCATCTGTTTTCAAGCCAAAGAAAATAGAGAAGAATCTTATGATGAGAGGAAGGCACTTTGTCAAAGACGTCAGAAAGGTAAGAGTGGTAGTTGCTAGGGAGAGGACAACTCTCTCAAAGTAAAGCTTATAAAGCTATCTATCCAATTCTCTAATTGATTATATGGTATTTGGGCTAGAAACAAAGGTAGAATGTCCAAGATGCAAAAAGACATTTACTCATACGTTTGTTCCGGGAGGAGCGATGACATCTGTAAGGCTTGGCAGGTATAGATACATGAAGTGCCCTAAATGCAAGAAATACTCTAAATTTGATCTATTCAAGCATCTTGATGAGGATATCAAGACTCATCTTCCCATATCACAGGCTCTGAATGGGGTGGTACTTGGCCTTCTTGGAATTACCTCTTTCGTTATGAGCAACAACTACCAGTATGTGCATAATGCATTCATAGCGCTACGCGTCCTTTCGGTGCTATCGCTGGTGCTTGCCATACTCGTTCTAGTAGGCCTCTATGTATATATAGAAAGAGAACCTCAAAAGAAAGCAAGAGCGCCTGAAAAGAAAGCCAAAACGTCAAAGCGTTAGAAACCCTTAAAATCCTTAGGCGACTAATCTCATTGTTTATACGCCCTGGTAGCTCAGTGGCAGAGCGCTTGTTTTGTAAACAAGAAGTCGAGGGTTCGATCCCCTCTCAGGGCTTCTCCACTTAATTTGAATGCCAATCCACAAAATTTTATATACTTTTCTTAACACATGCTATTCTGAGAGATCTAAGCAGAACGGCTCAGAGTATGCTCTCAAGGATAGAAAATGATTCTAGAATAAACAAAAACAACAAGAATTACATAACTGACTTCATAATCTTCCTGCAGACCAAAGGAACCAAGCGTGCTACCGCCGAAAAATACATCTACCAGTATAAAAATTCCTCAAGGCCATTTGAGGAAGCTGGCCTGCTCAAGGCCGTTCGAGTGACCAGACTAGCTCCACCCTCGCTCGGCACGCAGTTCAGCTTAAGCTCGTTGTATGGGATTAGCTGTCCTCTGAAGATATTATTACTCCAGACAGCAGAACTTCACACTGGTTGGGTGGATTTGCAGGAAAGTTATGATAGATACAGCACTGGCCTTTTATCTTGAAAGCATTAAGAACGGTTTCGTTTCTTTGCAGCTTTTTTATTAAATAGTGTTCAGACTATTCTCCACAATACGCAGTAGAACTCTTTACTAGTCCTTATAATTTGACATCAGACGATAGTATTTAATCTATTAGTTTTATATTATATAAATCAGATATTGGTTTTATGAAAGATGAATAATCTACTTGATATGGTAGATCTTCTTTAGGTCTACTATCTGCTTATGCGCTCTTTTTTTTGCCATCACAAATGCGGTAATCCCTCCAATATTTTTAATCATAGTGTTTATATGATTCTTGACCAACACTCTGGCCCCCTGCGTGTTTCCAGTAATGGCAGCATACATCAATGCTGTTTTGCCCTCTTTATCCGTCAAATTCAATCTTGCACCTTTCTTTATCAACAATGATATCAATACAGGTTTTCCTTTCTCAGAGGCGTGCATCAGCGGAGTTGACCTGTTTTTGTCTCTTACATCAACTTTTGCACCATGTTTAATGAGTATGCGTGCTATGTCTGTCCAACCTCCCTCGGCTGCCCACGTCAGCGCTGTCCATCCATCATCATTTTTCGCATTCGCATTAGCGCTGCCATCTAAGAGAGCTTCTACGCATTTGCCTTTTCCCATTTCAGCAGCATACATCAGGGCAGTACCCTCTTCAGTGCTTCTTGCTTCTATTTTAGCTCCATTCTTAAGAAGAAGCCGGAGAATACGAATATTACCGTAATAAGCAGCGTACATTAGTGGGGTCCCTCCCTCTGAGCTCTTCGCTTCTATATTGGCGCCATGTTTCAGTAGAAACTCTGCAATCTTTACGCTCTTATCTCCTATCAGCATCAAAGTTGTAAATCCTTCATGATTTCCGGAGTTTACATCAAAACCTTTCTTTACGAACTTCTTGACAGTGGCGATATCAGATTTTTTTGCAGCGACGACGAACTTTCTCAGGCTCCTAAAAGATTCTTCTATTTCATCACCCGTTTAGTCTTATCGAATATACATACGACTATGATTATTAGGAAGTTGACATCTATGTAAAAACGCCGTCTTATGTCTAATTATTCAACATTCACTTTTTTATAACCGATACTTCAATTTGTTTGCGAGGGCCACGCAACATACATCTATAAGCACGCTGCGGTGCAAAACGTTTAGTTGTGTTGTGGGGAGAGTGCAGTTAAATTAAAGACCTCTGCGGGTCATGTCAACTATGCACTTTCTCCTTTCCTTACCTTACTGGTTACTTCCTATAGTTTTCCCTGTAGGATTTACCTCTAGTAAGCATAACATAAATTATTTCCACCATTTTTCTTGCAACTGAAACCATCGCTTTCTGATGGCCCTTTCTTTTCTTCTGTTTCAGATAGTATTTCTTGAAATATCTGGAACATTTTATTGCTGCATTTGCATCCTGTATTAGTACTGTGCTTAATTGCATGTCTCCTGGTTTAAGACCGCTATCCCTTCTTCTCTCTCCAGATTGCGAAATCTTAGGCACGAGACCAGCATAACTTGCAAGTTCCTGATCCGATGGAAACCTACGGATGTTTCCTATAGCAGAGGCAATATGCACTGCAGAATAAGTACTTATTCCAGGAACACTGTCTAACAGGTCAGCATATTTCATTGAAGTAAATTTCTCACTTATTTTTTCGTCGCAGTCATTTATTTCAGATTTATATCTAAGTGCAATATCGATTCGTCTATTAAGGATATCTCCCTTTATTTCATTACTCAAATCTATTTTCTTTAACATTTTCACTGCTTTGAGTCCAAGGATATCTTTATATGGTACATCTATTCCCTCTCTTGCAACCAATGCCCGTATCTGATTCTTTAACTTCGTTCTTGATTCGACGATACTTCTCCCGTATCGTATAATATCCCGCAATTCGCGTGTACGTTTATCTGGCACATAACAGACGGGCAAGGCATTCATCCTAAGTAATTCCGCAAGTTTTAACGCGTCCTCGTTGTCCGTTTTCTTCCACGAATCGTAAATCAATCTAAGTTTGGATGGATTTGCCATTTTTACATCCATTCCTCTAGAAATCAAATAATCGTAAACGAATATTCCATGAGTAGATGCTTCTACTGTGAGAATATTTCCCGCTCCAATATCACTAATGAGGGTATTCATACCCTCTATAGATGTGGGAATACAGTTATGGTATAATTCATTCCCAACGCTATCTTTTCCTATGTATACGATCTCTTTTTTACTTACATCTAATCCTACATACATTCTAACACCGCCATAATTATGTTCTCTATATCTTTTATGGCGGCGTTTTTACATAGATGTCAACTTCCTAGTATATCCTCCTTTCACAAATATTTGCAATATTCTAACCTTCATATCGAAAAACAGAATTTAACTTTTTTAGTTTACTGTTCTATTCTTGAAAAACATTTACGAAACTAAATCTATTTACAAATTTCCGCATCGCTGATAACTCCTACCTTATTTTATAAAAATTACGGCGACTTCTATCTATTACAACATAGTTATTTAACTATTTCAAATGATAAACATTCAGGCAGAATTTATGGACAAAAAGATCATTCTGGCAGCTTTTTTATTTTTGCTTCTAAGCACAGCCCTAATAAAAATATATTTTGTCAATGGTGTTGACTGGGACTTCGTAGCGCATTACCTCAGTGCCAAATCTGCAGATTCAAATAATTTCCTGAATGTCATAAAGAAAGAAGTGATTTCTAAACAAACAACCATGCAGTTAGGTGTCGTGGAAGCAGGAAACACCTATTTTGAATCCTACAGGGCTCCTTTAAGCATTGCGTTTTTTATGGTCCTTTATCCTCTCTTAGGTCATAACTCCACTATTGCTTACTTAATGGTAATGGTGATTCTCCTCTTTTATGCGACTCTATATTTCTCAAAAAAACTAGGGATCAATTATCTTTTTACCGCTTCGTTATTTGTCCTTCCCTATCTTCTAGTATTCACTTTTGTAGTAAACAGCGAAGGAATGTTATCATTGATATTAATGATAATTGCACTTTCTTTTGAGAGCGACAATAAATGGCAGTCCGGGATTTTTATTGGGCTTGCAGGACTTGCAAAGTATACAAGCCTGATATTTCTGCCGATGCTCCTGCTCCTTCAGGGCAAGAAAAATATTTTTAAAGGATATCTGAGTTTTGTAATTGTAACACTCCCATGGCTCATTTTTAATTATGTTATGTTCCAGAATCCGTTGTACAGTTATCTCTCTTCAATAAGCGTTTCACTTGAAAGTTCAGCACCCAGTTCAATTTCTTTAACTGCCATATTTAACATTATGGTATTCCTTATACCTGCAATCCTAATTTTAATACTTCTCTCATATTGGTATCTAAAGGAGAAAAAGAAAGGAAGATGTAAAGTCTTCAGGAAAAATACCTTCAAGCGACCATTAATAATTCTGACTTCATTTCTATTCCTTTCAATTGTAGAATTTATAATTCTAGGAAGGCATGAAAGTTCATTTGACCAGGCTAGATATGCATATTTCCTTTACGGTGCTCTTGCATTTTTAGTTGCTTATGCCATCGATAAACTAATTCCTCTTATAAAAAATAATAAGACATACCTAAAAAGGAGTTTCATCCATAACTCAGATATCATCCTGTTTCTATTCTCAGCAGCAACAATCGTGGGGGTATTGATAATTCTAAATACAGGCATGCATGCTAGCCTCACTTCAGGAAGTCAAAATAGCATATTTGCAAACGTGGTCTCTGAAATAAAGAGCCTCAATATGTATAACTGCACATTTGTCTCAAACGACTGGGTTTATCTTAGGTATTATAATATAACTGCATATTCTCCCTATTTTTACAATAGCAGCATTAAGAATCTTCCCGTCATTGTAATAAACGGCGTAGGTACTTCATCAAATGCCGTATATGTTGGCCTTCACAAAAAGATTTATTCAAATGCCTCTTTTAGCATATATCTGAGCAATAGCAGCAACGAACGGCGTTGTTAATATGCAATTTACGATAATGGATCGATCCAAATTAAACTGGTGCAATATCAGCCATCCTATGATTTTTAAGGCCCTATCTCTGGTATTTTCGATTCCCAAATAATTTCCTACCTTCAGGTATAAAAGGTATAAAAAATATAGAAGCTATGCCAAATAATACCATTGCCCACATCGTATCTGTAAGGCTAATTCTCTCAAATATCAGAATTGACATTACTGCTATTCCTGTGGCTCCGCCTATCGTGTTGCCGAGTCCCCAAACTATTCCATGAGCTGTTGTAGTTATTTTGTTCGGTATTATCTGGTTTACATAACCCAGCAAAACCGGAAATCCCGTAAACGCCAGAAAAACAAAAGAGGCATAAGATACAATCAGAAATAATACATTTGATCCCGAGAGCATGAAAGCGATAAAGGTGAGGGTTGAAAATACTGTAGTTATCGCTATTGTAAGCTTGCCGCCATATCTATCAGTAAGCCGCCCAAATAACGGTTGCCCGAGGATAGCTGTTACAAAGCTTATAGTAAGTATATAGCCAACTGTAATCTCAGAACCAACTCTGGTCAAAAGATATTCTGATAGAATGATTCGCCCTGCAAACCCATCATTTTCAATGGTGGGTTAGGGGCGTAAGAAGGTATATAAGAATTAAAAACAAAACAGGAAGCATGGAAACAATGCGTGCCTACAAGTTCAGGGTATATCCTGACACTAAGAGGCAGAAAGCAATAGACGACGCTATTTCCATATCTCAAAGGCTTTACAACAAACTCCTTGAGAAGACGATAGAAGCACACAAATCAAATTCCAATTCAAAAATATCGCAGAGAACAATAAACCAATTCCTCAATGAAATAATAAAGGAGGATAAAGAATATCTGCAACTCTACGCACATGCCAGAGTAGACATCCGCAATAGGCTTTTGAAGACCTACCAGAACTTCTTCAGGAGATGCCAGCAGAAGAAGTCAGGTGCAAACATAAAGGCAGGATTTCCACGCTTCAAATCAAAGGACAAATTCAATTCTATAACGCACATAGAAAACAACGGTTCGTTCAGGATAGAAAAGGGAAGGCTGAGAATATCTAAAATAGGAACTATGAAGATAGAACAGCACAGAAATATAACAGGGAACGTAAAGGCGATGACGATAAAGAGGGAAGGTAGGGAATACTATGTAATCTTCACAGCAGAGCGGATAATAAATCGACCAGAGGTAAAAGACACGAATCTAGTAGGCATAGACATGGGGTTAAACAATTTTATTGCACTTTCAAACGGAGAAACAATCCAGAAACCAAAGTTCTTCAAAAAGAGAGAGAAAAGAATCGCAAGATGGCAAAGAATAGTTGCAAGAAGGCATAAAAGCTCAAAGAGAAGAAACAAAGCAAAATCCAGGCTTCGAGAGGAATGGAAAGTAACAACCAATCAATCTAACGACTTTATGCATAAACTATCAGACAAGTTGGTGCATGGCGGATTCACCTCATTCGCAGTAGAGGAGTTGCATATAGAAAACATGCTGAAAAACCATCGTCTTGCACAGTCAATACAGAACGCTTCATGGAACAAATTTATCCAAATGCTTTCATACAAGGCTGAAAGTGCTGGTATGAAAGTAATAAAAGTAGATGCAAGGAATACCTCAAAGGAATGCAGTAATTGTGGCAACATTCAAGAAATGCCACTATCCGTGAGGGAATACAACTGCAAATGCGGTATGCAGTTGGACAGGGATATAAACGCATCAATAAATATACTCAAAAGAGCTTTGAACTCTACGAGTTCAAATTTTGACTGCAATGCAGTCAAAGCTACCCTCGGACAGAGGGGAAGTCACGCTCAGGGAGAGAATGTAAGACCTCAACAGGAGGCAGTCCTCAAGGAACTGAGAACATACCCTGCAAACGCAGGGGAAGCCAACGACCTTTAGTCGTTGGAGGATGTCACATGTATGTAGTAGTGCCTATCAAAAACATTGCTCTGACGAAAACAAGCAGAGTCAACAAGGTTAATATTGGCTTGTACTTTCCAGTAGAAATTTTGAGATTGGATTTTCTTTTAGTTTCCTTTATTTTTTTATTCCATTTTTTCATTGAAGCTAGTCCAAAAAATATAATGGCCCCTGTAAGTATGGCATATATGCCTAATATTGCCAGGGCGTAAGATACACCTACAAAGAGTATCAAGGGAATCAGAACTATAGGTAGTAATGACCTTCCCATACTGCCAAAAGATCCGTTTATGCCCATCATAAGAGATGATCTGTCAGAATATGCCTCTTCAAGAACAGATGCTCCAAGTGGATGGTAAAACGCTTGGCCCACTCCTAAGAATATCACAGCAAAACCCATTATGGGGATCACATATCTGCTAAATTCAAAAGAGAAGGAGAACAGGATCATCGATATCCCGAGTATTACTATCCCAAGCGCAATCAGCATTGGATAGCGTCTTGTTTTATCAGCAAATTTTCCTATCGGTGTGCTAAGAAACCCGCTTATTATATTGTAAGCTATCGCCATTGCGCCCAACAATGCAAGTCCTAATCCAAATCTTTGTTGTAGTATATTATCAATATAGAAAACAATAAAGTAGTAAAATCGTTGGTAGAATGCCCAAGTGAGGTAAAAATCAATGCCTTTAGCCTATCTTTCTTAATTGCCTCCATATTAGATGCCTATATTGGTAATTATGTTATTCAGGCTTAAAAAGGTAGTTTTACATCACTGTTCTTAATTCCTATTTGCATAAAGCATCTGCAAAGCAATATTCCTATTTTTATCTATAATGTTATCCATCTCCTTAGGATCATTTTGAAGATTATACATTTCATCCTTAATGTTTCTTTCAGACCCATAATAATGGATCAGTTTATATCTGCCTTTGTATACTGCAGTTGCAAATGTATTATATCTAAGTTTTGTCTTATAAAGCAGATCTGCATTTTTGGATCTATGCCTCAGCCTTCGCAGTAGGGACATGTCCCAAACGTCAAGCATGCCTGTATGGTCTGAGAATACATATTCGTTATTTGTTTCAGAGCCAGGAATCTCCCTCATCTTTCCATATCCTATCTCCAATATGTGGTTGTAAAGCGATTTTAATCCGACAGGATTTTCTATCTTCTGGCCTTCTTTGACCTGTTTTCCATTCAAATATCTCGCAGTTACAAACGGCACTTTGGATATCTCATTGTATGGGAAGAGATTATGGTATAACTGGCCATGTTCTCCGAAAGCCTGTCCATGGTCGCTTGCCATTATAACTACTGCGTTATCCAAAATTCCGTTGTTTTTCATTATTTCAATAAGTTCTCCTATCTTAACGTCAAGATATTCAAGCCTTTTTTCATACGCTTTCTTAAGGATTTTTATTCCGGAATTATCTATAATGTTGCTCACATACATCCATCTGTCCTGGCTTACTTCTTTATCTGCAATAAGATTGGTGGGATAGCCTTCATGCGCTTCCATATAATTGACGAACATAAAATGTCTATCCCTGAATGACCTTCCAAGATACTCGCCTATTATCTTATTAGTCAGTTCAGCTCCTTGGTCTAGCGCATAGGCTCCGGTTTCATTACATACCTTTCTATTGAGTTTTTTTCTCAAGTTAAGATACATATTATCCATACTCTCTTTTGGAATGAGGTAGGAAATGCCATAAGCAAGTTTGGTAAGGTTTTCCCTGCTAAAATCATTGCCTATTATCCTAAGGGTTGTTTTATGGTACTTAAGTTTATTTTCGATAAAGATATTGCGTATATAAGAGAAACCCGTACTTAATCCAGTAGACTCTGTTATAAATGGGTTATTGGAAAAGAGTGAAGTTTTGTATCCCAAATGCGACATTTGCATAGCCACTGTGCGGTCATTATCCTTGATATACTTATTTTTCAGAAAGAGGGGATCTGTACTGGTCTTCTGGTTTTTTACCGGATTCTTAAGAAGCATCTTAATATTTCTAACTCTCTTTCCTAGAAACATTGAAACGTGTGAAGGAAGGGTATAAGTTCCTGGAGCTATAGCGTTTGTATATGTTGTTCCCCTCATTGCTATATTCTCAAAATTTTTCATAGGTGCGTTTCCTCCGTAAAGTTTCAGGTGATCGGCCGATATAGTATCTAGCATTACGAAAATCACATTTGGCCTGTTTACCGATTTCATTCTTTATCAAACTCTTTACAATTCAAATATCCTCACTATGTTGCATTTGTCATACTGTAATATCCTGCATTTGATATGATTCCAGTTCTGTATTCAGTATCTTCCGTAGGATAAATTACCGATCCATTTCCAAGCACAAGTTTTCCATCGAAGGTTAATAACACAGATTTTCCCGGCCCGAGCAAATATCCATAACTTCCGTTAAATGCTTGATTATATTTGTTTTTGGTATATGTGCCATTTATAAAAGTAAGATTTCCTTCAGGACCTACTGAAAATGCTATTGCATCGACCTTACTCCAAATTCCTGTATTGTTTTTATTCAATATTACAAGATTTTTCAAAGAGATATTCCTGTCTCCAGTATTCTCTATATCTGCCGATAAGCTTATGTTCCCCGAAGCTTCTTTTAATATGGAAACTGAGACTATCTTCATATATCTTCCAAATCTGAGACCTGTATAGTATTCACGATTCAATGCAATATTCTTTCCATACTCTTTTTTAAACATACCTACTGTGGTCTTCATGCCTCTGTCTAATATTGCCTTGATTCCCGGAAGCATCAAGAATCCTTCCTTTTTCCCATTGTAAACTTGAAATACAATTGGTGAGAAATCAAGAATTATTTCAGAACTCGAATTTATTGTAGCATTTTCAGTTATTGCGGCTGTTATGTTTCCTGTAGGTACAACTACATTATATGTTGTATTGTCTATCTCTATCTGTGCCGAATCTATCTTAAAACTTACTTCATTTATCTTCGAATTATGGGAAACTTCAACACTGCTTATTATTTTGCTTACATTTATCAACGAAAGCAGATTGACAGTGCCACTTGAATTTGTTTCTATCCATTCAGGGCCTACTCCACCTACTGTATGTACGGCTATCCCTGAATAGTTTATGTAAAGTGCCTGAGTTCCAAAAGGGACTGTGGGCGGGTCAGTTAGGCCTATCTGTACAATGCTGCTGCTTTGGGCGTTATAAATCAAAACAAGATAAGATAGCAACACCACCCCTGTCAGAATCAATCCTACAGTATAAAAAAATACCCTTTTGTTAAAATTTGCGCTTATTTTTTTCAGCATGGGCTCTTCTATTCCGAATTTTGAATAATCAAATTCAGGATTTAGTTTGTAGTATTTCCATTTTTTCATATTCCAGTTATCCGATTCCTCTATTGCGCCTATCTCCTTCAATTCTTTCAGGTGCTGACTTACAGTGGAAGGCGCCAAATCGAGTTTCTTGGATATGTCAGTAAGCGTCTGTTCATGAGAATTTATTATTCCCAATATCTTATTTTTTGTTGTATTGCTTCTTCCCATAATCGGATTATGTGTCTATCATATTTAAAAATACATGTTAAATAATTAGGTAATGCTTATGGTCTTTACTTATACCGAAATATGACCGAAACGAGCAATATCCAGTATCTTATCTGACGAATGTGTTTCTCTGCGAGAGCAGATTATACTGAATAGAATACTCCAAAACCGCATCATAACTAATCTAAATATCTTATTTCAGAAAAATGTGACAATTGGATATTATAAAAAAAGCTATATATCTACAGGAACCAGGTGGGTTCAACTAACCGTGATTAGATGGTTGAAAAAAATCTCCACAACACAGTAACTTCCAAACCAGAACAATCTTCCACCAAAGCAGGAAACAAATTTCTCGTGTTCATGGGATTACGGGGAAGTAACGCAGAACAACGAATACAAATTAGTCCTACAATAAAACCTGATGAAAAAGAGCCAAACCATCACTTACGCAACTCAAAGATATCAAAAGAGGATATAGAAAGATATAATTCCCTAATGAAAGATAAAAAGTATCTAGACGCAGCTTATCTTGCACTTGCCAACGGACTAGGCAGCGGCAGAACCAAAAGAGCAGCTAATCGCGTTCATGGTCAATATATGGAGTCGAAGGAATTTCTTAAGGCATTTTTATTATCCAAGGAACTAAGTCTGTCTCCTAAGAAAAGAGAGCAGGCAAAATTCAATGCGTTTGTAAGATATCTGGAAACCGGAGAATTTTATACAGCTTCTATATTTGCGGGAACCTCACAGCTAAGCAAGGAAAAGATATTGGAGGGCATAACTCCCATATTGAATGAGCACAAACGCGAAGCCAACCATGAAGCAGTATTGGAACTGGCATTACGTTTCAATGTTACAGTCCCTGATGATATCCTTTCCTTATTGGAGAATACTAAAAGGGAATAATCTTCTTTTAGATTCTTGTTTTTAGATTTTAGATAACATAAATGCAAATATTCCTTTGTTCGGTTAGACACTTCGCGAACTGACCCATAACTGTTCAAATTCTTTCTTCAGTTTGATTACTCTTTCCATGTCCTTTATTATTTCGATATGCTCTATGTTAGAGTGGGTGCCATTATAAGTGAAATTAGCTGATCCGTGTATTGCCTCGTTTTCACTTATGTAAAGTTTGGCGTGTACAAATCCTTCAGGCTTTCTTACAACTATTCTTGTCTTTCCCGGATTTAATGCTACAAACGAGATATACGATGCAAAGGCTGAAAAAAGAAGGATTGCCACAAACATAGGAAACTTCAAGTTTACATAAACCAGATAGTCAACTCCTAAAATCGCAACAATAACAGCAGAGAATATTTTTATGTTGCTGTTTCTAGAGAGAATGCGGGTTGCTTCCGCACTCATAGACGAAGAGATTATTCTTATCCTTTTTTTGCCGGCATTATCAAGAAGAAACCTTGCATAATGCTTATCTACGTACGGCGATACTATCTGAATATCTTCCCCGTTCAATATCAGCCTATCTATATACTCATGGCAGTCGCTTCCTGAATAATATGTGGAAGCATTATTAAAAAATCCCATAATCCAATCTCCTGTACGGACACTTTTTCTTTTCCATACCAATACTACATAGTATCCGAATATTTTATATTCAGGCAGTAAAAGAGCAGAACATATGTACATTCGCATTCTTTCCGAAATGAATAACCTATTGTTGTTATAGGAAAAGCAAAGTTGAATAATTCCCTATTGCGCCTAAAAATGTATCTTCGCACTTGCATACACTTACTGCTTATAAGCTTTTCAGTACATTAATCATCCGATGTCAAGCCGCAAAAGGACAGAATTAACAAGGAAGCTTTTTTTAGATGAGCTCAGGGACTATCATCTATATAAAGAACTTGCAGAACACGAAAAGGACAAAATTCTGAAATCTGTTCTTGAAAACATGATTAAAACAGAGAAAAAGCATATGGACCTGTGGGGCGAAGCGGCTGGAATAGAAAGGACATACAAGAAAAGGCCTTCAGGCATCTCCTTACTTAAACTCTATCTGTATTTAGGGGCAAGAGGAATACTTGGGCTCCCATTTACACTGACTCTTCTGAGTAGAACTGAATTAAATAATCTCAACAGATATGAGCGTCTTACAAAAGGTACAGGAGTCTCAGATAAAGACAGAATCCGCTTCCTTTCCGTTATCTCAGACGAAAGGAAAAACGCAGTCAAAATAAGGTCAATTCTTGACAAGTACGGTGGAAATTTAGGCAATATACGTTCAATAATGTTGGGCTTGAATGACGGCCTTGTGGAGGTTCTTGCTGCTGTTTCGGGAATAGCTGTTATAGCGAACTCCCCGCTGGTAGTTGCCCTTTCAGGAATAATAATAGGCATTTCAGGGACCCTTTCAATGGCAGGAGGAGTCTATATCTCATCGAAATCACACGGGCTTATATCTTCTGATAAAACAGAATCCGATTCATCAGAAAGCCCCAACAAGCAGGCATTATACACCGGCGTGTTCTATCTTGGCGGTGCGATAAGCGTTGTACTTCCATTTATTTTCGGGATGTCAGGATTTGAAGGAATAGCAGCATCGCTTATCATATCATGTGCCATACTCGTTTTTGCTTCTACGGCAGTTGCAATATTAAGCAGCACAAGCATAACAAAGCGCATATCAGAAACAATATTGATTTCATTAGGCGCTGTAGCAATAACTGTGGCTCTAGGAGCATTGTTGAGATTCTATTTCGGTATAAGCATATGATGCATGCTTGCATTAAAGCTGTTCAAATCCAGCAAAAACACCAATTCCTGTTTTTCTGTAAGATTTATATACATTAACAGCCTCTTTATACTTAAATAATTACTTAGTAGAGGATGTTGTGAGCGAAGAATTTTCGTATGTCTCCATGAAAGAGATAAAGACTGGAAGGTTTATACTGATTGATGGGATACCGTGCAAGGTAGTGGAGATAGAGACATCTGCTCCTGGAAAGCACGGCTCCGCGAAGATGCGAGTTACCGCTGTCGGAATTTTTGAAGGCGGGAAGAAGACTCTTCTGAAGCCAAGCGATGCTGATGCTGAAGTTCCCATAGTAAACAAGAAGAAAGCACAGGTAGTCTCAGTATCAGGTGAAATATCGCAGATGATGGACTCTGAAACATATGAATCATTTGAGATAAAAGTACCTGATGAGTTCAAGAGTTCAATAAAACCAGGAGCGGAAGTCGAGCTTCTTGTTTACGGAGAAAAAAAGACAATATCGAGAGTGCTTAACAGCGCGTGATTAATATGGAAATAAAAGTAACTAGCCAGACAGAGAACAAACTTTTTGACAGAAAAGAGATATACTTGGATGTATCCTATAAGGGAAATGCAACTCCTTCGAAAGAGTCGATGAGCCAAGAGATATGCAAAAAACTGAGCCTAAATCCTGCTCTCACCGTGGTTACAAAAATAACACAGGCATTTGGAAACAATTCCAGCGAGGTTCTGGTTTATTCTTATATAAAGAAAGAGACCATGGCACATATAGAGCGTATCCAGGAGAAAAAGGAAGAAAAGCAGCCTGGTGATAATGCAAATCCAGGAACAACTGCAGAAAAGAAAGATAAAGGAAAGGCAGAGCCAGCTGAAAAAGAAGCAAAAAAGGAAGATAAAGCGCAGGTGTAATAATGGCAAAAGAAACTAAAGGCAAAAAGACATCAGAATATAAAAATCCTGAAAAAATGTGCCCAAAATGCGGAGTAAGGATGGCAAACCACAAAAACAGGTTCTCCTGCGGAAAATGTGGCTATACCGAGATGAAAAAAGAGGACTGACAAAATCAAATCAAAACCTCAAAAAAAGAGAAGAATACGAAAACATCCCTATGACATAAAACATGGCATAAAAAGTTCTGCTGTATTCCTTATAATATTAGTGCTCCTATTTATAGCAGTAACGATTGTCCTTGGCATATTTTACTCCCCAAGTAGTTCAAATAACAGCCTGCTTTTCTTTGGAGATGCAATACTTGAGCTGATGTTTCCTTTATCTGTCATACTATATTTCAGGCTCTATAAAAAAGCAGGCAGAGACGTTATAATAAGCAATCTAGGCATAGGCAAGAAGAATCTGAGCCTATACTTCATAGCATTGGGCTTGGTGCTCTTTTTCATAATAACCATAATAGGAATCGGAATAGGATTAATAAGCAACATAACCGGCACATCTATCAGTACAAATGTCTCTGTTGCATTTGCAGGTGCTCCTCTCTGGTTCTATATATTTGCAGCGCTTGTGGCTCCTGTATGCGAAGAGATACTCTTCAGGGGATTCATGGTACCAAGAATAGGCATAGTGGCAAGTGCGGTTATTTTCGGGCTTCTTCATTTCTCATACAACTCCACATTCGGAATAGAGATCATAGCAGCAATGATCTTCGGACTCCTCGCAGGATATCTCTTCAAAAGAACCGGATCGCTTTATCCTTCCATTCTTGCCCATATACTTGTAAATACACTTGCAGTGGTTATGCTCCTAAAATAAGAATTTAAGGAGGCATTGGGAACTGGTGTAGGATTCCCATAAATAAAAATCATCTATCGTATCTGCCTGTATTCTTTTCTAGGTTTCTTAAAGAAAGTGTACCTTGCCATATTGTTAACGTAAAAGGCAAAAAAACCTGAAACGCCCCACGCATTAATGCGCCTGACGCTTGTTTTAACTTCAGCATTGTCTACAAACTTTATTCTTCCTATTTTCTTAAGCCTTAAGGAAAGATCCCAGTCCTCATATGTTATCATCTTGGGATTGAAGCCTTTAACTTTTGCAAATGCATCTTTTCTTACTGCGAAGTTCGATCCGACTATACAAGGCCTTGAGAGCAATATTGAAGCTTTGACGAAAATCATCGAGACAAAAAAATATCCTGCACTTATTGTGGCTTTGGCTTTTTCAAGTGGTAAGACAGGCCCGGTAGCAGCAACAACTTTTTTATCCGCAAATACCTTTCTATATATCTCAAGAAGATAAGGGGATGGCCATGTATCCGCATCTAGGAAGAGAAGAAGCCTTCCTCTGGCAACTTCTGCACCGCTGTTTCTCGCCACTGCAGCTCCTGGTTTTTTCTGTATTATGACCCTGGCATGTTTTTTTGCTATCTTCACTGTATTGTCTCTGCTCCCTCCGTCTACTACTATTGTTTCGAAATTCTTAAATGTCTGAGAAGTGAGGCCTTTTATTGCATGGCCTATGTACTTCTCCTCATTCAATGCTGGTATTATTACGCTTATCTCTGGATTCATTCTACTCAATCATCTGATTTCATGCTCTCATACACTTCTGCAACTCCCCTTGCAAGTATATATGCCACAAGGATTCCAACAAGCAGATATCCTATTATTGCAGGATAGCCTGCAATATACATAAGCGCCAGGTATGAAAAAGCAAGGAATTTTACTACATTTATACCTCCTCTTGCTATATTTGAAGAGTACATAGCCTTGCCTATTCTGGTCTTCATCTTAGATGAAGTGCCTTTGGATGCCATCAGGGCATCTACAAATGAATGTCGTATGATAACTATCAAAAGTACGTATATGGGGAGTACATGGAGGTAGGTAAAGACAATCCAGAAAGAATATTCGACCACTCTGTCTCCTGCAACATCCATTCTTGCGCCATGGGGTGCATGCTTCTTGATGATCTGCTTGACAGAAGAGACCTTTTCCTTCATAGCTCTGTCGCCAATGGCCGCTGAAAGATACTGGGTAAAGCTTATCTTGCCTTTACTCTCTTCAGAGACTGCCATATATCCGTCGAGGCCGTCAAGTGCTATGACCAATGCTATCAAGAAGATTATCACAGCAGGAATAAATTTTATCAGCACGAGATAGACTACGACCAAAGCCATGGCTGTTCTGATGTATGTTGCTGCGTCTGCGGACCTCATCGAATCTATTTAGATTATCGGAGCAAATATTTAAAGCAGTTCTTGTAAGATAATAAGCATATAATAAGTTCTTAATTTTAGAAAGTGGGTATTGCACATGCTTGAGATAAGTAAAAACGAGGAAAAAATAATAGAATACTGGAAAACCATCCAGATTCTGGAAAAAGCAAGGGAGAAAAACAGAGGAGGGAAACCCTTCTATTTTCTTGACGGGCCTCCATTTGTGAGCGGAGACCTTCATCCTGCACAGATATGGACCAAGTCAATAAAGGACGCATCTATACGATACAGAAGATACAGAGGTTATGATGTTATAGACCGCGCAGGATATGATGTGCACGGCCTACCTGTAGAAAACAAGCTGGAAAAAGAGCTAGGCATACAGTCAAAAAAGGAGATAGAGCAAAAAATAGGCCTTGAAAAATTTATAAACAGCTGCAGGGAGTATGTTGAGAGATATATAGGCAGAATGGACGCCGATTATGAGCGCTTCGGCATATCCTTGGATTTCAAGAATCCATATCTTCCTTACAAGAACGAATACATAGAAACCGCATGGCAGATGTTCAAAAAAGCCAGCGAGAACGGTTTCCTATATACTGGAAAACGCACACTCATCTACTGTCCTCATTGTGAAACCCCACTCTCCCAGGGAAGCATGGAGGTCGAATACAAAGAGACTGAAGATCCTTCAGCGTACGTTGCATTTAAAATAAATATGGATAAGTCAAAGCCCGGAATTGAACTGCCAAAAGACAGTTACCTTCTTATATGGACAACTACGCCATGGACTCTTCCTGCAAATGTAGCAATAGCTGTCAATCCGGAAAAACAGTACTTATTAATAAATTCGGAAGGCAGAAATCTTATAATTGCAAAAGAGCGTTTAGACGATTTTTCAGCAGCAACAGGAAAAAGCACAACTATCCTTATGGAATTTCAAGGAATCATGCTAAAAAACACATATTATACGAGCCCACTCGCCGAAAAGGTTCCGGCACAGAAGAAACTGGAAAAGTACCATAAAGTTATCTTTTCAGAGAGTTTGGTGTCCATGGGTGAGGGAACAGGATTAGTCCATATAGCTCCAGGCAATGGAGTAGAGGACTTCTCATTGGGAAAGATAAATAAGCTGCCAATTTTCAGTCCTATCAATCCAGACGCAACATACAGCGATGAAGCTGGAGAATACAAGGGAATAAAGGTCCCTACAGATGGCAACAAAGCAGTTATAAGAGACCTTGAGCTCTCAGGCGACCTCATAGGCAAAAAATTCATAAGGCACAGTTATCCATACTGCTGGAGATGCAGCTCTAAGCTTATATTTTTAGCCACTGATCAATGGTTCATAAACATAAAGAAGATGAAGAAAAAGATGATAAAACAGAATGAAAAGGTGAACTGGCATCCTTCAGAGGTAAAGGAGTGGCAGAGAGCAGTCCTTGAGAATTCTCCAGACTGGTGTATATCCAGGCAGAGATACTGGGGAGCGCCGATGCCTATCTGGAAATGCCAAAAATGCGGTACAAACACAATTATAGGATCGCTTGAGGAATTAAAACAAAAAGCAGAAAATCCTTCAGAGTTTGAAATGCTAAAAGACCTGCATAGGCCATATATCGATAAAATAAAGCTAAAATGCGACTGCGGAGGCGTTTCAGAGCGAATAAAAGACATCTTCGACGTCTGGTTTGATTCTGGAATAACTTTTAGGGCGAGCATGTCTGAAGAACAATTCGAGAAAGTCTTCCCTGCAGACCTTATTGTAGAGTATATAGAACAGATACGTGCATGGTTCCAATACCTGATGAAATGCGGCCTGATGACTTATGGCAGAATACCGTTTGAGAATGTAATAGTTCATGGCATAATGTCAGGCACTGACGGTAGGAAGATGAGCAAGAGTTTCGGAAATTACAGGCCGCTTGGTGAGATAACTAAGATATTCGGGGCCGACGCCTTCCGTTTATGGAGCATAAATCATCCCCCAATACTTAACAGAAATCTAAACGAGAATGAGATAAGGGAGAGCCAGAAGACGGTGATAATGCTTTACAATATCTCAAGCCTGTTGGAGGAATACCAGGCGGCTTTGGGCCATGTTCCAAAGCCCGGAAAGAAGCCTTCCATCAGAAATATGGATCAGATAGACAGGTGGATGCTCTCAAGAACTGAGACTCTCATAAAAGAATGCACCAAGTATCTCGACGAATTTGAGACATACAAAGCTGCAGACCTCATGAATCGTTTCATAGTAGAGGACTTCAGCAGATTTTATCTGAAATCAGCAAAGAAAAGAATGAATGGTTACAGCAAGCAGAAGGCAAAAACCGTAGTAGAGACTGTAAGCTATGTACTTCACAGCATTCTTATTCCAGTATCGGTCATAATGCCTTTTCTTTCAGAATACATATACCTGGAGCGCTATAAAGAAAAAGAATCGATATTCCTCGAAAACTGGCCTGCATATTCAAAAAAGCTCATAGACGAAGGATTGGAAAGTGAGATGGCTATTGCACAGGAGGTTGTAACTGCCATGCTCAACGCGAGGGAAAAAATAGGCATAAGGCTGAGGCAGCCGCTTGCAAACGGCACTATAGAAGTTGCTGATGATAAGGTAGCCGAATCCCTAAAAAGGTTTTCTTATATTATAGAGGATTATGTCAACCTCAGAAAAGTTTCGATAAAGATAGGGAATTCTTCAAACAATGAAATACAGCCACAATTCAAGAGCATAGGTCCCGATTTCAAGGAGAATGCAGGTATCATAGCAGAAGCCTTAAAATCAGCCAATGCTGAAGAAATAATAAAAGCCGTGAAAGCATCAGGGAGTTATGAAATTAAGACTTCAAGAGGAAGTTTTGCCATAAACGAGAGGCATTTCACTATAGTAAAGAAGCTTCCTGCCGAAGATGCAATAGCATTCAGCCATGGCATAGTCTATCTTGATCCGACCATAGATGAAGAACTTAAGAACGAAGCCGCAATAAGAAACTTCGAGAGAAAGATCCAGACAGAGAGAAAATCAATGCACCTCAGAAAGAACGAAAAGATAATCATAAGGATGAAGATCTCTGAGGAATTAATGGAGGTCATAAAGAAAAATATGAAGAGAGTAATGTCCGATGTGAATGCTTCGGAGATTAAAAACTCGGAAGACCTTCCAAGCATGAAAGAGACAGAAATCGAAGGAGAAAGAGTATATCTTGCAATAACAAAAGACGAATAACAAAGCAAGAAAGAATCTTAATCTTATAAAAAGTTCCGATGACCTATGGCCATATTGTTCAGCTTACAGTTCTGTTCTTAAAGATGATATAACTCTTATATCTTCCACGCTTCTTCGTACTTGACCAGCAATCCTTGCATATATATGTGCGTTCAGTAGTGCTTACCTTCTTCTGACTCTTAAGGCATTCATAGCCTATCTTCCTGTTACAATAATTGCATGTCACACTCTTGACTATGTCTTTTTTGCATCTCTCGCATATCATAATATCTACTGCTTAAATAGCAAAACAATTTATCACTAAAGTAATATAAACCATGCGCAAAGGTTAGATACCATGCTAACATGTATTTTGATTGGAATTTAAGCCAAAAATCTCATAATTATATCTAAAAATAATTGCCAATCTCCAATTCAGAAACAATATTCCCAGTATTAATCTTGTCTTCTTCCTCTAAGATCGCTGAGAAAACGTCTCATTATGGCACTCTGAATTTCAGGATCTTCATACTTCATGTAAGTCTCTAAAAATACCTTAGGAATGGGTACTTTTGTATTATTTATCGCAGCAACGATGACTTCCTTATTCTTTTCATGCTCTATCAAAAAGAGAAATCCTTCCTCGCTCATCTTCGAATGAGAGACTATGACCTTAGCTATCTCTGGACTTCTGTTTTCCTTGAGTATCTTCAAGACGATATCGGAAGGAGTATCTGGATTCAGGGCAAGAGCAAGTCTCATCTCAGGGATTTCTGAGTTTTCCCTAATATCTTTAATATTCTTAGTGGTAGCTATTCTTTCAAGATCTGCAATAAACACAGATCCGGCTTTAGGATATACTCTTTTTATAATTTCGAGTACTTCTGACCTGCGCGTTTCATTTTTATCTGCTGCAGTTCTCACAATCATTTTATCAACCTATCTAAATCCTTCCGAAGAATTCCCTGTCGGATGGGCTATGTAGAATCCTGTTATTACTATCTCTTTTTCCGTGTTTCTGTCAGCTATTATGTATTCTGCACGCAGATTTATATAATTCGGACCTGCGTGATAAGCATCATAACTTCTTCCTTTATATATTATCTGCTTGACAGAAAGCTGGCCTCTCGCAGGAGATCTTCCTACCCTTCTTAATAATAGCTCTGTTTTTAAGTATGGAAGGGATTCACACAATTGATTAAATTCGCTTTTTAAAGAAGATGCATGTTTTTTGTAGTAATTGGCGAACTGTTTTTTTGCATCTTCAGAAAAAACCAGTGTATACTCCATATATCGTTCTGGGACACCATCTGAAAGTTCATTGAATTTTTTAATTATCCTATTCATCTCCGCTTCAGGTGTGCGCAGAGATTTTATCTCTTCAAATCGCTCTTTCTCAAGTTCCAGGAATAGTGTGGAAAATTGACCTCCAATCGAATCGGTTATCCTCTTCGCAAGCTTCCAATTTGTAAGATCATCCCTTAGGAGTATTGCTATCTTTGCCAGAATATCGAATCGATCTATGTTTGCTGCTTTCTCCACATCTTCGATAGGAGTCTTGAAGGCCCAAATTATCTCAGATGCTGTTTTATCTGCCTGCCTATCACTATAACTAAAATCTCTTACTCCGACTAAGGTTTTTTTAATGGCTTCTTTTTCTACCCTGTTTCTGGAAATTCCTTTCTTCAAGGCCAAAAGCCAATCCCTGTATAATACTATTTTTGGTTCATTTTCAGATTCTCTTTTATCATTGATATTATTTTTATTACTCTCAGCCTCAATCGCTCCGGAAAGTATCTCTTCCTTATGGTAGACCATATCCGCTATGGCTTTAACTATCTTATCATTCAGCATCCTATTTTCAATTAATCCGGGAGATATCAATACTGTTTTTATCCATCTTGCTGGTTCTACTGCCAAATTTCCCCTATAAGCAGGTAGCATCCTGAGAACTTCGGCAATTTGGCTTTCCGGAAGTGCTACATGTTCATTTGCAAATAATGTTAAAATTTCAGTAACAACTCTTCTCTCAGCTAAACTTAACGTATTCTTGTTATTCTTCTCTATTCCTGGATGTTTTATCTTTTCCATCTTCTACACTGCGTTTGCTTGAAATTGCAATCATACTTTAATACATGCATTTGCTGTATTATTAGGAAGTTGACAAATTAAATAACTTAGTGTTTCATAACATTCTGAGGGTTTTTCTTCTCTTTTTAACGTCTGAAATAATGGGTGTGATGGCCCTGTTCAGACATAAGAGGCCTGGAAAAGGTCTCAATCCATGTCTTTTCCTGCCTTCTTGCCTATGCAATAAGGTACGTGATGTGAAGGGTTTTGATCTTGACGAGGTGTTAGAATGTAAATGTCAAGTTCCTAACTCAATGCAGCTATACGAACAAATAAATACTTAATCCTACTTAATTTATCTGTAAAGTCATATCCTCTGGTGGACCAATGGCAAATGTATATGAAGTGGAGAGCGACAAGCTCGTAAAAAAGGCTGCAGAAAAACTTAAGGAAGAGAACATACCAAAACCTGCCTATATTGATTACGTTAAGAGCGGAGCAGGAAGGGACAGGCCTTCTTCAGATGAGAACTTCTGGTATATGCGATGCGCTTCAATACTCAGGCAGACCTATATTAAAGGACCCATAGGCATTGCAAAGCTTAGAGTAAGATATGGAAACAGAAAAAGACATATGGTAACGCACCCACATCACAAACGTGCAGGAGGCAGCATAATAAAGGATGCGTTTGATACCCTTGAAAAGGCAGGCTATGTTGAGAAGACTAAGGGAGGAAGGATAGTTACAGGAAAGGGAAAGTCATTTCTGGACAAGATAGCAGGAGAACTGCTTAAAGGCAAAGGTGCATAGAGAGTGCAGGCCGATATGAACGAGAACGAACAGACAAATATGAAAAAGCGCATTGCTGCAAGGATGCGCGCGATGCAGATAGAGCAGCAGAAACGCGAGATAGCCAAAAAATACATGACACCGGAAGCATATGAGCGCATGATGAATGTACGTATATCGAATCAGGAGCTTTATATGCAGATTATAGATCTGATAATTTCAATGGTTCAGAGTGGAAGGATAAATTCAAAGATTAATGAAGCGCAGCTAAAAGACATACTGGCAAGAGTTACATACAAAGAGGAACCTACTATAACATTTCAACACAAATAAGGTTTTACGAATGGGAAAAAAGAGCAGTGAAAAAAAGAGAAGGCTTGGGAATAAACTCAAGCAGAACAGAAGAATTCCTGTGCTTGCGATGCTTAGGACTCACAGAAGAATACAATCCAACAGGTTCCAGAGAAGCTGGAGAAATAAGAAACTAAGGATAAAGGCATGATTTCTTGGCAACAAACACACCCACTACTACAAAGACAGTAAAGGAGATGAACATAAGCAGGAAGATGTTTCGCACACATATGCCACGTAGGATACACAATTCCATGAGGATATTTAAGGAAGAGGTAGCAAAGCATCACAAAACAACTCCTGAGTCTGTAAGGATAGGCAGTGAGCTGAATCGCTATCTGATGATGGGAGCAATTAATGGCTTCTACGGAATAAAAGTAGAGATAGAAAAGACAGGAGAAACTGTAAAGGTAGACCTTGCAGAGAAGAAGGCAAAGATAAAGGTTACCGATAACCAGAAGAAGGCTGGCTCTGAAAAAAATGATAAAAAGAATCCAGAAAAACAACCAGGCAATACTAACTCTGCTTCATCAGAAAAGAGCCTAAAGCCCAAGCCAGCGGAACAGAAGAAGCAGGTAAAGGCAGACTCTGCGGCCAGAACTGGTGAGGTTCACTCTTCAGATGGGAAGAGCTGAAAGGTCTGCTCATGCCTGTAGCAAAAACAAGTCTCTATGGAAATGATTTCATAGGCGCATTCTCAATATCTAACGAAGAGATAACCCTGATTGGAGGAAATCCCAGAGGAAGCGGGGAGAAGATAATATCAGATGCTCTTAAAACCCGCGTAGTAGAATCACTTCTCAACGGATCCGATCTGATAGGGATATACGCTGTGATGAACTCAAGAGCGCTTATTCTTCCGGAAATGGCATATGCGAGCGAGGTTAATCGGCTTAAAGATCTTCTGCCTGAGCTTGAAGTAGAGGTATTGGAGACAAGCCTGAATGCCCTCAGAAACAATATTCTTGCGAATGACAAAATAGCAATAATAAATCCTGCATACAGCAGAGAAACTTCTGATAAGATAGGCAATATCCTAGGTGTAGAGATAATGCAGATGAAGATAGGCGGTTTTGGCACAGTAGGCGCAAATAACATACTTACCAACAAAGGCATGGTAATGAACAACAGGGTTTCAGAAGAAGAGGAAGACATTCTAAAAGGGATTTTTGGAAATATCTCACAGTCTACTGCCAATACCGGATCACTAAGCATAGGCCTCTCCACAATAGCAAACTCCAAAGGTATTGTAGCTGGCTCATCAACAACCGGCTACGAGCTTGCTAATATAGCAGAAGGCCTTGGTCTGGAATGAGTAAAATATTATTCTGAACTAAGACAGAGGTCATTCCGTCGAATAATCTGCATCTTGAAGCTACTACTCTATTTGAAGGTTTGTGCACTAAATCTTTGTATTTTGTACCATTATTTTATTTAGGTAATAAGAACATAGGCTGCAATTCGAAACCCACTAAATCTTCCTCGAAATGAAACAGGTCCCGCTTCCAGAGATCTGTTGAGAGATGTAGGTTATTAAGGCGTACTAAAGGAATAAGTAGGAAAAAGTTTTGCATTCTAGGACAATATCATTTGACCTTGAAAGCAAAAATGTACTTGGATTTACGGTCCGAGATCAAGAATATCGCAGGAAGCCTAGCGATAGACGTCCTGTTCTTACCGGAACAATGATTCTAGAAAGGGAAGTGTTAGCTTATACTGATAGAGACGTAAGCATAGACTTTGCCGGGTTAGTTCAGCCTTTAGTTGATGCTAGCAAGCTAAGGATTTATATAAGTTAAACGCAAGCATTATTCGATGTTGGAACTCCAGAGGAATTTCAGGAGGAAGAAGCATATTTCAAGATGCTAAGGCGTGGGTAATTTAATGGAAAGAATATTGTTTGAAGGCGGCCCAGTAAAAATAGAAGCCGAGGAAGTTGAGATAAACGGAAATAAAAGGGAATTTGTCAGAGTTGTTCAACCTGATTTTGTAGTAATTCTTGCAATATCTGATGGCAATGTTTTCTTGGAGAAGATGTACCGGCGTGGAATCAAGAAAGATAGCTATGAACTCCCTGCAGGATTTATTGAGAAAGGAGAGAAACCAGAGGATGCAGCAAAACGAGAGTTTGAGGAGGAAACGGGGTTCAGACCGTCTAGAGTCACGTTAATGTTCAAAGCATACCAAGCGCCTGCAAGAATATCAAGCCTTATCTATTTCTACTTGGCTGAGGGGCTAATAAAAGGAGAGAAGCGTCTTGACGAAGGAGAACAGTTGAGCAAGATGAATGCGTTCACAGTAAGACTTGATAAATTTGAATCAATGGTTAAAGACAACATAATAGAGGATCAAATGAGCCTTGCTGCGTACTTGTATTATAAGAAATATACGAAGTAGCTATTCTCAGGTTACGACTCTCCAACGGGGTCTCTGAACCAACCTTGATTTTTCGTCGGAGAATAAATATAACGCATTGTTCATAAGTTATGTATCGCTGAAAGCACTTTTATTGTTTTCTCTATGGCTCTGCAGAAAATCTTTTGAGCATCGACCTTTTAGGCGTTGTTTGCTTTGCGGAATTTGTCTGCAAAAATACTTTTATCTGTGTAAAACTATACAGAACTTTATGCAAATGAGCTGAACTAAATATTATTTCCCGTTGGAGAGAGTTGAACTCCCAACCTATCGGTATCTTCCTTGGAAGCTTGTGTCCAAGATTTCAGGCTACAGCCGATCGCTCTGCCATTGAGCTACAACGGGTTTAAAACTGATTTATAGCTTTACTTATTTATATCTTGGGTTTACTTTCCTGACTCATATTTCTTCTTCTGTTTCATGCAAAGTTTTAATCTATTTTTATATTTATCAGTTTTATAAGATTCTAAGGAAGGAACGTGGGAAATGGCAAAAAAGAGAGCACCTGTTTCAAAAACAGATACTAAAGTTAGAAAGCCTGATGTAGGCCCTACTCCCAAACACAAGAAACAGAGGATATACGTCCCTCTTACCCTGTATTACATAAAGGATTTTCTTAGGGACATTGCAAACCATAAATATTTCCCAAGCTCAATTCTATCAACATTTGCATTGATAAGCGTAGCAATAGCATTTCCATTTTACCCTATATTGATTCTTATACCTCTGGTCATAGCCCTCTTTTTGCTTTCTAGAATACATCCACTTATAGGGCTTACCGGCCTGATGCTCTTTGCCCTGCCAATGATAGTATATCAGGCTCCACTTCTGGCATGGTTCTACCTGATATTTGTAGGATTCTCCATTCTTGTAGGATACAAATATGCAGACGCAGCAAGCGTCTTATTCGCATTGACAGTGCTTCCATTCTCATACCTGGGATACATAATCGAGATACCTGCATTCGTGATGGCTGTCCTCTTTTTAGGATTCAAGCGCAGCATTGTTGTGACATCTGTATTCATTGTGTTGGTAGTGATACTTTCTGGTCTTACAGGCATACATAACACAGCGCCATTCTTCTACAACCAAGCAGGATTTAGGTCATCTTTCTCCAATTCAAATCTTCTTTCAATGCTCTCGCCGTCTAAGACTGCCCCTTCACTATCCTCGTTTCTTGCCGCATTGTACTCATCATTTTCGGCATTTTTCAGCATAAGTGTCTGGGGGAACCTCTTCGGCGGCATATATCTTGCAATACTCTCGATATTCTACAATCTTGAACTTACAGCCCTCCAACTGGTAGTCTGGCTGATAACAGTATTTATCATAATAAACCAGGTCGTAAACAGCAGGTCAGAATACAAAGGAACAGTGGCAGGATTCTACAGCCTTGTAATCCTATTCACATTCGGATTCATAAGCTATGCTTTCAGTACAGGATTCAATATTGCAATACTTTTCGGATTTGTATTGGTGGGTCCAATAACCTTCATCCTTGAGCTTAATGATGTCAATATAGTGCGCGCTCTGGAGATGATGAAAAAGGATTTCATAGATATGTTTGGAGGCGCGCTTGAAGATCTAACTACAGGCACGCATGAAACATTTAGTGATATAGCCAATTACGAAGAGACAAAACAAGAATTGATTGAAGCTGTGCTTGAACCGATGGAACACAGAGAGATAAAAGGAGCATACAACATAAAGCCTGCAAAGGGCATACTTCTCTTCGGGCCTCCAGGGACAGGCAAGACAATGCTTATGCGTGCGGTATCGAATGAGACCCGTTCGAAATTCTTCTATGTGAAAACCTCCTCTTTAATATACAACAGCGATTCCGAAGGCAATCTCTCAAGGATATTCGCCACAGCCAAAAAGAATACTCCGGTAGTGCTTTTCTTCGATGAAATAGATGGAATTGCAGGAGCAAGAGAGCTTGCAGGAAACGAAAATACCAAACTCCTCTTATCGATGCTTTTATCCGAAATGGACGGCTTCCAGAAAATTGACGGGGTTGTCGTAGTAGGCTCAACTAATGTCCCAGAACTTTTAGACCACAGTATCATGCGCCCCGGGAGATTTGACAAGATAATCTATGTTCCTCTGCCTGACAAAGATGCGAGGATAGCCGTATTTAAACATTATTCGAAAAAATATCCGATGGCATCAGACATAGACTTTGAAAAACTGGCAGAAATAACTCACAGATTTTCCAATGCCGACATTGCTAATGTATGTTCCGAAGCCGCAAGGCATGCAGCAAGCGTTGCCCTAAACGAATCGAAAGTAATGAAGATTGATACTGAAGATCTTGAGAGAGTGATACGACATACAAAACCATCAGTCTCACTGGCTAAACTCGAAGCTTATGCAAAATTCAGGATGGACTATGAAAGAAGAATGTTCCAGAAAGAGGAGAAATCTGATACTCCTTCCATATCAATAGATGATGTCATAGGCATGGAAGATGCCAAAAAAGCGCTCTATGAGGCCTTAGAGATCCCTATAATGCACCCAAAGCTTCTCAAAGAATACCATATACGCTCAATAACAGGCATACTTCTTTTCGGGCCTCCGGGGACAGGCAAGACAATGATAATGAAGGCGATATCAAACAAGATAGGCAATTACAAGACGATAACAATATCCGGCGATGAGCTTATAGAAAAAGGATATGATGAAGCCGTAGAAATAATACGGGACATATTCAACAGGGCAATAGAGAACTCCCCATCAATTATAGTAATTGACGAGATCGATTCTTTAGCACCCAAGAGAGATGGAAATTCAGAGGCAGACGTAAGAATAACCGGTGAATTTCTTAGGCAACTTGATAGGCTTCAGGAAAGCGGCGGAGTCATACTGGTAGGCACAACAAACAGGCCAGAAGCCATGGATCCTGCAATGATACGTCCAGGCAGATTTGACAAACTGATATTTGTCGGGCCTCCGGAAGAAGGCGATAGAGTCAAAATATTCCAGAAGAACTTAGAGAATGCACCACTGTCAGATATAGACTTCGATAAGATTTCCAAAGAAACCAAAAACTATACAGGCGCAGACATAGCGAACATATGCCGTGAAGCTAAGATTAATGCTCTTGAAGAACGTATAAAATCAGGCATGATAAAAAGAATAACCACTGAAGACTTATTGGAGATAATAAAGAAGACAAGGCCGTCAGCGCCGGAAAGAAGCCTTAGCAAATTTGAGTCCTTCATGTATCTTCACGGAAGAGCCTGAACCCAAATGGATATCTTCAGATTGATTATAGTGCATTTTCAATATACATGTTACGATTCAGGTATAATGGAAAGGTTCTTTCCTTAGCTTATACTGATTTGGCTTCAGATTAGAATGAATGCGCTGCGATCTATCTCCAGAATTTAATATATGCATACACTACAACAAGTATTATTCCTAGAACGATCAAGAAGTATATGGTGTTATAATCGTGGTAGTAGATATTGGAAAAATAGCCTGTTACCTCTTCCTGCAGAGATTCTTTAGATATAAACGAAAATGAGAATTGTGAGAGGGGCTCCTGCGAATACCATGAGAAAGAGGAAAAATTCTTGTAATCTCCAAGGAAGGAAGGGGAAGGAGAATCCGGAAGAGGGTATACCTTAACCAGTTCAGAACCTGCAGGGATTATTATATTGAAACGGTAATTAGGAGGAAGTGCCTGCCCGTTTATAGTATATTCGAAATTCAATACGCTGTTGTTAAAGGTATATTCGAACTCCCTTGGGGCTATATTTTTCATATTTGTAACATTATTGACATAGTAACTCATGGTGAGTGTTGTCTGGCCCCCATAAGGTTCAAGTATAAGCGGGCCGGGAAGGAAGGTAAAATCATACGTGCTTCTCTTATAATTTATTATATTCTGAACAAGATTCGTAGCATATAAGGTTTTCTGCCAGTCATTCAGGGTAAGGCCTATAGCATTTCGGTTCTTGGTATATTGGGATACAGAACTGTTGCTAACATAGACATCGAATGTTTCGACAATATGTGCGCTTGTGTTGCTATTGAGCACAACTGTAGTGTTGACAAAAGTAATGTTATAATAGGCCTTTACATTTCCAAGCAAAACCAGCAGGAACAGGCCCATTACAAGATATCCTATCCTCATCAAACCACTTCAAGCATTATTCTAACCATTTATGTTATTATATATTTTTGCTTTATCTACTCCCTTCTGCAGAATCAGAGATTATTGAGAAACTGTCCTTTAAGATATAGCCCTGCCCAGATTCGAACTGGGGTTACCGGGTTCAGAGCCCGATGTCCTTGACCACTAGACTACAGGGCTATAGTCTTCCTTTTATATCTTATCAAAGTAATTTATAATCATTTCTGAAAAAATATAATCTAGTGTGACAATGTATAGAATGGCACCTTCCAATCAAGAACTGCAGGACATGATAATAGCAGATGTTGCTTTGTCGGTGGCATTTAGTATATTACTAAGCGCTGGAAACACGGCAAAAATCTCCTTCTGCAGTCTCTCTTCAGGTATCTTTGGGACATTCTGCAGCAATCCCTTCCTCTTTTATCTTCCCATATCATTTGTAGCGGTTAGTTTTTCATTCATTCTTCACGAATACATGCATAAGCGGGTAGCGCAGCATTATGGCGCAATAGCAGCATTTAAGAGATCAGATCTGGGCATAGTAATTGCATTGGTCACCTCTTTTCTCGGATTTCTTATGGCGCTTCCGGGAGCCACAATGATATACACGGACAAGTTTACCAAGCGCCAGGATGGAATCACGTCAGTGGCCGGACCCCTTACCAATTTTGCAGTCTTTGTGGTATTTTATACAGGGATGTTTGTATTCCGGAATGGATATCTGAATCTGCTAATGGGAACTACTGCATTCATAGCATTATGGCTTGCCTTCGTAAACATGCTGCCTGTACCTCCATTAGACGGAAGCAAAGTTCTTAGATGGAACAAGCCGACTTACTTTATCATAATAATTACAGTATTTGCACTTCTAATACTTCTTGAAGGACTGGCAATACTCCCAATCATAGCCATAGTCTTTGTATTATCACTGATTATGTCACTTTTCTCCAGTAGAATATTATTTTTCTAATGCCTCAGATGCACTCCGTGAAGATCTGGCAGTGCACTGCCGAGAGCAGAAGAAATGCTGACTTCGGATTTTCTTTCGCTCCAGTTTATTACTGTAATATCAATTCTGGTTATTTCTCTTTCTTTGCCTCTAACTACCGATATTTCAGTATGCCTGTCAGCAAGCCCTTTTCGCTCTAGCCAATCTGCAATTCTCTCTCTATATCCGCTATTTGGATTATTATAATTTCTTTCTACGCCGTCTGGTTTTGGTATAAAGACAAAATGTGCCGAATCGCTTCCTTTTCCTCTTCTAGCAAAAAAGGCGCTGTTACCTCTTACTACTCCCATTACCTCATTGTACGTTCCAATGTTGCGTACAAAAAGACTTCGCCCTCCAGATTGTTGAGATCTATGGTATCTTTCCATTTAATCAGAAGTATACTTTTTGTTTAAGGTTTAAATTCATATTCTACAAATACGTCAATCTATCCTGGTGTCACTTATGAGCATCGCGCCAGACAATAGTTGCGATAATTAAGCACATCTGCTTAGGACAGAATTTAACAACGTGAGCGAGAAATCCCACACCATTTATGGGTGGGATGAGAGCGAACCGCAGAAAAGTGTATAAATATGAATAATGATATAAAACGCATGGAGCTGACAAGGGCATACAAATTCAGAATCTACCCTGATGCCACAAGGCAGGAGGAGATAGATGAACGCCTAATTCTTGCGCAGCAATTCTACAACAAGATTTTTGAGAGGTCAATCGAATCCTATAAAAATGGAAAGAAAAAGGTTTCGATGTCACAGTTCAACAGGTTTGTGAAAGAGATAATCCAAGAAGACAAGAAATACCTGAAACTTTATTCGCAGACAAGATGCGAGATAGAATTCAGGCTTCTCAAGGCATACCAGAACTTCTTCAGAAGAATCAAGGAAGGAAACAAGAAGGCAGGATTTCCAAGATTCAGGTCAAGAGACAGATACAAGTCAATAACATATCCGCAGGACAATGGTTCTTTTTCAATAAGAAAGAGCAGGCTACGAGTCTCAAGGATAGGAACAATGCCAATAGATTTGCATAGGAAAATAGAAGGCACAATAAAGACGCTCACAATAAAAAGGGAAGGAAGAAATTATTATGCAGTCTTCACTGCCATAAACGAGATCAAAGTCCCAGAAGTCAAGAATACCAATCCAGTCGGAATAGACTTGGGATTGGATTCATTTGTTGCGATGTCAGACGGAACAAAGATAGAGAAGCCGAAATTCACCCAACAGAAAAGAAAGAAGATTGCAAAGTGGCAGAAGATAGTCGCAAGAAGGAACAAAGGCTCAAAGAGAAGAGAAAGAGCAAAGGCGAGGCTTCAAAAAACATACGAATATTCGACAAGTCAGTCAGATGACTACCTGCATAAACTTTCAGACACTCTTGTAAATTCAGGATACACTTCATTTGCAGTGGAAGACCTTCATATACAAAACATGGTAAAGAACCACAGATTGGCAGGTTCAATACAGGGCGCTTCATGGAAGAGATTCATCCAACTCCTCTCATACAAGGCTGAAAGTGCTGGTTTGGGAATAGTCAAAGTGGATGCAAGAAATACCTCAAAGGAATGCAGTAACTGTGGCAATATTCAGGAAATGCCGCTCTCTGAAAGAACATATATCTGCAATAGATGCGGTATGCAGAAGGACAGGGACATAAACGCCGCAATAAATATATTGCATAGAGCAGCTACCCTCGGACAGAGGGGAAGTCACGCTCAGGGAGAGGATGTAAGACCTCAACAGGGGGCAGTCCTCAAAGAACTGAGAACCGATAAAACACATCCTTTGTGGGATGCAGTGATTGCATGAACGCAGGGAAGCCCACACCGTTTACGGGTGGGAGGATGTCACTAAACATGTAATCTTCAATACTATAAAAATGTTAGAATTACTAATATTATATTTGTATAAGCTCGTATGATTAAACTTTCTTAGAAATTCTATTATTATTCTAGAACAGTATACCATAATGGCTATATATCTGTAAATTCAAATTCTTGATTATGGAAACTAAACTAAATGATCAAGGAAGAAGGAGTGTAACCGCAAGATCAACACTTAGAAATACTATATTACCTGTTATAGTGGCTGGAAGTATGGTATTTATGCCTACTTCGTTAACTACCATTGCAAGGGATGGAATCTTCAACCCTTCACCAGTGGCATCAAGCAATGTTCAACAAGATATCAAAAATAATAATCATACAACCGGTGTACAGCAGAAGAGTAACGGACATATGAAATATGCCCATGTGAACGGAAGTGTTAAGATAGGCAAATCAGAAATAGTTAGGATGAGCCCAGATCAGAGAAAGATCACATACACATTCACGGTTGAGAATAAGAATGTAGCCCACCTTCTTACAGCAACATGTAGGGATAAGACATCCGGAGTATATTACAGGCTTGAAATATACTTTGACATTTCTATTGGCGTAGTCAATTTAAACATCTATAATGAAGCAGCAAAAGATGCAGTCGCTTCTGGAATGTTCTTTATAGATACAATAGCTAAGACTGGAGACAAGATAACTCTCGAAATGGCCTATACAAGAGATGCAGAGAAAAAGGATGCAGTAGAACTAAACATACGCAATGACACTAAAAAGGCAAATACATATACTACTGGACCTATTTCATTGTCAATATCTGACCGATTCGAAGCATTTGAAGCTGAAAAGATAGTAATAAAGGAAGCACCTAAAACTATGAAGCAAAAACCCAAAGATAAAGAGTCCAAACCGAAAGAGATGCCTATAAATCCACTTAAGGAAGCAGAACTCCATAACTATCTTTTTGCAATGGTAAAAGGTTGAAATCTCATAATTATGAAATTAGAATTTATTAGCATCAGCTATGATTCATTTTCATTTTTATGAAACGAAAGGAGTTTTGGAAAAAGTATCTCATTTCAAATTAATGAGAATTAACTGGCTATTGTGATGCCATCCCTATTATTTAAGAAAAGGGATATTTTTTCAGGTATTTATTCACAAGGGCCTTTTTTGTATCATATCTATGAAAAATGAAAATATCATTTCAATAAAATGAAATTACATATGCTTCATTTAAAAGATCATCAGTTTTAGGCATTATGATAGTTCCGACGACAAAATTACCGCCTAATTTTAGCTTCAAGCACATTATTTTTATCATTCGATAATTTATATGGGTAGAAGATCTTGCAGCCTTGGGCAATTCTGTTCAATCCATGCATTGATAAAATATTATTAGATTTTCTAGTATAATTCATACCAGATTCAATATTTCTGGCAACGCAACGCCTGGAAACTTGGAGGTTTTTTAGTTAAGTTTTTTTATAAGTAGCAAGACTCTTATTCTTACGAGAAAATTCAGGATTGGGTTTTTGATCTACAGATGCTTGCAATTAATAAATTGAAAATAGGCATAATAAATAGATATAAAATAGATATAATAATCTAGTTTAATATTTAATTCAGGAAGGAGTATTAGGATATTTAATTCGGTAAGGAGTACCAGGGTAAAAGTTAACAATTCAAAAACATATTAGAAATACTAAAATATTATTATCTTTGGCAAAATATTTATATCTATAAAGAGAAATCACTCTCTGATAGTATGGATAAACATATTGGGAGAAGGGAAGTTAGAGGTTCAAGCTGGAAGTTGCCTATAGCCTTAGCTGCAGCTGTTGTTGCGGCAGAGCTACTTGCCATGGATGTAGCATATGAAAGAGGGCGTTACATGAGAACAGTAAAAAGTGATCCTGTTGTGCATCTTCTGGATAAAAAATGTGATCCGGGCCTTTTAGACCCAAAGGAGGCAGATCTCCTGATTAAAGGATGCAGGGACGCTGTCCGGAAAGAATAAAATACATAATCTTATAAAATATTAGATTTTCTATTACTTTTTTAGAATTGTCTTATTTTCTTCTGATAGACTATCTCATCCCTGGACAGTAAGTTTTGATCCTGAAAGCAAAAAGGTACTTGGATTTACGATTCGCGACCAAGAATATCGCAAGAGACCGGCTGATAGGCGCCCTGTTCTTACTGGAACCATGATTCTAGACAGGGAAGTTTTGGCTTATACTGATAGTGATGTAAGTATAGATTTTGCTGGATTAGTTCAGCCTTTAGTTGACGCTAGCAAGCTAGGGGTTTATATAAGTCAAACGCGAGCATTATTTGATGTTGGGACTCTTGAGGAATTTCAGGAGGCAGAGGCGTATTTCAAAAGGCTAAGGCGTGGGTAATTTAATGGAAAGGATATTGTTTGAGGGTGGGCCAGTAAAAATAGAAGCTGAGGAAGTAGAGATAAATGGAAATAAACGGGAATTTGTCAGAGTTGTCCAACCTGATTTCGTAGTAATTCTTGCAATATCAGATGGCAATGTCTTCTTGGAAAAGATGTACAGACGTGGGATTAAGAAAGATAGTTACGAACTACCTGCGGGATTTATTGAGGAAGGCGAAAAACCAGAGGATGCAGCAAAAAGGGAGCTGGAGGAGGAAACGGGGTTCAGACCATCTAAAGTCACGTTACTGTTCAAGGCATACCAAGCACCTGCAAGAATATCAAGCCTCATCTATTTCTACTTGGCTGAAGGATTAGTAAAAGGAGAGAAGCACCTTGACGAAGGAGAACAACTAAACAAGATGAATGCATTCACGGTGAGCCTTGATAAAT
>JAKBPE010000011.1 GCA_021829835.1 bacterium
CTCAGCTTCTGGGAGAGGTTATAGGACAGGAATCGATAGTCTCAAGGCTTAAAGATTTTGTCAAGGCAAGGAATTTTCCAAACATGATATTCACGGGACCTGCAGGCGTCGGGAAGACAACTTGCGCGATGGCCATGGCTAGAGAGCTATATGGGAATAGGATAGCCGAATCTTTTCTTGAACTGAATGCCAGCGACAGCAGAGGCATAGATGTGGTAAGAGGAAAGGTGAAGGAGTTTGCGAGAACAATCTCAATGGACAATGGAACTGTCAAGATAGTCTTCCTTGACGAAGCAGACGCGCTTACACCTGAGGCACAGCATGCCTTAAGACGCACTATGGAACGATATTCCTCAGGTACAAGATTCATAATGAGTGCAAATTACTCAAGCAAGATAATAGATCCTATACAGAGCAGGTGTGTTGTCTTCAGATTCAAACCTCTCAAGGAAGAAGAGATGAAGAAGTACATACATAGAATTGCTGAGAAAGAGGGTTTCGTTGTAGGAGAGAAAGCAGTCGAGGCACTGCTGTATGTCAGTGACGGAGATCTGAGAAGATTAACTAATACAATGCAGAGCGTGGCGGTATCCGGCAACGGGATAACAGAAGAGGCCATATATGACATAGCAGCACGTGCAAGACCAAAAGAGATAGTGGCAATGTTGCGGTATGCTATTTCAGGAGATTTTGAAAAAGCAAGAAACGAACTGAATACGCTTATACTCATACACGGAATGAGTGGCGAGGACATACTTCTGCAGTGCTACAGGGAGGCCATGAATCTCGATGTAGAGGACAAAAAGAAATTGCGCATTATAAGCAATATCGGAGAGTGCAATTTCAGAATAGTGGAAGGCGCCAACGATAAGATACAGTTGGAGGCAATGCTTGCCAATTTCGCTCTTTTGAAATAAGGCAGCCGTTTTATTTGCTTAGAAAAATATTGAACTTGAATTAATATCACGGCGAAAATCATGGATAAGACAATTGACATTCATGTACATATAGGCGAGGACAAAGACGGTGCCAAACAGAATCTTGCACAATTAAAGAAGAACATGGCCGCCTACGGTATAAGCCATGCCGCAATATTTCCATTTGATGAAAAGAAAGGAAATCTTGTAATGACAAGCAAGAAGCTTCTAGAGATTAAAAACGGAAGATTTCTCCCGTTTCTCAGATTTGATCCGAAGTTGGTGAAGCCTGGCCAGATAAGCTCTTCGCTCTCAGAAGGATTTTACGGCGTGAAACTTCATCCCAGAGCCCAGAATTTTGATCCTCTTGATAAAAAATATTATTGGATATACAAAGAGATAGAAGAGTCAGGAAAACCTATATTGTTCCACACAAGAAAGACAGTGCCTACATTCATGCGCTTTAAAAAATACAAGGCTTCGTTTTTTGACCCTGATAGGATAGTAAAGCTTGCAGTGAAGTTTCCAGGTATAGATTTCATCATAGGCCATTTTGCAGGGCTTTCATGGAAAGCATTGGAACAGATAAAAAAAGAAGACAATCTATATACGGAAACATCTATCTTTGGAACTACATTTGCAGTGAGAAGAGTTGCAGAAAACATAGGCATAGAAAAAATAATGTTCGGTTCTGACGGTCCCTATTCCGACCAGGAACTTGAACTGCTAAAAATTAAGAAGTCAGGCCTCGAAAAGGAGGCGATATCTAAAATTCTCTCTGGAAATTCCAGAAGACTATTCAAGTTATGATTCTTCCTCTGAGTCAGGATCTTCATCCATCTGCCTTGAGCCGCAACTGCATCCGCATTCGCAGTTTTTCTTGCAGACGCATCCGCCATAGCATCCGCACCTGCATGCTCCGCCACATTCGCATCCCGATCCTGGGCCTTGATTTGGCATAAGATAAAGTATCCGCTGAAAAGTATAAAATATATCACTTTTCAATATGTTTTAAAAGATATGAAAGACATGAAAGGAATCCTAAAATCACAGTCTGCGATGGAGTACCTGATGACATACGGATGGGCCATACTCATCATAGCAGTTGTGCTCGGGGCTCTCTTCAGCCTCGGAATCTTCAATCCCGCATTTCTCGCCCCGAAGGTTCAACCTGGAAGCTGCCAGGTCGAAAGGCCCAACGGTCCGGGAACATCTGCCTATGTATCAATTCAGGGCAATTGCCATAACGAGCTTCCCGAATATGTAGGAGTTTTCAACCGGAAATATTCGATAGTGATCAATACGCTCACATCAGGATCCGGCTTCTTAACAGCCCCGCTTAATAATCAACCGGATTTTACAATCATGGCATGGGTAAATCCCAATAATGGGAACGTAATGAACATTTATACTGAAGGTATTCCTACGATAACTTTACAATTTAGTATCGGAAATAACCAGCTTAGTTTAAGTGAATGGAACCTCAATCTTCAACCTAACAACTGGGAGAGCGGAGGGGTGGCATACACAGTGCCATCGCATCAATGGACATTTGTAGCTGCAACCCTCTCCAACGGTGGAGTAGGGTCAGGTACTGCAACTTTTTATGTTAACGGACAGAAAATAGGAACATCTTCTACCAGTCAAGAGGAATACAATCCTGGAGCCGACTATTTCGGAATAGGGAGCAATACCGGAGCGTATCTTGGTGCAACGCAGTCAGCAGGAAGTTTCAATGGCTCAATAGCAAACCTCCAGATATATAACACATCTTTAAGTCCTGTTGCAATAGAATATTTATATAGAGAAGGTATCGGTGGAGATCCGACAAGTTTGAACCATCTCTTAAGCTGGTGGCCTCTGAATGGAAATGCCAACGATTACTCTGGAAATGACAACAGCGCAGTGAATGCCAATGTCATATATACTAACGGCTGGACATACGAGTATACTGCCCCTTGAAGATTGATGTTTTTATCCTCTTGTAATAAATTTTTCCTTCAGCGTTAGCCAAGATTCTTAAACGTTTATATTCCATATAGTCTGAAAGACATGAAAGGAATCCTAAAATCACAGTCTGCGATGGAGTACCTGATGACATACGGATGGGCCATACTCATCATAGCAGTTGTGCTCGGGGCTCTCTTCAGCCTCGGAATCTTCAATCCCGCATTTCTCGCCCCGAAGGTTCAACCTGGAAGCTGCCAGGTCGAAAGGCCCAACGGTCCGGGAACATCTGCCTATGTATCAATTCAGGGCAATTGCCATAACGAGCTTCCCGAATATGTAGGAGTTTTCAACCGGAAATATTCGATAGTGATCAATACGCTCACATCAGGATCCGGCTTCTTAACAGCCCCGCTTAATAATCAACCGGATTTTACAATCATGGCATGGGTAAATCCCAATAATGGGAACGTAATGAACATTTATACTGAAGGTATTCCTACGATAACTTTACAATTTAGTATCGGAAATAACCAGCTTAGTTTAAGTGAATGGAACCTCAATCTTCAACCTAACAACTGGGAGAGCGGAGGGGTGGCATACACAGTGCCATCGCATCAATGGACATTTGTAGCTGCAACCCTCTCCAACGGTGGAGTAGGGTCAGGTACTGCAACTTTTTATGTTAACGGACAGAAAATAGGAACATCTTCTACCAGTCAAGAGGAATACAATCCTGGAGCCGACTATTTCGGAATAGGGAGCAATACCGGAGCGTATCTTGGTGCAACGCAGTCAGCAGGAAGTTTCAATGGCTCAATAGCAAACCTCCAGATATATAACACATCTTTAAGTCCTGTTGCAATAGAATATTTATATAGAGAAGGTATCGGTGGAGATCCGACAAGTTTGAACCATCTCTTAAGCTGGTGGCCTCTGAATGGAAATGCCAACGATTACTCTGGAAATGACAACAGCGCAGTGAATGCCAATGTCATATATACTAACGGCTGGACATACGAGTATACTGCCCCTTGAAGATTGATGTTTTTATCCTCTTGTAATAAATTTTTCCTTCAGCGTTAGCCAAGATTCTTAAACGTTTATATTCCATATAGTCTGAAAGACATGAAAGGAATCCTAAAATCACAGTCTGCGATGGAGTACCTGATGACCTACGGCTGGGCCATACTCATACTGGGAATAGTAGCATCTGCATTGTTTGCCCTCGGAATATTCAATCCGGGACAGTCGGCCAGCCAAGTCTGCCAACTTGAAGCGGGATTTATCTGTGCTAATTACTATATGGTGCAGAATGGCATCCTGACGCTTAATATTATACAATCTACCACAGTTCCTGTAAACATAACTGCAGTAGGATGTAATACCAACAGTACACTTATAACAACGCAGAATATCAAACCGCAGGACTACATGCCGATAGGCTCAAATGTTACAATAAATGTACAATGCTATGATGGATCTCTTCCGTTCTCTGGCAAGATAAATCAGCTATATCTGGGAAACCTCCAGCTTAACTATACTGATGCTACAACAGGATTTCCTCAGATAATATATGGCAATATAGCCGTACGAATATCCAGATAATCAAGATACGATTCGCTATGAGAGCAAGTGTTTTCTGCTATGCTTTTATTTGTCAGAAATCCGAGATGCTTTTCTGCATTCCCGATGGCTTCTTGGGCGGATTCCTGTTAAGTATATCCACCTTTCCGAAAACACCGTCATATCCTGGAGTTATCCCTATCTTTCCGTTCCTGATGTTGCCTATGGCATCTGCGAGCTCTCTGTCTGTTTTTGCTATTTCCTTCAGATCAAGGTCAAGAAGCACCCTGAACTCTCCACCGAATCTGCGAATAAGCTCATCGTATGTTCGCTTTACCGCTTCTGAAAAGACTGTCTTTTTTTTGATATAGGCTATTATTTCGATGAGCGGCATTGTCCTTACAAATGGAACGGCATCTTTCGGTGAGTATCCTTCTTCCCTGTCTGCAAGTTCTTCCACCCTATGCATGACACCCATAGTAAGCTTTCTTCTGCATACTGGGCATATCCCATTATATTTTTTAGAAGCCTCGGGGCTAAGCGATATACCGCATTTTCTATGCCCGTCGTAATGATACTTTCCTTCTTCCGGAAAGAACTCGATTGTCTTGATTATCTTCTTTTTAGTTATGGAGGATATGATATCCTTGTATTCCGGCTGCCCGTCATACTCTAGGACTATTGCCTCTCTCCCCAATTTTGGAAGGGAGTGTGCATCGCTTCCTGAGATCAGTGTTACTCTGTCGAGCCCGGATACTCTCCAGTTCATGCTTGGATCTGAAGAGAGGCCTGTTTCTATCGCTTTTACATACGTGTATTGATCACCATAGGCTTCCTTCAGTGAGGCGTAGCCATAGCTTCCGAAAACGCCAAACCACGGAGTCCAGGCATGTGCGCTGAAAACGAATGATTTTTTATCCGCTTCGCGCACTTTTTCTACCAACTCTTCCGGTGTTATATTGAGTATGGGCCTTCCGTCGCTCCTGAGATCTCCATTATTTTTAATCATATCATTGATTGATTCGGCCGTATCCATGTCAGGAGCCAGTATTCCATGGTGTATCTTTTTGAATTTCTCTCCGTCTTTTGATATTGTGCATACCTCAGTACTTGGAATGAACAGCAGAGACGTTGAAGCTCCCTTCAGTTTATATATTCCGTTTTCCTCCTCGAGCTTTGTCTTCATTTCTGAAATCCATGACGGATGGGTAAAATCACCGGTTCCGATTATGCCTATGCCTTTTTCCAATCCCGTGTGGTTTATATTTTCAAGGGTAAGCGAATCACTGCATGCACCGGCATATCTTGAATGCACATGAAGGTCAGTTATATATTCCATTCTCAGAACCTATCGACTATAACCTGTATCCCAAATCGCGAAGAAGCTTTTTTCGCTTTGCTTTGTCTTCATTCTGTTCAACTCCGCGTGGTGAAGATCCGTCTATAACTCCGAATACGGCCCTTCCCTGGTCTGATTTTCCTATTATTATCTGAAGGGGATTTGCGGTTGCGCAGTATATGTTAGCCACTTCAGGCACTGCCTTCAGTCTGTTCATGACATTTATGGGATAGGCGGATTTCATCAATATAAGGAATGTATGTCCTACTGATATCTTCATCATCCCTTCTTCAGCCTGCTTTATCAGGATAGGATCATTTCCTTCACTCCTTACCAGACAGTCACTGCTTGCCTCGGAGAAAGCAATCCCGAATTTTATTCCTGGAACAGAGTCGGCCATCGCTTCATAAAGATCTTCTATGGTTTTTATAAATCCGGCATGGCCGAGTATTATGTTTGTTTCAGGATCTTTGTCTACTCCCACATACTCAAATTTGATAGGCTCCATTATTCCACCCTATAATAAGGATTAGGTGTAGAAGGATTTAAGACTATTGCTAAATAGGCATACAACTTCTCAAGGCATAATTCAGCCTGCCATTACCCTTTTTCGAGCATTATGGTGACTGAGCTTACTTTCGATTTTGTGCCGTCTTCGTTGACAAGTTCCTCCGAATTTATCAGAAGTTTTTCTGAACTCGGATTTTTTATCGATTTGAGGAACCTGTTTCTTGCTATCTCTGCAACATCCACAGCCTTTGATATGGAATTTCCCCTTGCCTTTATGACTACGCTTTTTGCGCCATTATTAAATTGGGTAATTACGGCAAGGACATAATTCATTAATGGCTTTTTGCCAACATAGACTATGTTCTCAGGCTCCGGTTTCGCCGAATCGTTTCCTTCGAGATCAAGGAGAATCTGCATCGCACTGACCTTGGATATGGTACCATCTTCATTGCTTATCTCTTCTGTTGCAAAGGTAACATTCCTGTTTTCAGGATATTTTACATCCTGCAGAAACTTGTTTTTGACTATCTCTACAACATCTACTGCCTTGGATATTGCATTTCCCCTGGCCTTTATCCTGACATCTTTGGAGCCTCCGTTAAATTGAGTTACAACCGCAAGGACATAATTCATGGATGGCTTTCTTCCTATCAATATGGAGTTGTCTCGCCTGTCTGTTTTTCTATCTTCCGAAATTCTCTCTCCGCTTTCCATTTTTCCACCATTTTTGTTTTAGCACTATTTCCACAGAGTATTTTTGTCTTTGATATCCCAATACCACTTTGTTAGACCAATAATCATATGCTGATATATTTAATAAATGTATAACTATTCCGCATGTTACAACTTTCTAGCAAATGTAAGGTATGCTGTATGCATAAGTCCCATATTTGCAGGCCTTATTCCTTCTCGCCTGACAAGCATCTCCCTCACGATTACCTCCAACGTATGTACGTCTGAAAAACCTGTACTGTTCAATCCTTCTACAAATGCGCCTACCTGTTCCGTATGTGGAAGGTATCCTGCGATCATTCCACCCTTTTTTATGGCCTTTGCCGCATTTGGCAAGAGGCGTTCCGCATTTGGAATATCGACAGTCATTATATCAGCATCTTCCTCTTCTATATACTCGCATGCATCCTGATGCTTGAAAATTATGTTTTCAATCCCTAAAATTTCACGGTTTTTCTCGGCTATTCTTATGAAGTCTTCCCGTATTTCATAGGTGTATACTTTTTTTGCCACCATTGAGAGGGATAGTGCAAGCCATCCGCTTCCGGTGCCTACATCTATGCATATGCTATTTTTGTTGACTCCAGTATATGACATTATTATGCCTATATCCTTAGGCAGTATGACCTGTGGACCACGTTTCAGTTTTCTATACGCCTGAGGATAAATAAACATGATATCACTCTTCAATTTTACTTTTTTTCTTTCTCTGGCGCTTCACGCCTTTGGCTCCATTTTCTCTCTTCTTCTTTGTTTCCTTCTTTGCTGCCTTCTTTTCTTGGAGACTCTCTACTCCTTCTTTTCCGAGATCGATTTGCTTCGAGACATGGGCATTTGCTGAAGGTACAGAATTGCTGGCAGTTTTAGATTCTTCTTCCTTCTTTTGTTTCCAGTTCTGCTTTGTCTCGCATTCTGGATTTACGCACATCTCATACACTTTTCCTTTGGCGAAGACCTTTACTCTCGGAGCGCCACACTTCTCGCAGATTTTATGCAGGGGCACAATCCTAGCATACTGTGGCAATGGGTATGAATTATTGCATTCCGGCCAGTTGCTGCATCCTACGAACTGCTTGTTGTTTCTGGATTTTTTTATTATGAGATCTCCTTTTCCGCATTTAGTGCATTTTCCAAGCATATATGCAATCTCGCTCTCCTTGAGCCCGTTGCTGAGGCCTTTGCCTATCTCTCTTCCATTCTTTTTGAAGGATTCGACTATTTTTGTTATTATCTGCTTTCCCTCGTTTATTATCTCGTCCTTGCTCTTCTGGCCCTTGCTTATCCTTTCCATGTCTTTTTCCAGGTTCCTTGTCAAATCCTCGTCAAGGATATCAGGACAGTATATATTAAGGCTTTCGAATACGCTCATCCCGAATTTTGTTACTTCTATTTTTGCATTTATGATATATCCTCTGTTGAAGAGTGTATCTATTATAGAAGCCCTGGTAGCTTTTGTTCCAAGATCTTTCTTTTCAAGAAGGGCTATAAGGCTTGCCTTTGTATATCGCTTAGGAGGTTCTGTCTTGCCTTCCTTCATATGTATCTTGTCTGGTGTTATTGCCTCTCCTTTGGAAAGTGCAGGCATCGCGTTTTCCTCAGGCTTGTAATAATTGTATATTTCCATCCAACCCTTTGATTTTATGATGTTGCCGCTTGCAGAATACTCTTCGCTTCCTGCTGCCAGGTTAATCTTGGTGTTGGCAATAGTTGCAGGATCGTCAAAACAAGCAAGGAATCTTTTTGTTATGACATCATAAACAGACTCTTCCTCTGATGACATTTTTTTGGGAAGCTCACCAGTAGGATAAATCGCAGGATGCGCCTCATCTTCCTTGGCTCCTTCCCTTGGTCTGTATTTTGTTCCTGATATAAGTTTTTTGGCATGGTGCTCGTACTTGGGATTTTGTGATATCATTGATATGATTCTGGGCAGATTCAGGGTTGCCGGAAGCTTCTGCGATGCGGTTCTTGGATAGGAGATATAGGATTTTTCATATAGTGACTGGGCGACTGCCAGTGTCCTTGTGGGATCCATCTTCAAAGTCCTGCTTGCCTCCAGCTGCAGTGATGTTAGGTCAAAAGGAGGGAAAGGATACCTGGTCTCAAGGCTCTCACTGGTTTCTTTTACTACAATCTTGTTTTTTTCAGTCACTGCCAATGCGGATTCGGCATCTTTCTTTTCGAACATGTTGCCTTTTTTATTCTGAAAGTCGATTCCCTTGAATTTCACTATCACTGTCCAGAAAGGCTTCGACTCGAAGTTTTTTATCTCGAGTTCACGTTTTGAAAGTATTCCTAGTGTAGGTCCTTGGACTCTGCCTATGCTCATTACTTTTTTTACTCCTGCAAGATATAGGGAGTTCATCAGAACCCTGCTCATATTTATGCCCCATATCCAGTCGAGCATATGCCTCGCCTCTCCCGCATACATGTTGTTGTAATCGAATTTCTCAAGGTTCTCATATGCCTGTTCAAGATCTGGCTTTGTAGTTGTTGAAAATCTCATCCTTTTCAGATTAGGTGTTTTTTCTTCAAGCTCCTTGTTTGGATCTTTATTTACTATGTCTTTTATCAGATTTGAGCCTATTATAGTGCCTTCTATGTCGTAGTCGCACGCATTTATAAAGAAGGAGCATTTTCTCCCTATAATTTCAACAGCATCAAGATACTTCTTGGTAAAGTATGCATTCTTATTTACCTTGTAAGAAGGAGCCCATTCTATTTCGAATGTTGGAAGAGTATAGCCTTTCTCTTTCTGGTGCAGGGAGAAGAGATGGCCTGCTGCCGGCACAACATATATCTTCTCGCCTTTCCGTTCAAATTCGTAATAAACTACCTGGTTTAGCACATTTGTCTTGGGTTTAGTATCGCTCAGGGAGAGTGCTATTCTCAGTGCTACGCTGGGCTTTTCTGCTATTATGAGTTTCTCCATTCTATCCTGTCTGCTATTTCTTCTCTTTCTTCTGCTTGGGCTTTGGCTGGCTCTTTCCCTCTGAAGTCTTCTTATCCCTAGATATTCGCAATGACATGTATAGCTCAAGGCATAGTGTTATTACCGCAACCGCATAGAAAATTACTCCTCCTCCGGTATATACATATGCAAGTATTGCTATTATGCTGAAAATTACAACGCCCGCTGCGACTGCAAGGGAGGTCCTTTCACTTTCACTATATTCCATTAAGACACATTACTACTTGTCTGAATGCTCAAAGATAAATACTTTTGGTTTGTGCAGAGGAATTGTGGACTCGATGGACATATTCGGCAACTTAGCCAAAGACAGCAGCTTCATTACGCGTGCATCATTTTGTAAGGTTAAGACTTCTTGTAGATATTACCATAAGTATGTCAAAGGCCGCTTCCATTGATTTTGCTTTGGAGAAGCGGCCCCTGAATGCCGGCAGGCTCTCTTTTCAGAGTGCCTTAGGCGTCTTCTTTTTCTGCAAGCCTCCTTTCACGAATCGCATATACACTACGACTGCTATCACAACCACTACAATTATTGCAACGATGTAATTTTCATATGCTGAAACTCCACTTGCAGTGGTGCTGCTGACATATGCAAAATAGTTGTCAGAGCCGCTGTAGGTCTGCTGTGCTGCTCCGTCAGGCTGTTTCCATGTCTCGTATATCGTTACGGGATAAGTTCCAGGAGTTCCCCTTGAGTCTACGCTGACTATGAAGGTCACTTCTTTTGTCTGGCCCGGCGCAAGATCCTGTATGTATCCGCTTCCAGATACAGGAGTTATTGGATATGTGCTTTGGAAATTAAGCTGCAATCCTTCTGCCGGTGTCGTTCCTGTGTTTGTTATGGTGAAGTTTATCGGAACTGCAGTCTCTCCGGGAGTTAGTTCATAAGTTGAATTTCCTATCTTGAATGTGGCAGAAGGCGCTATGCTGATATTCAGGTTCTGCTTCTTGCTGAAAATGCTCTCATAGTTTGTAGAGTAGTAGTTCATTTCAGCAGTGAGTCCTGCGCTTCCTCCGGTATAGTTGCTTGCCGCCACAAGCACGCTCTCTGTAACCGACTGGCCTGGAGAGATGCTTCCTACAAAGAAATTATCCACTGAACTGAGAAGGCTTATTCCTCCTTTAGGCAAGAGAACCAGGCTTACGTTTTTGGCTGTTCCGTATCCTATGTTTTGGACGCTTATCTGAAGTGATTGGTTGTAACCAGAATATAGCGTAGATGGATTTGCAGCAATTATTGAGGTTACAAGATCTGGATTCTGTATCTTGACATTTATGGGCTGGTTTATGCTCTGATTGTATTCGGTGCCTTCTGAAGATTGGTATGAAACGAGCATAGGCAGGGAATACGTGCCGTTCGCTATCCGGCCATTGGCAAGGTAGGTCGCAGTCACCACTGCTGATCCTTCCGCAGGTATGATTCCGACGAAAAAGTTCTTCGACCCTATGACCGAGAAGTCGCTTGTGTTTTCAAGGCTTACTGTCACATTTCTGGCTTTTCCATATCCTGAATTTACAAGCGAGAATGCAACCTGGGAAGATTCTCCAGGTACCATGTCCTGAGCTGACGGATTTACCTCTATATGTGGATTTCCATGCACATAGAAATTTATAGGCATTATCGAAGATCCAGTCACAGTAGTCGAGACTCCTGAAGTTGTCTCTGTTGTCTGGTATGTTGCCACGAGGTTAAGCGTGTAATTTCCAGAGGGAGTGTTCTTAGGTATATGTATGGAATATGTAAAATAGGATGAAGATCCTCCATAAAGACCTGGGCCTGCACTGCTGAGCAAGTATGGACTGGAAGGCGAGACATTCAGGATAGGATAGCTTCCTTCCAATTCAAGATTTATGTTGTTGAGAGTGTAGGTATACGAATCATAGAGCTGGAGGCTTATTGTGACATTCTCTCCCGCATATATGGGATTTGGGGCTATCTGCAGATTATAAACTGAGAGAGCATCTACACCGCCTTGTGGAGTTCCCACCGGCGCTGCGTGCAGAAGTGGCATGGCAGTCATTGCCGCTATTGACATCAAGAGATAAATCCATATTCGTTTTTCCATATTATCACATTGTTTTATTTTTTTCATTAAGTATCAAATCTGGTTCATTTAGTCTATAGTATTTTTGAAGAGGGCGAAGCTTATTATGATGCCCAATATGGCAAATATGATAACAACACTGAAATCCAGGATGATCTGCCCCACGGGGAAGTATCCATTCAGCATTACGCTCCTTATTCCGTTTGTTGCATACGTGAGTGGGTCTCCTATGTTGAATGGCTGAAGGATGGGCGGAAATGATGAAGAAGGAAAGAATGCGCCTGAAAGGAACCATGCAGGCATTGTTATAGACTGTGCAACTATAGTGTATACTTCTATGGTTTTTATCCTTGAGCCGAGCATTATCGCTATGCCGCTGAATGCTGCGCCTACTAGTACTATCAATGGAATTATCCATATAAGCCCAGCCACGCCCATAGCCACGCTTCCGCCTAGAACCAGCCCAAGGCCAAGCGCAAGTATTCCGTATATCATGGATTGAAGAGTTCCTGAGAATAGTTTTCCTAATACTATTGCATTCTTGTTTATCGGAGTTATAAGAAAAGATTTTATGTTCCCTAGCTGCCTGTCGACTATTATGGACATGCCTCCGCCAAAGACAGCGCCGAAGGCAACAGACATGAGTATCACACCCGCTATCAGGAAGTCCCTGTAGCTGCTGTTTGTTCCTTGCGTCGAAACTGCATTCACATCGCTTTGTATAGAAACGCTGCTGATCTGCCCTGAACTGTATTTAGCTGCAGTCTGTTCTATAAAAGGTATAGCAACTCCTGATTCTGAGAATTGGCTTGTCGCATAATAAACGTATACGCTAGGCTGGCCGTCACTGCTTTTTGGGAAAGAGGGCATTATAACTATCAGTGAAGATATGCTTCCTGCACGCAGCATTGCAAGGCCTTCCTGCTCATTTGTCACTGCTTTGATATTAAGCGTACTTCCTGATTCCAGGCTATTCAGGAATTGGTTTGATACCTGGCTGTTTGCATAGTTTGCTACAGCTACAGGTATATTGTTAACGCTGCTGCCCAGATTGCCAAAGAATATGATTATTATAAGGGGAAACATCATTGAGCGGATTATATTTGTCCTGAGATTGCTCTTGAATATCAGCATTTCCCTTGTGAATATGGTTATTGAGTCGTATAAAAGCCCCATCTCATCGCCTGCCTACAAGTCCCATCTTGGCCATATTCTTTCCGGCCTTCTGGTCTCCTGTAGAATCTCTTATGCTTGATCCTGTCAATTTTATGAATACGTCATCCATTGTGGGAAGATGCATTCCGATTGTCTGGACATCTATCTTATTCTTTTTGAGTTCTTCGGCTACTTTTATCATCAATTCTAAGTCTATATTATCGGTAAGTACAAACAAGTCATCTTTTTCCTCATATTCCATCTTCAGCTTGGATTTGAGAATCTTTGCTGTCTTCTCTTTTTCACCCTGGTTTACCTTGATGCTGAGAAGATTGCCTTTTGCCACTCTCTTTTTCAATTCTGAAGCTGTGCCTATTGCCATGACTCTTCCGTGATCGATTATTGCTATGCGATCGCATAACTGATCGGCTTCCTCAAGATACTGTGTGGTTAGGATTATGGTTATGCCTTTGCTCCTGAGGCGCTTTATCTCTTCCCACATTCCGACACGGCTCTGTATGTCTAGACCGGTTGTGGGCTCATCAAGTATCAGTATCCTTGGTTCTTGAATCATGGATTTTACGAGGTTGAGCCTTCTCTGCATTCCTCCGGAGAACGTGCCTGCGGCAACGTCTGCAAATGAGATGAGGTTTGCCTCATCGAGAGCATGGTTTACCTTCTCTTCTATCCTATTTTTAGGAATATGGTAAAGCCTTGCAAATATGCGGAGGTTGTCCCTCGCGGTGAGATAGCTGTCAACTACAGTCTCCTGAGTCATGAAACCGATAAGCTGCTTTATATTTTTATTGTCCTTTGAATTGTCATAACCCTCTATTATTATCTTGCCGGAGGTAGGGTGCAATAGGCCGAGTATCATATTCAGTGTGGTGGTTTTTCCTGCCCCGTTGGGCCCGAGTATCCCGAATATCTCTCCTTTCTTGATTTTGAAGCTTATGTCTTTTACTGCTTCAAAATCGCCGAATTTCTTCTGGAGATTGGTTATTTCGACTGAATATTGGTCAGACTGACTCATAATCCATCAACGCTTTTATATTTGCTATATTCTTCTTCATTTTCAGCTTCGTTTTCAGATTTACTGCTGCTCCCTCTTTAGTTATGTGGTATTTCTTCTGGATCCTTTTCCCAGAGACTTTCAGTTCAGCTTCGACGAGCTTTATCGATTCCAGGGAATTGAGGACGTTGTATACCTCGCTTTTCTTGACTAAGTTAAGCACCGGGAGATTAGCCTCCCTTAATTTTTTGTATATGTCATAGGGATATGACTCTTTTCTGGATATTCTGTTCAGTATCACGAATTTAAGCATCCAGTTCCTCAATGAATTGTCTATATGCTTGCTTACGTTGTATTCTGCTGAGTTTTCTGGTAGCATTCTGACACATGGTATAAAGTTATACTATTCTAATAGTAGAATAATCTATTTATAGTTATCGCATCTGCTGGAGTTGCAGAAGAAGCAATATTAATATTTATGCGATGAGGTTATATACTGAATTTATGAGTTTATGATTTTATGATTAATTATAAGGAGATAGAGGAGAAATGGAGTAAAGCGTGGGAAGACTCGCACCTGTTTGAAAGCGAGATAGATCACAAGAATCCTTATTTTGTTACTGCCGCCTTCCCGTATCCTAATGGGCCTCAGCACATAGGCCATCTGCGTACATATGGAACTGCTGATGCTCTTTCAAGATACAAAAGGATGAAGGGATATAATGTCCTTTACCCAATGGGATTCCATGCCACAGGAACACCTGTCTTAGCCTTTGCAAAAAGAATAAAATCAGGTGACAAGGGATTGATCAACGACCTTAAGGTATTCCATATACCGGAAGAAGAGATAGCAAAGATGACAGATCCTGTTTTTATAACAAGGTATTTTACAGAGGAGATACAGAGAGGAATGAAAAAAGCCGGATACAGCATAGACTGGAGGAGGAAGTTTGTTTCTACAGACCCGGCTTTCAGCAAGATGGTGGAATGGCAGTTCGGGATACTTAATAAAAAAGGATACCTTACTGTAGGGAAGCATCCGGTCGGATGGTGCCCTAATGAAAATAATGCAGTAGGAATGCATGATACACGCAGGGATGTTGAGCCGGAGATAGAGAAAGTCACAGCAATAAAGTTCAGAATTGAAAACTCGGACAAATATGCAGTATGTGCAACATTCAGACCTGAGACAGTAGGTGGGGTTACCAACCTTTTTGTAAACCAGAATTCGAAATATGTAAGCTGCAAGATCGAAGGAGAAGATGGGGAGTATATTCTCGCTAAGGCAGCTTCGGAGGATCTTGCATATCAATTCAAGATAGAAGTTACAGGAGAATTTGATGGGAAAGAGCTTCTTTCCATGAGATGCATCAATCCTGAAACGGATGCCTCTATTCCTATCTTTCCTGGCTTCTTTGTAGATGAAAAACGTGGTACAGGACTTGTTATGAGCGTTCCTGGACATGCTCCTTTTGATTATGTTGCACTGGAAAGGCTGAGAAACGAGGGGTATGATATAGAAGGAGTAAAGCCGATAAAGGTCATTGATGTGGAAATTGGAAGGGCTGCAGCGCCTTCCGAGATAAAAAAGATTCCTGAAAACAGGGATATACCTGCAATGGCATATCTTGAGGCTTTTGGAGCCGATCATACTGCCGGTGAAGATGTAATAGAACTGGCTACCAAGCTAGAATACAAAGAAGAGCTGCGTGCAGGCAGAATGTCAATCAAAGGATATGAAGGCATGGGAGTTGGAGAGGCAAGAAAGATTATTACAGAGAAGCTCAAGGAAAAAGGAAAGGCTTCTGATATTTACATGCTTATGAACGATTCCCAGGTTTTCTGCCGGTGCGGATTTCCGGTAGTTGTCAAGGTAGTGGATAACCAGTGGTTCATAAATTATGGAGATAAAGAATGGAAAGATAATGCAAGAGAATATCTCAAGGAGATGCGCGTGCTTCCTGAGAAGATAAGAAATGCGTTAGCTTCTGCAATAGACTGGATAGATCTCAGGGCTGTTGTAAGATCCCAGGGCTTAGGTACAAAGTTCCCATTTGACAAGGAGAAGATAATAGAGTCGCTTTCAGATTCTACAATATACATGTCGTTTTATACCATATCTAATACCATAAAAAGGGTTGACCCGGAAAGGCTTAAGCCTGAGTTTTTTGATTTTGTCTTTCTCGGAAAAGGAGAGCTTGAATCTGTTTCCAGATCAACAGGGATTGAAACATCCACAATTCAGAAATCAAGGGAATCGTTTGAATATTGGTATAGAGAGACGTCAAGGCATTCTGGGCCTGACCTCATATTCAATCATTTGACTATGTATCTTTACAACCATATTGCAGTATTCGAGAAGGAGAGATGGCCAAAGCAGATAGTGGTGAGTGGAGTAGTCCTCAGCGAAGGAGAGAAGATGAGCAAGAGCTTGGGAAACATAACCCCATTGATAGAAGGGCTTGAAGAAAATGGAGTGGACCCGGTGCGTGCAGTTGTAATAGGCGGAGCTGATCTCATAAGCGACTCTGATTATAATTACGAAGCAATAAACGGAGTAAAGGACCGTTTCGAATATATATTCGGATTATGCAAAGATTCTGAAGACTATCCGGCCGGAGAACTCAAGAATATAGACTTCTGGCTTTATTCAAGAATGAATAAAAAAATCAAGGCTGCCGCTGCCGCGTATGAGAAACTGGAACTCAGGGAAGTGTTTATCAACATACTTTACAATTCGGTTCTTGAATTGAAGAGATATACATCAAGGGGAGGGAAGAACGGAATAGTAATAAGGGAATACCTTTCAAGCATGGCGCTGATGATGCAGCCGATAACCCCGTATGTAGCGGAAGAGTTATGGCATATGCTTGGCAATTCAAGCCTTGTCTCTTCTGAAAGATGGAAGGATGCCGATGAGTCCATGATAAGCGAGAAAATAGAACTTTACGAGGATCTGATTGAAAATTTAATACATGATATGAAGGATATATATCTGCTTATATCCAAGAAATCGGAGAACAATATAAAAAATGCCAGGATAATAGTGGCAGATGACTGGAAACGGCAGTTAAACGAAAGGATAAGAACCTTGAAGAAGATGCCTGAGATAATGGAATTTGTGAAAAAAGATAATGCCGCAAATATGGAGAAAGCATCGAAGTATGTATCTTCAATGCTTAAAAAGATAGAATCGGTACCTGTGGAAAACCTCACTCAGGAGGAGGAGTTTGAGGTATATATGCAGGCCAGGAATTATATCCAGGAAGCGCTGGGGATTGCTGTTGAGATAGAAAAAGAAGGAGAGTCTGAATCACCTAGAGCAGATAGGGCGCTTCCTCTTAAACCAAGTGTGGATATAAGATAAAAAGAGATATGGTGCTTTTCTAATAGGTTAGATGCACTTGCTATAGCATCTCTAGAAAGTCAGGATCTTCAAGATATTTTTTTATGGCATTCATGAAGACTACAGCATCTGCACCGTCTACCACTCTGTGGTCAAACGTGACTGACATTGGCATTATGCGCTGTATTACTATCCTGCCATCTTCGACTGCAGGCATCTCCTTCATCCTCATTGCGCCTATTATTGCAACTTCAGGATAGTTTATCATAGGCACTGCCAGATATCCTCCACCAAGGCTCCCTATATTCGTCAATGTTATTGTTGAATCGCGCATTTCGTCTATTGATACGGTTCTGTTCCTGACCTTCTGCCCAAGCGCTTGTATCTCTTCGGCTATTTTTATTATCGGCTTTTTGTCTGCATCTTTTATTACAACAACTTTGAGGCCGTCAGGGCCTTCGGCGGCGAGCCCTATGTTGTAATATTTCTTTATTATTATCTCGCTTCTTTCCTTGTCATAGCTCGCATTGAAGCCGGGACTGTCTTTCAAGGCCTCTACTATCGCCTTTATTATAAAAGGCATGAATGTGAGCTTGACTCCTTTTGATTGCATATCTGCCTTGGAATTCTCAACTATTGAAAACAGTCTTGTTGTATTTACCATCTCCATGTGTGTTGCTCTTGGAATTGTCCATGAAAGCTCCATATTTTTAGCTATGGCCTTTCTAGTCATCGACATCTGAATACGTTCTATTCTATCTTCAGTATTAGTGTTTGGAATGCCTGCAGGAGATGCCTTCTGAGGCATGGTAGTCTCTCCTGAAGGTTTCTTTCCGGTTTCAAAATTAAGATCTTCCTCAGTTATTCTTCCATTTGGTCCTGTTCCATGAATCTTTGAGAGATCTATGTTTAGCTCTCTTGCTAGTTTTCTTACAGAGGGAGTAGCAAGTATGTGTTGAGTTGCATTTGTGACTGTAGTGTGGGTGTTTTCTGTTTTCACATCTTCCGGCTTAGCCGTGGCATTAGTGTTTTCTTCTTTATCTGTGGGTTTTGCCGTTTTTTCTTTAGATACATCATTCTCAGCATGGGTAGAAACACCTTTTCCTAACGCTCCTATCTCCTCCTTTGTACCTATATATGCAATGGTATCACCGACATTTACTTTAGAACCTGAGGAAACGTTTATTTTTATAATGCCGGATATCGGAGCAGGTGCGTCTACTATTGCCTTGTCTGTTTCGACTTTGACTACAGGCTGGTCTTCCCTTACCATTTCAAGATCTTTGACTAACCATTCCCTTATCTGGCCTTCGGTTATTCCCTCGCCGACATCTACAAATTTAAGCTCTTTCATCTTATAGCACCATCCGACTGTCTTCCGATCCGATTCTTTTCAAGAATAATTCAAGAATTCATTAGGCGGTCTATTGCCTTCGATATCTTGATCTCGTTTGGAATGTGATAGTTTTCATAACCTGGAAATGGATATGGAAGGCTTGCAGAACCCACTCTTACTATAGGAGCCTTGAGGTCGAATATGGCTTTATCTGCAATTCTTGCAGCTATCTCGGCGCCAACGCCGAAACTGAGCGATGCTTCGTGTACAATTGCTACCCTTCCTGTCTTCCTTGCACTCTTGAGTATTGTGGCCTCATCAAGAGGATTTATTGTCCTGAGATCTATCACATCCGCGTTTAGATTCTTCTTCTTGACTACGCTTGTAACCTCATGAAGCATTGTGCCGTATGTTATTATGGTGAGGTCTTCACCTTCCTGAAGAAGGTTTGCCTTGCCTATTGGAATCTCATACATGTCTTCCGGAACCTCTTGTTTGAAGAGCCTGTAGAGTTTTGTAGGCTCAAGGAAGATGACAGGGTCATTCATTCTTGAGGCTTTTATCAGAAGTCCTTTCGCATCATATGGATTGGAAGGCTCTACGACTATCAGCCCTCCTATATGTGAGTAATATGCTTCAGGACTGTCAGAGTGGTGCTCCAAAGTTCTTACTCCTCCGCTTACTGGAGTCCTTACTACCATGGGCAGGCTCATGGTGGATCTTGTCCTGGCCCTGAATCTTGATGCGTGATTTATAAGCTGACCAAAACCTAGAAACATAAAACCTGCAAATTGTATTTCAGGTATTGGATGCATGCCTGAGAGTGCCATGCCTATCGATGTCCCTATTATTCCTGATTCTGCAAGAGGAGTGTCTATCACTCTCCGCTCTCCGAATTTGTTTATTAGGCCTTCGGTTACCCTGAAAACTCCTCCATCTACCCCTATATCCTCGCCGAGAAGGACTACCTTCTCGTTTTCCATCATTATCTGTTCTAAAGCATTGTTAATTGCAGTAACCATGTTTGCCATCATTCAATCACACCCTGCCAGAAGTTATTTGCCTCTGCCTCATCAAGCTCTTCTTTGAGAATTTCTGGCATGTAGCTGTATACATGTTCGTAGATGCTTCGTGGATTAGGCTTGAACTTTTCTGCAGTTTCAACTGCATGGTCTATTGCTGCAGCATCTTCCTCTTTTGCCTTATTTTCCATTTCTTCGTTCCAGAGATTTTTTGACTCTAGATATTTTTTAAGCCTAGATATTGGATCCCTTTGCTTCCATATTTCTAATTCTGAATCAGTCCTGTATTTTGTGGGATCGTCAGATGTTGTATGGAGGCCCATCCTATAGGTTATGCATTCTATGACTATTGGTTTTCCGGAAAGTATTGCATCTCTTGTTGCAGAATATACTGCTACCACATCATTCCCGTCTACCTGTATGGAATCTATTCCAGCAGCGACTGCCTTCTGTGCAAGTGTCTGTGACGCAGTCTGCCTTGATCGCGGCTCGGATATTGCCCATTGATTGTTTTCTATTATAATGACAAGTGGCAACTTCCATACTCCTGCAAAATTTATGGATTCGTAGAAATCTCCTTCAGATGTGCCTCCATCTCCTACATATACTACCACAGATGCTCCTGTTTTATTGTACAATTGGGCAAATGCTATCCCTGCGGCATGAGGAAGCTGAGTTGATACAGGTACAATTATGGGAGTTCCTTTTACCTCTTTTGGTATTATATTGCCTTCTTCATAGCCTCTCCAGTAAACAAGCATGATGTCCATAGGCATCCCTCTGGCAATAAATACCCCATGCTGCCTGAATGAAGGCACGAATATATCTGAAGGCCTCATTGCGACTGCACTGCCTATCTGTGTTGCTTCTTCACCGAGCAGAGGCGCGTATGTGACTGCCCTTCCCTGGCGCTGCAGGCTTAGGATTTTAGCATCGAATTCCCTTGAAAGAAGCATCATGCGGTACATATGGATAAGCGTGTCAGGGCTGAGATCTTTTGGAAACAGGGATTCGTCTACATTTCCTGTCTCGTCTATTATTTTCAGAAAATTTATCTTTGAATTGAATACTTCGGTCTTCAAATATAACACTAAGCAGATAGGAATCTAAATTTATATAAATGTTGATTCGCAATTTGGAGAATGAGAATTTCTTAGTTGGGAATCATGTTGTCAATTATAAAATTAGGGTCGTAAGGCATGAGGTCTCCGTATTTCTCACCTGTGCCGAAATAAAGAACTGGTATCTCCGTCTCGCTGAGTATCGATAGAGTGTTTCCTCCTTTCGCATCGGCATCAAGCTTTGTCAGGATTATACCGTCAAGCTTAATCATTCCGTTGAATTGGCGCACCTGTTCAATCAGTGAGTTGCCCGCTATTCCCTCACCTATGAATATTTTCAGATCAGGATTTGCAACCCTGACCATTTTTTTCATCTCTTCCATGAGGTTTTTGTTTGTCTCCTGTCTTCCTGCACTGTCTATCAATACCACGTTTATTCCTGCTGCCTTCGCATGCGCTACAGCATCGAAGGCTATGCTTGCAGGATCTGCGCCATATTTTCCCTTTATTACTTCAATTCCCAACTTATTTGCATGGTGTACTGTCTGTTCCACTGCAGCTGCCCTGAATGTATCGCTTGCTGATATCAGGCATGAGAATCCATTTTTTGAGAGCAGATCAGCTATCTTTGCTATGGTCGTGGTCTTTCCTGCGCCGTTTGGGCCTATAAAGAGTATTTTAAGAGGAAGCTCTCCTTTTCTTTTCTTTTCTGATGCTATTTCTACCAGGCTCTTTGTTGATACATGGCTTAGTATGGAAAGTATTGACCTTTTTATTATGGCCTTTATTTCCTTGTTTATCTCTTTTGCAGGTATTGGATTTGAGAGAAGCTCGCTCTTAATCTTTTCAACAACCTTTTCTGAAACATCGTAGTTCACATCAGACTCAAGAAGCGAAATTCTCAGTTCTTCCATAAATGGATCTATGTCGCCCGAATTTATCTTCACCTCACGCATGAAGACACTTTTTAGCCTGGTGCCCATGCCTACTTTTGGGCTTTCGCGCTCTGTTTTTTGCGAAGTTTCTTTCTTTCCTGCGCTGAATGGCTTTTCTTCCTTATTTTTTCCCGCATCTTGCATTTTGGCAATTTCATTAGCGGGTTCGTGATTCTTATTAGTCTGAGGCTCGTTCTCTTCTCTGTTGTCCTTATGTTCAGTATTCTTGCTTCTCTCTTTGATTGGAATTTGAGTTTCTGCGACTGTTTTTTCCTCATGTTTAGGATAATCTTTCCTGTTTTCATCTGTTGAGGAAACTTTTTTAGTGTTGATCACTGATTTTTCTTCTTCTCTCTTGAGATTAATCTCTTCGTTTCTTGTAGCATTCACTGGCTCTTCAGAATGTTTTTCCTCTTCTTTTTCAACTATCGCTTCCTCTTTTTTAGATACGGAGTTTATAAAGCTCGAGAATTTCTTCTTAAGTCCTTCAAACATGGGATTTCATCTCTTTTACTGCCGCTGCTGCTCCATTTGTGAAAGGTTATAGGTTACTGATACAAGTTCTTTCTCGATGCGCTGCTTGTCCGCGTTCAGTTTCTTTATAATCTCATCCTGCTTCTTGCTGTTTGCTTTAAGGTAATCCAATGCCTGCGGTGCGTCTTTTTCAAGAAGATAACCTGCTCCCACATATACCAATACCTTGTCTATAGGATCCATTGTAGCAGTGAGATATGCTCCGCCTTCTCCGTTAATCAGGATTTTTGAACCTGACAGCCTTTCCTTGTTTTCAAGCGTTTCGATATTTCTTGCTATTGCAGCCGATGTCATTGTGAGAGCAGCAATCTCATTTTCAAGGAGGCCGTGTTGCTGTGTATACACATTATAGAGATACTGTAACTGCGCCTGAGCCTCTGCCATGGATGCCTGATTGCTTTGCTGTGCCATTATTATACACCTTCAATACCAAGTGGTGTTAAAAGTTTATATAACCTTTTGAGACCATCGAATGGGAGGATCTCCGGATTGTGCATTGAATTATTGCATTTGGCTGGCTTTACTGTGTTCATGTTTAAGAATTCTGTTTCCACTGCGAAGGTATATTCATTTAATTATTAACTTCTTATTTTTTTACATGTTCTTGAAAGTGATCATTGTAAGCCCAAAATATCAGCTGAATGTAGGTTACATAGCAAGAGTTTCTAAAAACTTCGGAGTTGAGAAGCTCTTCTTCGTGAAGCCCAGAGCTGATATACTGGGAAAGAAGGCAGTTATGTTCTCAAAGCATGGTGTTGATCTTCTTAGAAATGCGGAGATAGTCGAATCGCTGGATAAAGCAGTTGAAGATTGTGACATGATAGTGGGAACTTCTGGCATATGGCGCAGAGGCGAAAGGCTCAATGAAAAGGAGTATCTTCTTGAAGAAGCAGTAAAGAGAATGAAATCATTTAAAAATAAGGAGATGGTAATAGGCTTGCTTATAGGAAGGGACGATGTTGGACTTGGCAGGGATGAACTTGATAGATGTGACATGCTAGTCCATATTCCCGCAAGGCCAGAGTACCCCGTGCTTAACATATCACATGCGCTTGCAATAATGCTATACTCGTTTGGAAATGAGAGCATTGGAAGCTACGGACGCATAGAGCCTGAGAGACCTACAGCCGAAGAGATAAAAAGGCTGAATATGGCCTTTGAAGATATAATAAAGAAAAAAAGAATAAGGAATAGAAAAGCTGTCAGAAATATATTTGCCAAGATGATAAGAAGGGCACACCTTAACAGAAGCGAGTTTCATGCAGTAATAACTGCATTCAAGTAACTCACTTGCTGCCTGGCTTCTTGCCCTTTATTATCTTGACCTTTGTAGGGGTTATCAATACCCTATTCTCGTTTATCTGGCCTATGTCTCCGTTTATCTTCTCTACGAATGTCTTAAGGTTTCCTATTATGGTATTCCTTGTGTTAGGCCTCTTATTGAGCTCGCTTATATCTAGAAGGATTATATTCTTCTTGGTTATTTCCTGTTCTATAAGCTCAATGTCTCTCTCGCTTGTTATTGTAACTGGTTTTACATACATATCTGCAGGCTCGTGCAGAAGATCTACGTCTTCCATCTCGGCCGAAGTCATGTATTCTTCTATGTTCATACCTTTCTGCGAGCCAAAGCCCTGTCCCAGTTTGTCAAATATTCCCATTATATCTCCTTATTTGCCGTTTTAGCGATTATAGATGGATAGATTAACTATTAAAAACTATCGGATAATAGAATTCCCATAACTCCCCGACGGCATGCCTCATTTTTCCTCTCTTTTTACTGGTTTTCTCATTTCTTGAGGTAGTAGCTTGCGCCTTCAAATGCAACTGCAGCAAGATAAGAGACAAAGCCTTCTGCCTCTGTTGCCTTTACAAGCATTTCAGGATTTTTATGTATGGCTATGGCCATTCCTCCTCCGCCTCCGCCGCTTAGCTTTGCTCCGTATGCGCCGTTGCGCCTGCATGCTTCAACAGCACGGTCAAGCCCGTCGCTTGATACACCTAATTCCTTCAGAAGTTTCTGATCTTCATACATCAATCTGCCTACTTCACGAAGGTCTGCTTTTTTCAGAGCCTCAAGCCCTCGTATGGAGCACTGCTCTATCTCATTGAGTATCTTTTCTGTCTTTTCCTTATTCTCCTCGTACTGCTTCCTTACAGAGCCTACAGTCTCCGCAGTGCTCTTCTTGCTTCCTGTGTTTATGAGGACTATACCCATGCTTGTATTTACCTCTTCATGCCTGCCTCCTGACGCTGTGCTGACATATCCGCCATAATATGAGGTAGCCGTATCTATGCGCCCTGCGCCTTCTGAGATATGTGCTATGCGTTCTCCATCTCTTGCAATGTCAAGCACTATGGAGTCTTCCAGGGTTTTTCCTGAGAGTTTTAGAAGCGCAACAGTGAATGCAGTAGAGCATGCAGCACTGCTTGCACCTCCGCTCTGCATTGGTATTTCTGAAGAGATGTTTATCTCATTGCCTAGTACATCAATCCCGAATTCACCGATAAGCCTTGCGGCTATAGTTGCAAATGGGAGTATCCTTCTGTCTATTCCGCTTACTGATGAGATGTATTCGCTTATGCCTTTTCTTTCCCTGTATTTTTTGTATACCAGCGATAGGGTCCTTTTATCTAGTATTGAAGTGAAATCTGAGAAATTGGCCAGGATTATCTTCAGGTTCATGTCTTTTCTCTTTCTTACAGACACCTTGGCATACATGCTTATTGCAACAGCAACAGAGAGCTTGCCATATACTGCCGCATGCTCACCGAAGAGCTTCATGACCCCTGGAGCCTTTACTTCTAGATTATTGTCAATCATGCCCTCAAGCTTTCATTTTGTATTCATTCTTCAATGATTCTTTTCTTATATCTGGAGGTTGGTTTTTCAGGTGTCGTTATGGTTGCCTGACCTGCAAGTATGCTTGAACCCCTTACCAACATGAGAAATGCACTAGGATTTTTAATCCTTCCGCCAATAGTATAGATGTCAAGATTCTGCAGGAGGATCGCTTCCCTTGGAGATATGCGCCTTATATAAAGTCCTTTATTGTCTATGTGTCCGGAAGCGTCGAAGATTCCTGCGATATATGAAGCTGCGAATAGATTCTTTCTCTTGAATATCTTTTCTGAGCTGTTTATTACCTCTTTCAATCTCTTGAACACTCTTGAATGATAGAAATAGACATGGCGCATGCTTTCGCCTAAATTCCTTATTATTATCCTGTTTGGAGGTATTTGAAGCTCATTCACTGTTATCTCGATGAATTTCTGCTCTATCTCATCATTGTTTGTGTGGATTCCGACTGCATTGTTCTCCTCGTTGGCGTTGCATTGCAGGCCTGCCATGTAGCAGATCGATGGGGTGAGCTTTATTTTCAACGAACCACAGCAGAGTATTGAGAGTTCAACTATAAAAACGTAGGCTTTTGCTGATGTTTGTAGAGGGAGATGAAGAATAGGTCTAGAGAAGAATAAGCTTCCTTTGGAAGGATGTAGTCTTGAGTTTATTTAGAAAAGCTGCAACATTATTTTTTATTTTATCATACACATCTTTGAAAGATGTTTTTGAGGTGATCTATCCGCAGGTTCCCCTA
>JAKBPE010000033.1 GCA_021829835.1 bacterium
AACCCCAACTTGCTGGTTACTTCATTTTTCGGATTTCCAGATTTTCATCATCGCCGTTAAAGCTCAAAAACCTATTAAATATCTGGAGCCAGCCGCGCTGCCAAGTTACGCAACAACCCCGCTGACAACAAACTCTGGTAGAATTAGAGATAACCATTTTTATATATTAGTATCATAAGAGCTATGTGAGTAATTGATAAAGGCAGTCATATTTGATCTTGGCGGAGTTGTGGTGGATTTTACTAATCATGATTATTATATGCAACTTGCCAAAAGAACAGGATTGAAATTTAGAACGGTGGAAAAGACTTTTGATGGGATGGAATTGGACCTTATGGAAAAAGGCAGGATGGACATCAGTACTTTTGAAAGGAAGATTGCTAAAAAATTGAATATAAAAGAAATTGATTTGGAATGGTATGATTTTTTTGTCGAGAATGCAAAGGTTAATTTTGATGTACAGGAACTGGTTGGAATTCTTCACAAGGAATACATCACTGCGTTTATCAGCAATATAGACAAATCAAGATATAGATACACGAGGAAGATGATAAATCTCGATTTTTTTGATTACAAGTTCACTTCGTGTTATATAGGTTCCAGAAAACCTGAAAGGAAGATCTATGACTTTGCAGTGAAGCGGATGGGAATAGAGTATGGGGATGCGGTATTCATAGATGATATCCAGGATAATGTAGACGGAGCGAGAAGGCTTGGAATGAAAGGAATAAGATACGAGAATAGAAGAAAACTCGATAAGGAGCTTTACAAACTTGGGCTCTGAGGATTTCCAGGATAGAGTATGGAAGATATTTGTATATAGATCGGTTTTGCATTCCCGCATCGATATATAAGCATTGAAAGAGATTAACATCCGCTTGATGAATTGATAACTTGAAGCTTAATGAACATGAAAAGATGATCATAGTACATTTTGGTGAGCTTTGGCTTCGGGGGCGCAACCGCAATGTTTACATAAAGAAGCTTGCCTCAAATATGAGAGGGATACTTTACGGAGAGGACATAAGGATAGATAGGCTGTATGACAGGTTTTTAATAAGATTAGGAAGGGATGCTGATCTGGAGAGCATTAAGAGAAAGCTTGGGTATGTTTTCGGAATAAGCAATTTTGAGATAGCTTACATTACTAAACCTGAGATAAAGGCCATCTGTGACCTCGGGCAGGAGATGCTTAAGGAACTTGATGGTAAGATAGTCAAGATATCCTCACATAGGACATACAAGGAGCTTCCTTTTGATTCCATAGAAATAATGGATAGGCTTGCGGCAGCTGCAAAAGCGATGGGGCTGAGGCTTTCTAATAAGGGCTTTGATGTAGAGTTAAAGATCAATGTGACTAAAGACGCTGCTTTCTGTTCTTATGAAAAGACAAGCGCATCTGGAGGTCTTCCTGTAGGAAGCAGCGGGAAGGGAGTGGTGCTCCTTTCTGGAGGTATAGATTCGCCTGTTGCTGCGTGGTATGCAATGAAGAGAGGAGTAGAGCCCATATATGTACATATACACGGCTATTCCAATGCGGAAGAGGCGCTTAAGTCAAAGATACCTGAAATAACCAAGATACTTGATAGATATTCTCCAGGAGCAAAGATCTATTATCTGCCTTCCCATATCTTTCAGCTTGGGGCAATAAAGGCCGGGAGATACGAACTTATACTTTTGAAGGCATTCATGCTTATGATCGCGGAGAAGATTGCCGTGAAGGAAGGCGCAGGGATGATATTTACTGGAGAGAGTCTTGGCCAGGTTGCATCGCAGACTCCTTCAAATCTTGCAGCAGAGCAGAATGGGGTGAAGATACCTGTTCTTAGGCCGTTGATAGGCTTTGACAAGCAGGAAATAATAAAGGTGGCAAAGCAGATAGGCACATACGAACTCTCCATACTCCCGTATAAGGATGTCTGCTCTATAAACTCAAAGAATCCTAAGACATATACCGATATAGATAAAATAAAGTCTTTGAAGAAAGATACAAAGCTTAGCAACATAGTATCCAGAACGCTGAAGTTGAAACATGTGTTGGAGTAGAGAAGAGACTCTGTTTGCACAGTATTCATTTTTGGATTTCGGCTGATTTTCCATCTCCCAGATAACTAGCATAAAGGGTGAGCTCTTGCCTGTTTGCAGGAAGGCATCTTATGCTTATAATCTTGAATTTTCCGGAAAGTGCCTTTTCAGCCTTGCGTATGTGAAGCTCGGCTTTTCTGTTTATGCATTTTATTGTTAAGATAAGCCCTGCGCCGGGATTCAGGTTCCTCAAGAAATTAAGGAGGATCGAGACTGAAGCTTCGGGCTCCATGTTCATGTCGTTAAGGATAAGATCGGCTTTTATTCCTTCTCCAAGATCGGAGATCTCCCTGGCATTTGATTTTACATGGATAAGATCATTAATTTTGATATCTGGAGTGTTTATGGGAAGTGATTCTGATACTCTTACCTTTATGTTGTTGCTTTTGAATTTTTCATATTCCAGAAGGCCGTTGTCAATGGCGATTACCTTGTATTTGTTGCGCAGGAGGCAGTTCGACCATCCTCCCGGAGCAGCGCCCAGATCTATTGCAATCGCTCCCTGCCTTACTTTAAACTCGTCGAATGCCTGTATCAGCTTGAGTTCCGATCTGCTTATCGGATATTTGGTGTTTGTATGGTAGTGCCGTTCCGGCTCTATGAATTTTTTCCATAGCCTTCCGAATTCTGATACCCCGGAGTAGCAATGGCCATTCACCATGATTACATATGCTAAATGATCTGGTGATTTTAGATCTACAGCTCTACCTTCCGCTTCAAGTCGCTCCCCCATGAATATCTCTATCTCCTTTGCAGAGTATGAGGTCTTGCAGTTAAGGTCTACACATTCTATCTTCAGGCTCCCTTCTTTGGGAAGCGCCAGGTGCAACTTTTGGTAAAGTATCTCGAGATAGTCTTCTTCTGTTATTTTCACAGCTCCTTCCTGAAGAAAAACCATGTTGTAGATGAATATTGGGCCGTTTCGAATCAGTTTTCCTACAAAATCCACTTCTTCTGATTCTATGACCATTGAATTGATAAATTCATCAAGTATCTTGAATCTTGAGATCTTGTTTAGCTCGTCTATACTGCTCTTTCTGAAGCTATTTGAGGTTATTGCAAAATACAGCATTATGGTACCTTCTCTAGATTACATTGCGTATGATATTTATAATTTGAAGTTATATTATAAATGTGATTAAATGAAAGCATTATGGAATATTGGAGAGAAGGCACCTTCTATAAAGGCAAAAGCATGGTTTCCTGAAGTTAATAAGATAAAGGAATTCAATCTTTCGGATTATTCGGGAAAGTGGGTAATAATGACATTTTATCCTGGGGATTTCACATTTGTCTGTGCCACTGACATAGAGGCGTTTATGGCAAGCTATGAGGAATTCAGAAAGAATGGTGCAGAGATAATTGCAATAAGCACAGACAGTGTTTATTCGCATAAAGCTTGGAGTGATTCTTCACCTAGGGTGAAGGAAAGCAAGATACCTCTTATAGAAGACTTTAACAAGAGGATATCGATTGATTACGGCTTTCTTAATGAAGAATCTGGAGCTTCGAGAAGGGGGACAGTGATAGTGGATCCCGATGGAAACATACAGTACGTATCAATACATAATGATGCCCTTGGAAAAGATGTTGATCACGTGTATACTTCTTTTATGGGGCTTAAGTATGTAAGAGATACTAAGACAGAAGAAGGCCACGTATGCGCTATACCTGCCAATTGGAGGCTTGGAAAGAGAACATTGGACATAGATATAGTAAACGATATAGGTAAGCTCTAGCTGGCCGGTGAATATTTTCATTGGTATGAGATTAGAAAAGGCAAGAATGGCTAAGTTTATTTTTGGTTGTATTTTAATCATATTATAGTAGTTCGGAACCAAAGAGAAAGAAGGATGTTGCATGCATAATTTTAGTAGAAATAGAATTGCGGCTTCTGCTTTATCAACATTGATCTTGTTAAAGCCAGCAATAGCGGCTGAACCTGAGCGAAGCTTGGAGAGGTGTGAATCGGCAAAAGCGGCCGAAGCAATAGCAGGAGGCAATCCTTTTATCATAAGTAAGCTTATGCTTGAAGATAAAAGTAGGCTTTCAGAGATAAAAAGAAGAGAGGATAGCGGCAAGTCTTTGGAAAATCTCAAGGATATGCATGCCGAATGCGGAGACCAGATAAACAAGCTCAAGGAAGCATTGAGAATGAATACCCAGGTAACACCGGAACTGAAGCTTCTTGCAATTATAATAATTGCATTGATTGCCGGAGGTCAGCAGGGCAGCGTTATAAGCAAGTGAAGAAGAGGATTGAACTGACATTTTATTTTCATTTATTGAGTCGGTGATAGATTAGTCCGCTTGGATTTGATATCTCATCGCTTTGGATAATTTCGGTAGTCTGGATGTCGTTTTTATAATTTTTTTAATTTGTTAAAAAAGAAAAAGTGCAGGCATTTAAGCCTGCCTTAAGAAATAGGCGCATCAATATATGGCAGAGATGTTTTCCATCCTCAGTGAGGAAGACATTTCGGAGTTATGCTCCTTTCTGGAGTCAAACTTTGCCTTCACTCCTGTTACTATAGACATTACTCTGACCGAATCCCCAAGTTCAGGAAGCATTCTGGCACCAAAGATCACATTTGCATCTGGAGCCAGGTCTGAAGTTACACCTTCTCCAAGGCGAGTTGCATCGCTTATGGTTAGGTTTGAACCTCCTGCAACATGAAGAAGGGCGCCTTTTGCACCTTCGTAGTCTACAGAGAGCAGTGGATGTGATCTTGTAGACTTTATTGCCTGCTCTATGCGTCCGGGTCCTGTCCCTGTGCCTATGCTTATTACAGCAGTTCCTGTATTCCTGACAA
>JAKBPE010000034.1 GCA_021829835.1 bacterium
GGATATGCTGAGTGGCTTCTGCATTATCGCCACTATGGCGAGCTGTATCTCGGTCTGCGTCATTTGGAGCATATCGTCTTCGAGGACGCTGAGCCAGTGGCGCATGAATAGATCGCATTTGTAGAGACTGCGCTTGCAGTCTCCCTTGGCTTTCAAGTGCAGTAAATAATCGTCTACATATTTTTGGTTTGTTGGTATTGGCATAGTATCACATAATTTCATAGGAAGGTTCAGCGGTGGCTGTGGATTTCATAATAGCTACCCTGAGTATATTGTTCAGGTTTACCATTTGATAACCAGCTTCTGTTTCAATGATTATAGATACAGGATCGTAACTGTAAATCATGCCCTCTATCGCAATCGCCATGGTTGAGGTTTGCTCAACAATGAACAAACCTTGGAGTTTATTGGCCACCATGTTATTGAAGAAGGCCTGCAGTAGGGTTAATGGCTCTCTAGATTCCATATTCTCATTCATTTCAGTCTTTTCTTGCGGTTCTTCGGTTGATTCGGTTGCGATATAATCACTTTTAGGATATTATTTTGTTATTCTGAGCATTATCAGGCAGTATAGGGGCCAGTATACCATCTATACTCCTAACTACCTCCTCCATAAGCCCTTCTTTTGTATTCCCCTTTAGAGTTTTTCTAAAATAGTAAAGTACCCTATCCGTTCTGAAAGCTAAATGCTCGGCTATCAATTCTCTTCGTAAGTGTGATTGTCGATTACATTGCTGTTTGGATATGCGCTCAGATACTCTAATGGCTCTCTCCTTTTTTACGATACGGACATCGTTTAACCAATATCGATAACCATTCGCCAATTTTTTAAGGTCTTCCATGAGTGTCATCTCTTCCTAAGAGCAGCCTGCAGCTGCTTCTTAGGTTTAGGCATATCTTTCCCATACGCTGCTTGCGCAGCGTTTACGAGCTGCTCCTTATATGATTTCAGTATTGCGTATTCGCTTATTGGCTTTCTCATATAGTCATCTCGCTTACTTCCGGAGGTTCCTCTTCCTGCAGTTTGTTCCGCAGCATTTGGAACTTTACCCAGATTTGCGTTTTTAGATTGTGCAAGAGTGCCTTGTCCCTTGCAGTGTTTGCCAGAAGCATGGCTCTTACGCTGAGCCTATATAGCTCTTGTTGAGCTTCGGATAGATCTTCGTCTGAGATCATTCTGATACGCCTCTATCAGTATTAAGACAGTCAATACACAAAGTCAGGTTCGTTGTTTGTGGATAGGTCCTCTTTGCTTCTCCGCATTGGGAGCATCTAAGGTCATCTCTATATTCAGGTTTGTAAGCAGAAGGAGAGTCCCCAGGGCTCTCCTGAATGGCAGACTCGCTAGAGGGAGGTGAGGCAGTCTGATTTCCAGGCTGAGAAAGGGCTGAAGATTCAGGCCTGCCTCCAGGTACTGCTGAAGTCCCTGCTTCGGTCCCAGCTGGGGCTGGGAATGAAGTATTATGGTCTTCCCCACTCGCAGGCCCTGGGAGACTACCATCTGACAGGGTTGAAAGTGGGGAAGCGTGATTTTCTAAGATATTGTTAGAATTTTGATTATTTTTGTAAGGGTTGTAATGGTTGGAATCCTTTACAGCCCTGTCTATAGCTAATGACGATTGTGGCAATAGTGCTATATCCATTACATCCCTTACAACCCTTACATCCCGGGGAAGAGAAGAATCAAGTTTAAAGAATCTATATTCATTCCTACTACCATTAACTTGTTCAGCTATTTCCATTTTTATGGAAGATAAAACTCTATTATTGTATTTTGCAAGTAATAATCCGATGATGGTTCTCCAATTAGCCTTTTCTCTATTTACCCAGCCAAAAAGATCATACATACTGGCCTCTTCTTCTTTCAGCTCGCAAAATAGGACTCCTTTCTTAACCCATTGCTGTCCCCACTTTTCATGGGCTATTTCAAACAGTTTTTTCATATCTGCTGTTTCCCTATCTCCGCTAGTGGCATTCAACGTATCGTTTCGAACTACAGGCCCATAACCTGCGGATTCCATGATGCCGCCTATTATCCTGGCCCAATCTGGAAAAGAAGCAAAGATAGTACTCCCTGCCGGCATCCCTTTCTCAAACCAGTTCCTAACCAAGGTATATTGGGCTGAAAGTAAACTAGTTCTATTCTCCCTGATCCAAAGGTGAAGATTCTTTTTAAATTTTCTATCATTCGGATCTTCAAGCTGATAAAACAGGTTAACAAATACGCTTCTCAGTGCCAAATCTGCAGTGTAGCTTGTCCCTGTGTTTGCACTAAGACTATATTCTATCCAATTAGGGGCCCGCATCTCTTTGTTTCCTCCTAAGAGCCGTGCAACTAGCCATTCTTGAGTTATCGCAGATTCTAAAGCAGTAGAATTGATATAGCCCTTGCAATTACTAAAATGGATGCGACTTCTGCCATTAAACATAGCAGTATGGATCGTTTTACTAATATCTTCATCGTTTACCCCATGTTCTCCATTAATAGGCTTGTCTTCAATCGCAACCCCATAATACAGAACCGAAGGGCATCCAGCAGCAGTATCCTTGCCTGCTCTAGCAGTATTGGCTGTATAAAATCCTAGAGGAGTACGGGTAGTATTGGAAGGATAAAGCCCACGACAATAGGGGGTTAATTGCAGTGCAATAGCATTTATCATATCTTGTTTGCCTGCAAAACAAAATTCTTCAAATTCCTCTTCCAATAGTCTTTTGGCCTCATCTAAAGGCATATCTTTTCTTACACGTGGACTATCATCAGCAACCCAAGACAAGAAACGTCTATCATACCCCTTATCCATCAAGAGTAATTCTCCATTCTGAATAAATGGCATCTGGACAGGGTAAATCCTGTCTATTATAGGAATTTCATTATAAAATACATCGGCAGCCATTATCAACTTTGCAGCTTGCAAACTCATGCTTCGTGGAGACCAATATGCGTTCTTTTCCACCTTCATATAAGTCCCAACATTAAAATCTTTTTCAATGAAACTAACAAAATTCTCTGCATCCAGCTTAACAAGCCCAAGCACCTTCTGGACATCTTGATTATTTGTGAAATTCACGGCTACATAATCGATGGTTACAAGTTGCCGTCTAGAAACAGAATAATAAATTTTTATGTTATCAGGTTTTTGATAAAACGCCGCTAACTGATGGGCTACGTTAGATATAGTTACCCCTCCTCCTGGAAGTTGCAACTGATCTAATTCAGGCACAATCTTCTCGGCCTCTTTGATGAAAGAGACCATATTCCCTATGCGTAGCGGAACTACTTGCTCATACCAAGGCATCTCTTTCAAGAACAGCGCAAACTCATTAGCATTAGTTCCATCCGGAAGAATAACTTTCTCCCCATTCTCCAACCTCTTTACATATTCCTCATATATTCTTCCCTTCTCCATGGTAGTCTCCTATTATTTTTTAATCGTCTATCCCTCAGCCATCATTCCAGATAGCGTATCAACAAATGCCTTCTCCATCGGGCTGAGGCTTTTATCAGCCTCTAGGCGAGGCATCGCATCGGCCACCTGCTCGCATAAGGTTTCAAGATCATTTGTCATGTGATAACCACTTCATTTTCTCTTCTAGTTTTGGCAACTGCTGCTCTAGGCAATAACGAATGACTTGGGAACGCTTTATGCCCAGGCCTGAGTTAGATAGTGCTTCAATGCGTTGCTCTAATTCTGGGCTGATGTAAAAGTTGCTTATTTTCATGTGTTCACGTTTTGTCATAAAACCACCATACCTTGATACATTTTGTTACAAATAGTTATTGTAACCAAACATTTAAATACATTTCTATACATCTTGTAATATACTTTAGTAAAACTTGTATACCGCTGGGTACAGCGTACTTCCCTTCAACAATGTGAAAACATGCAAAAACAATCAAAAGAACAGACAGAAAACAGTAATACAGTAAAGGTTACATATACTTACGAACCGAGTGATATCGACGTATTACCTTTACGACTAACTGAAGTAGAATTTGGTATATTACACACTATGCTAGTCCTTCAACATCCAGCAACAACTAAGGAAATAGAAAGAACCATCCATACTGATTACCTTCTCTACTATTCATTCGTGGAACATCCGAAGAAAATAGATATGTCTAAAGAAGAAGAGAAAATACGCAAAATGGCCACAAATGAAAACATATCCAGATTGGCCACACGAGAGAGCATATCCAGATTGGCCACAAATGAGAGCCTCAGAAAAAAATCCGTTGCGGTCTTGAATAAAGAACATGATATTCATATTCCTTCGTATGCAAAGGTAGAATCAGAATTATATCGTCTAAAAGAGCTTGGCTTAGTGGAATTAATAGAGTATAAAACCCCCAAGGCCAGATTACAGTCAAATGGATACTGGGTCCTGGATCCCCTATTTTATCAAAAATGGCTGAAAAGAAAGGCAGAAATCGCAACCGACCTCCATGAAA
>JAKBPE010000012.1 GCA_021829835.1 bacterium
GAAAAGGAATAAGAGGGCACACCAAACTTATAAAGCTCGCATATCCTCCCCAAAAAATAAAAGAGCTCATAGAAAAGACAATATTCAGGGAAGATGAGCAGCAACACTCCACTGAAGCAACAAAGGCAGGAAACGAAGCCGCATAACCGGACTGTACAAACACAACAATCAACACCTTATTAAATTTTTTTATATAATGAATAGCATGCGAAATATGCGCCTGCAGTCGGCAATGGAATATCTCATGACCTACGGATGGGCGATATTCATAATAGCCGTTGTAATGGGAAGCCTTGCATATCTCTTCTTTTCAGGAAATGCATCCAATCTAATATCACCGAAGGCCTCTCCTGGAAATTGTTTTGTGCAATTATCCTACCAAAACAGCAACCTCGGATTATCCAGGACAAGCAGAAATCTGGAAGGGCAATGCAACAATGAAGAGCCCCAATATGTAGCAAAATTTAATGGACAAAATAGTATTATCAAAATATATCCTTATAGCAACATAAATTCAGAACCAGTAACTTTTTCAGTGTGGATAAAGCCCGATAACTGCATAATGACAATTGCAACTTTTTGCGTTGATAACGTATTTACTACCTCTACACCTTACGTTATTATGAATATAGATATAAATGTTGTAACACAGTCTAATGATCTTATTACTTCACAACTATCATCATCACTTAATATTGCAGGCAATGTAGTTTCAGCATCTGCGCCTATCTACTCCTCTTCAAATTTCAACAACAAATGGTATTATGTAGCTACAACTTACGACGGCAATACACTTACCTTATACATGGATGGAGTTAAGATTGCAACAACTAATTACGCTATAAGCAGTTCCTACTATGACAAAGGGATCTTTATTGGAGGTTATAACGTTCCTAACAGTCCAATACTTATCTATCAATATAACGGCACAATTGCAAATCTACAGCTTTACAACACATCGCTTCCACAGTCAGACATAATGCAACTTTACGATGAAGGAATAGGCGGCGCACCGATAGCGCTTCAAAATCTTGCAGGCTGGTGGTCGCTCAACGGCAACGCCAACGATTACAGCGGAATCAACAACAATGGCAATTCCATAAATGTGCAATATATAACTGACTGGTCTTCCGGATACTCACAGCCTCAAAACTTCACAACCTAACTACTATGTTAATTCCTCCGACCTAACGGCAAGAGCCGCATAGTCAGAATTATGTTATGGATTAATCATTTATCACCATATGTTTATTTAAATCTATATTACTTTTTATTACCAATCAAACTACTATTCACCATCCATTGTGGTACACTGACTTTCGTATTGTGCAGAGGGATCTGGTATACTTCGCGGCGCCATCGATGTGACAAGTTAAGTTTAACCGTCACCCCTCTACCTCTTTCATCGGTCATGGTATTCTTCATCCCTCTTGAGCATCCAATATATGATTCGTAATAGTCTCTTCACTGCAGCAATCTTTGCCTTCTTCTTTCCTATGCGATATTTGTTATTATCATACCAATATGTTACTACTGAATTCTTACCTCGCATTACATGGATGTTTGCGCATTGCAAAAGTGTCGTCTTAAGGAATGTATTACTTTTAGTTATGTGGCCTTTCCATTCCTTGTCTCCTGATTGGTAAATTCTTGGAACTACTCCTGCATATGAAAACAACCTAAACTCGTCTGGAAATCTATTTATATCGTCTATTTCTGCTGCAATTATGAATGAACTATGAGATCCAAATCCAGGAATTGTATCTATGAGTCTTGCGTAATGGCTAATTCTGGAATCTCCATTTTTCACAATCTCTTCGATTCTTTCATTGTATGTTTTGATTATTCCCTCTGTGTTTTCCAATTGTTTTATAAGCAATTCTAGTTTGGGTTCTTTTGCCAAGGCATTCATCGTCTTCTTACCAAGACATTTAACTTTAATCCCAATACAGAATGCATGATATTTTATCTTGTTGATCATAGCTACTCTCTGTCTTACAATAAGAGATCTATCTCTGCACAGATCTCTTGCCTCTCTCACTTCCTTTGAGGGTAAATGAGATTTAGGAAGATAGTCTTTCTTGTAGAGATCCATTACAGTATGTGCATCAATCTTATCTGTCTTTTTCACAGATTGTGCAATCAATCTCACCTTTGCAGGATGCGCAACCATTATATCATAACCATCAAACATATTCGCAATCCAGTTTAAGGTACTACTTGCTTCGACTATTATCTTCGGTTTATTGACATTTCCGAAGAATTCCTGAAAACTTTCTTTATTAGTCTCCACATACCCTTCTTTTACGACTTTGTCATCATCTTCGATGACAACGTAACTCATCCTTTTCCCAAGGTCTATTGCTATGTTCATATTTGCACCTGAAATATATACACCGCAACATATCTGACTTGTTGCGGTGTCAGATGCTAGGAGGAGGAATTAAGCATGTCGGACTTCGGTAAAATTCTCACGCAAGAGTCCTTATTTGATATCTCCCTCTTTTCTCGACTTCTTCAAGCCTTCTTAGGATTTTCCCAGAATCATTGTAGGTTTTCGAATAAGCATCTTCAAACAAACTGTAAAGATTTTTTTTCAGGTATCTCTTCATAAGAAGAAGGTCTACTGCCTTCTCCTCTTCGCTTTTTGCCATTGCAGACAGTCCAAAATCTATCACATAGACCTTTCCTGAGTTGTCCAAGATAAGGTTAGCAGGGGTAAAATCTCCGTGTATTATATCTAAGGAATGCATCCTTCCAAGTATCTGCCCGGCATCAGATATTTCCCTGCTGCTTATTTCTTTGTCCTTCAAAAGTACTCCTTCCAATCTCTCCATATATATGGAATACCGCCCAAGGGCCACTATCCTGGGGCATCTTATTCCTGCCTTGGAAAGCCTGAACATTATTCTTGCCTCATTTTTTGTACGCTCCTTCCTAATTCTGAGATCCAATGCCTTGGCCCTATATTTTTTAGGCAGTCTTTCCTTGATTATTATATCCGCTCCAAACAAATTCATGAGGTAAAGCCTCGCTTCTGCGCCAATCCCTATGATTCTAGGCTTTTCCATACATCATCCCAATCTAGCCGTATCGACTCTGTATCTCTGCCTGATCCCGCAATCCTCAAGCCTGCTCCTAATTCCGGATCTAATCATGCGCTCTGCAAGATATGCTACCATGCCTCCGTTATCAGCATTGAATTCATCTGGGGCAAATCCAAGCCTTGCATTATGCTCCTCCCCCATCGCTTTGAGCATCTTCTTTAACTTTCTATTCTGAGCAACACCCCCGCAGATTCCTATCTCTCTCTTATTTTTAAGAAGCATTGCCCTCTCAGTAGCCTCGCATAATGCTGAAAAAGCAGTCTCCTGTATTGAAAAACAGAGGTCTGAGACCTTCTCCTTTCCGATAAGCTCAGTGGCTCTTGTTGCGAGACCCGTAAATGAGAAATCCATACCCTTTACTGTATACGGCAGTTCAATGTACCTTCCTCCCTGTGAATGTTTCTCTACGCTTGATCCCCAAGCTGGCTTTAGCTTGAGCTTCCTAGCAAAAGAGTCAAGCATATTCCCTACTCCTATATCAAAAGTCTCCCCCAGCACAGAGTAATGCAGATGCGGCTTCTCTTCAAGTGCAAGAATCTGTGAGTTGCCTCCGCTTACATAGAGCATTATCGGATCGGAAAGCTTTCCGAAATGCCTAGCTATCTCTGCATGTGCAGCACAATGGTTTACTGGAACTATGGGTATTTCCAGCTTCTTTGCTATTGTCTTCGCGGAGAGCTCTGCAACCTCAAGACATGGCCCAAGCCCGGGCCCCATCGTATACCCTACTCCTTCTATCTCCTTTGGGGTTATTCCCGCCTTTTTCAGAGCGTTGCCTAATACATCCGCAGCGTTTTCCGCATGGAATCTAGCTACCTCTCCAGGTATCATTCCTGTAGTACCTATCTTATACATGGCTTTTTCATTCGCAAGCATCTCTCCATCATCAACTATGCCCACGCCGAAGGTATGTGCGCTGCTCTCCATTCCTAAAACTATCATCTTACCGCAACAAATATAGGAATTAAAGCAATAAATAACTAGATACCATGAAAGGCTTTATCATTATAATGACCTCTGTTGATAGCAAAAGTGAAGCCGAGAGAATGGCCACGCTTATCATGAAAAAACGGCTTGCGGGATGTACAAAGGTAGCAGGCCCTGTGAAAAGCTATTATTCATGGAAAGGAAAGCAGCATGCCTCAAAAGAATGGCTATGCATTATAAAGACAAAAAGAGCCAACTACAAAAAAATAGAAAAGGAGTTAAAGGAAATACACAAGTATGAGCTTCCCGAGATAATCTCTTTCAACATGGGGAGGTCAAGCTCAGAATATCTGGCATGGCTAGGTTCATCGATGGTCTAATGATATCGCTGGTAGCTGCAGTTTCAAAAGACCTGGTGATAGGAAAAGACGGAAAGCTCCCATGGAACATTCCGGAAGAAACTGAATTATTCAAGAAACTTACACTGGGGCATACCATAATAATGGGAAAGAAGACCTTCCTTGATACGGGAGTATTGAAAAACCGCAGAAATATAGTGATAAGCCGTAGCCTCAAAAAAAGACCAGGCATTGAAATATATAAAAGTCTAGATATGGCTCTAAAGGCCGCAAGAAAGACCAATGGCGAAGAAATATTCATAATAGGCGGAGGAGAGATATTTGCCCAGGCTATAGGCATCGCAGACAAAATGTACCTGTCATATGTAAAAGGCAGCTACAAAGGAGACACTCTCTTTCCAAGTTTCAATAAAAAAGAATGGTATGCAGGAAAACCCGAGATACACGAAAAATTCACAAGAATAATCTATACGCGCAAAAGAAGAGACAAATAGATGGACTTGGCGGGAATTCCATAAACTTCTCAATATGGGAAGTTATTTTGAACCCGCAACCTCCTGCATGCCATGCAGGCGCGCTGCCGTTGCGCTACAAGCCCATCTGTAAGTAGTATTAACCACAAAGACAGAAATACCTTTTCATGCCGGAGATAGGAATAGTATGTTTCCTCCCCTAAGAAGTATAACTCCGAGTTTCGCTCTCACACTTCCGCTTTCATCGAGTTCTTCACAATTTTCAAGAACAATGTTCATATGAACATCAAAAGACTGAACCTTTCCCCTCAAGTCTGTCCCGTTCTTTAGTCTTATAAGTACCTGCTGTCCTATCGATTTGTTAAGAAGATCGAAAGGTCTGTCATGATTCGTAGCCATAAATACACCATTCTGTCGCTATATTAACAGAGGAAAAATTTATATACTGAAGGGTAAAACCACTCTCTGAGAGTCTGACGGTTTCAGCCGGTTGTCTGTAGTTGTATGCTGGCAATCTGCTGTGTTGCATTTATCTTTGTATTGTATAATGTGTAATTCATCCAGATATACCCTACAAACGTGCTTCCCGCTTTGGAAAATCTCGAGATTCCCTTAGGCCCATAACAATAAAGGAAGAAAGTAAAGCTTCCCCCACTCGGTATGTTCGCAGAAGGGGAGAAACCATCTGGATAATATATGGAATTTGAATTTACATACCTGTTTCCATACTTAGGTAAGCCATTAAGCCCCTGAAGTGTAGAACACGCAATGCCGTTAACTGTTATCGCTGATCCTGTAGCCTGCGATATCTGTATTATCAAAGAGCCATTATTAGCCATGCTGAAGTATCCGCATGAAAACCCAGGAGAAGGAGTACATTCGGGAGCAAAGGCATTCGTTATTCCAGAACTGAGTATATAGGCTATGCTTATTGCTATTGCCATTATCAATATTGCAACTCCATAAGAAGACATAAAGTCGACTGCGACCTGCAGGCGCTTCCTCTTAGTACCTTCAATCAACGACATTCTATTTTGCCTTCATCTCTACTTTTGCTTCGAAGTCAGAGATCTTATATTGGAATTCTTCGTTGGTCTTTATTAATCCTTTCTCTTTCATGAATTCCCTTGAAAGGAGATAGTAGATAAGCGCAAGCGACCTTCTTCCCTTGTTATTGCATGGTATAACCAGATCTACAAACTTCATCCAGTTATCCGTGTCGCACAAAGCTATGACTGGTATGTTTGTCTTGTTCGCTTCCTTGACGGCCTGCCTTTCGTTTCTATTATCGCTTATCAGGAGTATTTCAGGCTCGGAAAAGTCGCTTCTATTGGGATTTGTAAAAACTCCAGGCATCACTCTGCCGGCCATCAGCTTTGCCCCTACTATCTCTGCAAATTTTGTAGCTGCAGATACGGAGTATATTCTTGATGCGGTTACCACTATGTCTTTTGGTTCATATCTTGCAAGCATCTTTGCAGCTATCCTTATTCTATTGTCTATTGTATTAAGGTCAAGAAGATAGAGGCTGTCTTCCCTGACTTTATATATAAATCTCTTCATTCCAGGCGTCTTTACCTTTGTACCGATATGTATTCCTACATCAAGATATGTTGATTGATCTATTAACGAATTCTGTTCTTCTTGTGTTGCCATAAAACCATTCCTTAATTCGGGGTCGCCGAGACTTTCAGGCAAATGCCATTTGAACTCGGGTCATGTGCTCCCTAAGCACAGAGCCTGACCAGACTAGCAGACGACCCCGCGCTTAAAACATTTGTCTTTATCCTTATATATACTTTGCTGTCTGCTTTTCTATCCTGTCTGAATCATACTCAGACAGATATCTAAAGCATCATTTCCTTCCGTAGTTTATTATCTCATCAATAAGCTCGATGTTTCCTATGAGCATCCTGCTGCAGCAATACCTCTTTATGCCAAGGTCTGCGATGACCTTTTTAGGTTCCTCCTTCTCCTTGTTCACTTTTCTGTCGTATTCCTCCCATTTGTCAGCTATTACCTGTCCACATGAGAAACATCTTACCGGTATCATCATTTTATCACATCATCTGTACGAAGTCTGGTTTCTTGCACGGGCCTTAGGTCCTCCAAACTTCTTAGGTTCTACTCTTCTATGGTCTTCTACAAGTATGCTTCTGTCGTATATCATATAAGCCTTGCTTAATCCGTCATCATGGGTTGTCTCGACTATCGCATTCGCAAGAGCGGTTCTTGAAGCCTGTGCCTGGCCCATTATTCCTCCTCCATAAACATTAATCTTTACATCATAATTCTTCATAAGGTTGCTTACTTTCTTTGATATGATTATAGGCTCAAGTATAAGGTCTCTTATTTCCTTTGGTTTTATGAGTTCAGCACTCACTCCATTGACTGTAATCCTGCCGCTTCCACTGCTCATGCTTGCCCTTGCAATTGCCCTCTTCCTCTTTCCTCTTGCGACTATGGTGTCTTTCTTGGACTTTCTCCGTGTTTTTTTCTGTAGTGCAGTTGCAGTAGCTGTTTTCTTCTGCGCCGGCTTTGTCTTCTTTGAAGACTTAGAATAGCTCTCGTTAAACTCACTTATCTCCTTTTCCAAATCCGCAGTTCCTTTCTTGCTTTGCGTTTGCTCTGCCATATCCATCATTTCTTATATCCTAATTTTTCAACAAGCTCAAGAACTGAGACTGAGTTCTCAAAAGCGTCTCCAGCCTTCTTGGCTTTGACATCCTTTATAGTATATGCTTTTGCCTCTTTTATATCTTTCGCATCTCCCATATAGACTTTAAGGAGTTTATATGCGGCCTTTCCTTTAGGCTGCTTGTATGGCAACATTCCTCTTATGCTTCTCTTTACAAACAGATCAGGCCTTCTCGAGTAAAATGGGGAATGTTCGGGATTTGCCCTGTCCTTCAACTCTATCAATCTCTTATATTTAGCGGCAAGGTCAGGTATATGTCCTGTTATCCTTATCTTTTCCGCATTTATCAGGGCCACTTCATTACCCTCTATTAGGAGCTTGGCTACTCTGCTACCTACTCTTCCAAGTATTGCCTCATCTCCATCTATCAAGTATTTCATTTCTTCACCTTATACTAAAAGCCTTGCATTCTCCTTCTTAAGCATTTCCTCTATGCTTATGAGCGTGCATCCTGCTTCCTGAAGCTTTTTCTCAGAGCTTCCGGACATTTCTATGGCCGCTATACCAAATGCCTTATCTACGCTTCCGGTGCCCAAAATCTTTCCAGGAACGATTATGTTTTCGCCTGGTTTTGCAAGCTCATTAAGCTTCTCTAGATTTATCGAGATCCGTCTCCTTCTGGGAAGGCTGGCTATCTTTTTTACCTTCAACGCAAGCTTGGCATTCTTCGCCTTTTTGTCTACTTTTTCAAGATTCTCTATCAATTTCTTTATGCTGTTCTTCTCCATGTTCTCATCTGAAATAAATATCTATTTTCTATGCGGGGGACGAGATTCGAACTCGCGCAAGCACTAAAGCTACTGACCCCTCAAGCCAGCGCATTTGACCAGGCTCTGCCACCCCCGCGTCTTCATTTAAGTTCTTTGTGTACCTCTTTGATATTGTTGGTTATTATACTTAGCGTCTTCTCTATTATCTCCCGAGCAGGCATCTGTCCGAAAGATTCAACATAAAATTCAAAGGAATTATCGGTTAGCTGTTTGTATGTTACAAGGCCAGGCTGAAACTTTGCGCTAGAAGAGGCCGAACCCATCACTGCCTTGCCTTCCAGCCTTAATTTCTGGCCTTCTGCAAGCTTGATTATGGGTATCTTTTCATTTGCAACTTTGACTGATTTATCATTGCTTTCAAGCTTCTCAGAATAGATTGTAGCGGGTCCTTCGGCCTCAAGCTTGAAAATTACCTCATCTTTATCGTCAAAGCCTTCAGGCGTAAGTATGGGAACAAGACCTATCCTGTGGGCTATATATTCGTCAAATATTGCACTAGAATTTTCATAGAATGTTACGGAGTCTATTGCAATTGATTTTATGCTGTTAGTTGCTATCCTTCTTATTGCATTTACAAAATTAACGCTGGTCTCATCTATCCTAAATCTCAACATGCCTGGCGAATCATCTAATATGGTCAATTTCATGCAAAAACCGGAATAAGGGTAAAATATACTTTGCCTGACAATATATATAAATATTTGCGACTCTTGAAAAACATATGGATTTCTGGAAAACATATCTGAGAAAGGCAGGCTCACCGGAATTCGGAACAAAGCAGCTCTGGCTCAAGACTGGCGAGCGATGGAATACGTCCATACTCAGATATTTAGAATTCTCAAGCTTACTAGAAACTGGGAAATCCATATACGTGCAATGGAGCCCTGACTGCAGGTACATAATAGCAAAAGACATAATCTCAGATCTGTTTGTCTCTTTCTACGATGTGAATTCCAGAACTGTATTAGCGGCTAGGCTATCAGGCGGCACTGAAAATCTTACAAAGGAGATATCCAAGGCAAAAAAACAGATGGCAAATCCAAATATTGAAATGAGAGTCATAGGCCTCCAAAATTCTGACAAGGCTCTGGCAGAAGCAATAGGCGTAATGCACAATGCCGTTGGAACCGGAGTTCTAGCCGAGGTAGACCTTTTCGGCAATCAGAAGCGCCATATAATAATGGATCTTTATACTGGCCGTGTCTACAACCTGCTTCTTGAGAACAGAATCTACAGACCAGGAGAACTGATAGTCTCACAGCCCCAAGCTCCTCCGGGAGTGCTTCAACAGTCTCTACCCTCTACCAAAAACCAACCTGCTGTTTCTACAACCGCAAAACCAACCTAGCAGGAGAGGCAGACAACAATGAAAAAGTAATCTGTATCCTATAAAAACAAGAAACAGTAGAGAGTTTTAACCACCCACTGCATATCCGTCTGAAATAAATCCATTTATAAATAGTTCTACTCAATATTCTAATAATGGCAGGAATTGAAGACTTCATGAAGCTTGAATTCAGAGTTGGAAGAATTCTCATGGTTGAGGATGTCGAGAAGGCCCGCAAGCCCATATACAAGTTCCTTGTCGATTTAGGCCCCGAAATCGGCATGCGTATAATTCTTGCAGGAATAAAGTCATACTACTCCAAAGAAGAGCTTCTGAACAAGGAAGTGATATGCATAACAAACCTGGAGCCCAAGGTAATAGCGGGAGTAGAGTCAAATGGGATGGTGTTGGCAGCAGAAGACGAAAACGGAATAGCACTGCTAACTCCGGACAAAGAACTGAAAGAGGGGAGCACTGTAAGATAAGGCCCGGAATGAATTATTGCGTGATCAAATGATATTGATAGTAGTCGGCCTTCCCGGATCCGGGAAAAGCACAATAGCGGAAATGCTCAGGGGAGAAAAATTTGACGTCATAGAATATGGAGACATATGGAGGGAACTGCTTAAAAAAGCAAAGATACCTTTAAATGACCCGAAAGCAACAAGGGAATTCACAGCAAGACTCAGAGAAAAACATGGAAAAGACATCTATTCAAAATATGCAGTCAAGAAAATCAAGAAGAGCATGAAACACATAGTCTTGATGGGCCTAAGGAGCACATATGAACTGGATTATATCAAAAAGAAGGTTGACAAGGTAGACATAATCGCCGTCCGCTCTCCATTCGAGACCAGATTCAATCGGCTCAAGAGACGCGCGAAGCCAGAAGACCCTAAAACCATAGATGATTTCAAATGGCTCGAGACGCGTGAAAAACGGGGCTTCCTGCCTGACAAAAAAGAAGAGAAACATGGTGTGCTGGTAATAATGAAACAGGCTGACTACGTAATAGACAATTCAGGAACCAAAGAGGAGCTAAAGCTAAAACTTGACAGAGTGCTTTCAAAAATAGACAAAGACTGGAAATCTTAGATAAGAGTGTGCTCGTATCTTACTGTTTTATTGTCATTCGGCGAATGTCAGGAGCCCTAAAATAAGGCTCACTGACATTCTTCCTGATAAATTCCCTCCCACGCATGGTCAATGAGAGGGGTTTGTATTCCTCCCCCCGCCCTCTTTCAGTAAAATCAACGTATCCCTTCTCCTTAAGTTTTTTAAGTGTATACCATATGCCGCTCTGCGAACATCCATAAATATCAGCAAGATACTCAACAAAGCTCGTTGCTGTAGGTATGTCCTGGAGCCCTATCTCATAAAGTATTAACGATTCTTTCTCCCTAAGTTCGCTATCCTGACGGGATACGGAAACAGTTCTAACTATTGTTTTAGCCACTTGCATTCAAAAAACACCCGAGGAAATTTATTCGATGCAAGCAGCAGAAGAATGAGGATTGCATGTATTATTTATTGTTGCTATGGCTATAACTGGCAAATAGGTAAACTTGGACATTCCCAGCATTGTTGCCATCTGCATTTTTACACGCTAATCTTATATCTAAAGAGATTAATATTTAAATCTTTTCTACAACTTCGTATGTTAGCAATCACTTCAACACTTCAATATTATCCAAGTACAGCTGAGCCCATCTTTCCAGAGTAACGTAATGCGTTGTCCATGCACCAAAATTCCCACTACTGCGGTAAGTTTACAAACTCTCTGTCAATTGTCTCAACATGTAAAAGAAAAAGTAGAATCTGTGGCCATAGATTGCCACAGACTCTGAGCAATCTAAAGCTTAAATCCTCCAAATCCTCCTTTCTTTCCTCCTTCGCCAAGCGCTCCAATCAAGCCACCTGCAGCGGCTCCAGCCAAACCTCCTGCAAGAGCTCCGCCTCCTCCTGAATTATTATTACCTGAATTTGGAGCTATGCTCTGCCTAAGCTTTGTTCTAGAAACACTGTGTAGTATCACATTGCCTGGGCCTGTTATCTTACCCATCCAAAGTCCTTCTCCTCCGACCAATTCGGTTTTTAAACCTCCTACAGTACTGAAATCTATTCTCATGTCTCCTCCGAAAGCAGCTATATGTCCCGGATCAATCTCCACAGCAGAGCCATCTGCAAGATTATACTCTACTATATCACCGCAGACATGCAGAAATATAGTGCAAGGTCCTGTAAACTTCTCTAGAAATACTCCTGTGCCTGAAAAGAAGCCTTTCCACGAACCTTTAACATCTATCTTAGAAGGGTCATTTGTAGCAAGAAATGCCATATGCTCCACTAAAAGTGATTCTCCATCTTTAAGTTCCACAACCTTTATCTTTCCAGGAATAGAACCCGCTAGCGATACCATTCCATCTGTATCTGTACTACATTCGAGCAAGAACGCGGTAGATCCGGCAAACATCATGCTTACTCCTTTTAAGAAGCCTGTGCCCCCTCCGAGTTTAGCCTCTAACCTTACATTATCACTCTTACTCGCGAGTTTACCTCCATCTACATATATCTTTTCTCCAGATGCCAGCTTAATATTCAGCATTTGCATCGAGCTTCCTACGGCTTCGTATTCCATTCAAATCACCATCAAATTTCTCATATCTTAAACGTATCCTTTCCTGTATCTTCATTGCTGTCAGGCACAACTCTGACGCCTCCTGAAGCAGTTACATTTCCATCCTGCCCCTTCGGAACTGTTTCTGTTAGGCTTGCATCCTTCTTCATAGAAGCAGGGGAACGATGTTTAGTATCCTGGCCAGATTTCGCTGAAGAAGAAACACCAGCAGTATTCTTTGACAGGGAATCTTTCTCATTCCCTATACCTACCATCTTCTCTATTCCTAGCACGCCGATAGGTGTAGGTATTCCAAGCCCTCTCGATTCAGTCGGTATGAATATCAGATGATTTTTACCGCTTATCCCTATTTCATAAAGCATATTCAGTGCACGCAGCTGCATAGCATAAACATTGGATTGATAGGTCTGAGCCGCAGCAACCATATTGGTAGCAGCAAGTTTTTCCGACTCCGCGAGTATAACTCTTGCATCACGTTCTCTTGAAGCTATGGCTACCTTTGCCATAGCGTCCTGCAGTTCATCAGGTATCTTCACATCCCTTATCTCAACTGATATGACATTCATTCCCCACGGTGTGACACGCTGGTCTATAAGCGTCTTGACACTGTCTGCTATCTCGCTTCTTCCAACAATCATCTGACTCAGGCTAACCTTTCCTATAACATCCCTAAGCGCAGTCTGCGCCGCAAGCGAAACCGATTGGTACACATCATTTACTTGAAGTACAGTATTCTCCGGATTCTCTATTTTTGCAAACATTATGGCCTCAACATCTACTCCTACATTGTCCTGAGTCAGGGTCTTCTCCGCTGAGAATGTAGTAGAAAAGGTTCTAAGGTCGAATTTATATGGCATTTTTTGTATTATCGGAATTATAAAGAATAGTCCTGGACCATAAGTGCCTTTGTATTTTCCTAAAGTCAGTATTGGAGCCCTATCCCACTCCTTCAACACTTTGACACTAAGCAAAAAGTATATGACAAAAACCACAACGAAAAGCGCAGCTCCGCCTATTAAGCTAGAAGTAATATAATAATCCGAAAAAAAGAATATCGATGATACTATAATCCCAAGAAATATAGTGAGTGCAGAATTTCCGTGACCACTTTTGTAAGCATATGTCTGTTTTTCCATCTAATCAAAACAGAATATCATATAAAAATCTAAAAATCCTCTCATATATTTTAAATATTCTGTATAATGGAATAATTTCCTAATTTCCTATATGCTTCCCTGCTTATTTAAAGGGACGTATTTGAAGGAACACAAAGATATCTATAAATATTTACTATAAGTATTCAGACCTGATCAGATGATTCCGTTTACATATAGGCTAGCGTTACTGCTTATAGTAGGTGTAGCATATGCCGCGTATGACCTACTCAACAAAAGAAATGTACCAGACATTTTTGTATACGGTGTCTTCATTTTGGGCTTGGCTATAACATTCACATACGGGCTAAAGACAATAGAGATAAGCCTTGCAATCTCATTTTTAATAATAGCTCTAGGCTACCTCATCTACAAGAAAGGCATAATGGGTGCAGGAGACTTTATGGAATTTGCAACTATAAGCATGCTTCTTCCAATACAGCCCAATCCTATGCTTTCCTCGCTTCCCCAATTCAACCTGCCATTTATACTCTCTGTGCTAATATCTACCGGATATTCTGCAATAATCCTGACAACTGTATACTATCTGGCAAAATCATTAATGAAAGGAGGGCTTAAGGCAGCCTCTCTTAAAAGAAGGAAGATATACCACGGAACTGGACTTTTCATATCATATCTTATCCTCCTGATGCTGATTACTTATCTTGCAGGATTTAAGGCATTTACTGCAATCATAATCCTTACTATGGGTGCAGCTTCTTCACTTGCTGTAATATTTGAAAAGGAGATCAACATGCAAATGGTCTCTTATATGTATCCAAAAGATTTATCAAAAGAAGACATGATAGCTACAAACCTCATGTCAAATGCAGAGCTTAAATATTTCTCATCAAAATCAAAGCACTTCGGAAGGCTTGTGACCTCCAAAATGCTTAATGAAACAAAAGCCATAAAGAAGAAAATACCTGTGTATACCAGCGGAATACCTCTCGCATTCTTTGCACTTATAGGCATAGTAATATCTGTGCTTTTCGGCAATCTCCTTATATATTTCATCATCTAATTGATGAAAGGGGCCACTCTCCAAAGGTCTTCATTTGAACATAGCAATACTTTCAGACTTTCATATAGGATATGAACGCTTCAGGGAAGATGCTTTCAGACAGGCATCCGAAGCAATGGAAATAGCAAGCAGGGAAGCCGATGTCATAGTAATAGCCGGTGACATCTTTGACTACCGGCATCCAAAGCCTGAAGTGATAGTAGAAGCTGTAAGTCTATTCAAAAAAATCTCATCACAGAAATTCACTGCAAGAGTAGTTGGTTTTGAAGGCCGTGGAAACTGTTATACTGAAGTACCTATAATTGCAATACCGGGAACACATGAACGAAGGACTGCCGATGAAACTGACTCTATAGATCTGCTGAACCTGGCAGGGTATCTTGTAAACGCCAATCAGGCCAGAGTAACAGTAGAAAAAGAAGGAGAGAGGGTCTCCGTATTTGGCATAGGCGGAGTCTCCGAAGAGAGATTCAAAGAAACAATAAATCAGATAAAACCACAGCCTACCGCAGGCGCATTCAATCTCTTCCTCTTCCATCAATCTGTATACGAATTCCTTCCATTCGGAGAGAATATAATTAAGCTTGAGGAGCTTCCCAAAGGCTTCGATCTTTATGTAGATGGGCACATACACAGCAAGATTGAATCAAAGTGCCACGGAAAGATGTTTTTGATACCAGGCAGTACTGTACTTACCCAATTAAAAGAGGGAGAGCAGGAAGAAAAAGGATTCTTTATATACAATACAGAAACAAACACATACTTCTTCAGAAAAATAAATTCTAGGAAATTTGTCATGTTAAAGATAGATGTAGCTGACCTTACTCCGTCAGAAATAAAAAGCAGGGTTGAAGAGCAGATATTAAAAATACCCACACGAAGCAAAGAAAAACCTATAATACGGGTAGTTTTAGAAGGAAAACTCAAAGAAGGTTTCAAAAACATAGACCTAGGCTTAAAAGGAATCTTAGATTCGCATTCTGAAAACGCCATAATCGAGATAACAAAATCCGGGATAGAATCTTACGAGTCAAAAGAAACTGAAGAGCTGAGAAATGGCATGCTTGAAAATGTATCTATACGTGACTATGGCGTAGGGCTCTTTCTAAAAAAACTATCGGAGAACAAATATAATCTGAATGTAAACCCGTCCCTGTTATTTGATCTTCTGGCATCTGAAGAAAAAAAGGAGACAGCAATAAACCGTATTATGGGTATTTTATTTCTTTCTTCATAGCGGCTTCTCTCAATCTATCCTGAATCCCTTTATTTTGGAATTTGCTGCCATCTGAGAGATATTCCGCGATGACTGAATACTCTATATCGGATATCGAATTCTTAAGAAGACCTAATCCCTCAGATTTAAAACGTATAACTGAATGCAGACCATATCCACAAGCTTCCGCCTTCTCCGCTCCTCCCTGTTCCCTGTCAATGAGAACTACTATATCTTTCATTGAAGTGCCAGAAATATTCCTTCTTAGAAGTTCCCCATTAATCTGTCCCATTGCAAGAAGTTTACTATCAAATCTAGTGACTAAATCATCTATCATAACAAGTCTATCCCCGTGATTAAGTTCACCTTCTACAAGCGCATGCTGGCCGTGGCTCTTGATATACCTTTCAACATCATCTCCTGTCTTAACTTCTTCAGGAAGTTTTCTTGTATATAACGCAGGGAAGCCGAATACTGCCGAAAGCGCGCTTGCAAAAGGCACTCCTGCCATAGCCAATCCTACTACCTTATCCTTTCCGTAAGGTCTATACCCAAGGCCAATAAGCATTGAGCCAAGCGCTTCAACAGCTTTCTGGAAAGTTCTAGGATTGGAAGGCATGGACCGTTCATTTATGTATAATGGACTCCAGAGTCCGCTAGCAAGTCTCCATCCTTCAGGTCTGTCTCTATACCATGTAAGTATCTGTCCTGTATCATACATCTCCTTGATTATCTCTTTCTTTATATGCTCTTCAACATTCACTGAAAAATTAACCATTTTATCCACTATCAATCCTTTCAAGATAAGCATTCCATCCTGCTTTTCTATAAGAAACAGCAGCAAGCAGAGGATCATCCGCTTCATAAATGCCACGCCCTACTATAATGCAGTCAGATCCAGCCAATACTGCTCTTTCCGGAATGTTGTAATTCTGCCCCATCGCATCTCCTTTATCACCCATCTTAATGCCCGGAGTCATTATCACATCCCCAGGCAAAGACATTTCAGAAAGCCTATTCAAATCCGAAGGATTGCTCCCATTCCCTATGTACCCTGAAACTACGTCTGAGTTAATATGCCCAAACTCCACCGCCTTTTTAGTGTATTCTTCGTTAGCAAGATTCTTTTCGGAAGACATCTGCGCAAGTACCAATATTCCTCTTGGATTTCCATCATTAGCTTTGCGGATTATACTTCCAATTCCTTCAATCTGCCCAGGCCCTGGAAGCAGATTCATGCTGACAAGGTTGGCCCAGCCTGATATCTTGAGGCTACCTTGCGCATACTGCATCATTGCAGTATGTCCTATATCTGCAAATTTCCTGTCTTCGAAAATAAGGAAGTTATGTCTTTTCGAGATATCCATCAGCTTATGCCCAATCTCGCATGTAAAACCTTCAACTATGTCCGCATGCGTCTTTAGGACTGCAATCTCAGGTCCTAAAAGCTCAGCAAGACGGAGTAGCTCTTCAGAATCTGTAACATCGCAACTGAGTGCCAGATTCGTCCTCTTTTCTGACATTATGGAAAATAACTTTTTAGAAGCAGGATTTGCAGCGCTTTCCCTTCGCTTTTCATAACTTAATTTATTTCTACCCATCAAATAATCATCCACTTGCCCTGCCGGAAACTTCCTCCCTTGTAGGTATCCTGCTCTGGCAACCTGCCTGTTCTACAACGAAAGAAGCTGCGGCAGAAGCCATCCTACCCGAATAAGACGGATCTCCTGTCTTATAAAAATTGGCCATAAATGATCCTGCAAAGGCGTCTCCGGCACCACTACTATCAACAACCTTTGTTGCTTTACATGGCGATATTTTTAATAACGAATCTTTGAAAATTATTTGACTGCCAAGGCTTCCCAATGTCTTGACAATAAATTTCAGGTTAAACTCTTCTACTATATCCTCCATCTTTTTTCCAAGAAGCCTTTCCAGAAACTTACCTTCATCTCCATTCAGGAATAAAATATCCGAATTACTTAGGCATGCTTCTGCATCTTTTTCTAAATAAGAATATATATTGCTGGAAGGCCCGAAACACTTTGTCCTCGCTTTGGAGTCTCTCAATAAAATGAAATTTACTTCAGGATCAGGAGAGGTGCAATAAAGAAAATCATGATCTATTTTTGATATTCCCTTTTTAAGATACTCTAAATAGGATTCTCTTTCTTCTAACAAAGCGCCCCCATAAAAGAAAATCTTGGAACCTTCTTCTCCATTAAAAATAAAGCATTTGTTCGTATGGGCTTTTTTATTATAATAAAGATTTTCAACATCAACCTTTTTCGAAAGCAGATGTTCCACATACTCCCTACTCTCTGCATCATCGCCTATTGCTCCAATAATCCCTACACTAACACCGAATATGCTGGCGTATACTGCGGCATTTCCCCCTCTTCCTCCAAAAAACCTACCTGTAGAATTTAGCTTTAATGAACCTTCTCCAGATATTGAAGTTGCTTCGGATATCTCATCAATTGTTAGCTCTCCGCAGCAGAGGATCCCCAGAGGTTTCATGCTTATATATCGTAATTAGCTTCTAAAAGCCTTATTCAAATCCAGTACCAAACTTACAAGTTCTTCCCAATTATTTACAGTGTGAATCAGAGGGTTTGGAAGTTCTGCAAGATCATTAACAAATTTTCTATTCCATGGGGCGTCATATATTATTCCAGGCCTTCCTTTTACTGAAAGAAGTCTGGCAAGATCCTGTTCATCATCTACTATCGTGTGTAGTTTTGCCTCTGCCTTCTCAGAATTACCGCCGACGAAGCTTACTGTATCATAAACTACGCCCTTGCCTTGCAGCCAGACTTCGAGATTCGGCCTTATCGAATGGTCTCTCGCACCCATTGTAGTTATTACATCTATGCTTACATGGTTTGCACGCAGCTCCTTTATTCCCTTTCCTATACTCCTATCTATCAATTCGATGTGGCTGTATCTATCCCGCCAAACACTATCCAATATTTTTGATACTGTCTCCTTGCTTATTCCAAGTTCCATAAATTTAGGAGACTCGTGGAAAGGCCTATTTGTTATATGATCTCTTTCAAGACTCTTGAAACCCCTCTCTCTTAATATGTCTACGAGTAGCTGCGAAGAATTTGCAGTAACATTGTCTATGTCCAATCCTAACCTGAACTTTTCCACAACAGGCCTTTTAATTAATATCTCCATACTCAAAACCCGGAATACCTATTTCTGGCTACCCCTTAATGATATTTGACATGATATAAATATGTTTCCGCTATTAATTTTCAAGTGTTTCTGATAATACTATATCTAAAAACGCCTTCTCTATCCTGAATGGTTCTTATACTGATAATAAGAATAAAGTGCCTCAAGTGAAAGTGCCACCGCCCTAGGCGAATCGTAAACCGGAAGTCCGGATCTCTCCATCATCATCTTATGCATCTCTGTGTATTCAGAGCCTATGCTTAAAACAACCATGGGCTTAGACGTCTTTTCCTTCATGGCTACTACTTCTGCCGCAAGCCTAGAATCCGCACCAGGAGTCTGAAATAGGATTATTACTATTATCATATCTATTCCCGGATCAGAAGCCATTGATGTAAGCGCATCCCTGTATCTCTTGTCATCTGCGTCACCGGCTAGATCCAACGGATTTGTTATATTCACAAGAGGAGGCATCACTTTTCTAAGATCTGCCTTGGATTTCTCACTGAGCTCTCCTAGGGACATATGCCTGGAAGAAGCTATTGCATCTGTAGTAAGAACTCCAGCTCCGCCTCCATTGGTTATTATGCCTATCCTGCTTCCTACAGGTGCCGCTTCAGAAGCAAAAATCTTTGAATAATAGAGAAGCTCACTTATATCATTTGCAATAGTAAATCCAAACTGCCTGAAAACGGCTTCATGAGCCTCATAACTTCCTGCAAGCGCAGCAGTATGTGAATGTGCGGCTGTAGCTCCTGCCGCTGTTCTTCCAGCCTTAAGTATTATGACTGGTTTCTTTTTGGTTATTTTTTTGCCAAGCTCAATAAAGTCCCGGCCTCTCTTTATTCCTTCTATATACATGGCTATTACTTTTGTCTCTTCGTCCTCCATAAGGTATTCTAGTATATCAACTTCATCTATGTCAGCGGCATTTCCATAAGAGATAAACTTCGAGATTCCGAAGCCTTCGCCTGCCATCAGATCCAGAACAGTGCTGCCCACGGCGCCGCTTTGGGCAACAAAGCTTATTCCTCCTATCTCTGGCTTCGCAAGCTTGTACGAAGGCAAAAAGAGAGTGTTGACTCTTGACCTGGGATCCATAACCCCTAGGCAGTTAGGCCCAATCATGGCTATTTTGTACTTTTTTGCTATTTTAACTATCTCATCCTGCAATTCCTGCTTTCCTATTTCTGCAAAGCCTCCGCTTACAACCACTGCGCTTTTTACTCCAGCCTTTCCGCAGTCTTCAAGAACTTCAGGTACTGCTTCTGCCGGTACAGCAATCACTGCGAGATCTATACTTCCTGCCTTGATACCCGTAACTCTACTGTAGGATCTCATCCCCAAAATTTCTTCTTCATTCTTATTTACCAAATATATATTTCCGGAATAACCGTCGTTTATGTAATTCTGCAGTATTATGTGGCCTACCTTTCCCGGAGTCCTAGATGCTCCAACTATGACTACACTTTTAGGCTTCAAAATATATTTCAGCTCTTTCATTCCAACACCCTAATGTCTACTACATCGTAGCTCTTCTCCCTCAATATGACTGGATTTAGGTCTAGCTCCTTTATCTGGGGATTCTCTACCAAAAGCTTAGAAACACTCATAAGAAGTTTGACCAGCATCTTTCTTGATTCTCCCTTATATGTTATCACATTTCTGGAAACGAGCTGTTCAAGCATCTCTCCTGCATCATACTCATTTATTGGGCATACCCTAAGTGCAAAGTCCTTGAACGCTTCAACGTATACTCCTCCAAGTCCTATCAGAATAAGCTTTCCGAATTGTGGGTCGTCTCTGCCTCCTATTATCGATTCAATTCCTCCTTCTTCAGCCATCTTCTGTGCTATTATCTTATACGGCTTCAGGCTCTTTCCCTTAGAAGCAAGTTCTTCATAAGCTCTCCTTATATCTTTCTCATTAGAAAGTTCCAGCTTAACCAAGCCTGCCTTTGATTTATGTAGCTCCTTCTCTGATATAAGCTTCAATACTATGGGTTTGCTTTGAGAAAATTTTACAGCATCATCAGCATTTTCTACGTATCTGCTCTCAATGCTTCTTATTCCATATTTATCTAAAATCTCCTTCGCTTTGAAATAATCCCATAACATTAATACCGCCTATAATCTACTGCCTCAATGGAAATTAACGTAATATAATACGAATGCGGCTACAAGGATGATTATCAATATTATAAAATATGGAATCATCTTTGATCCTCCTTCCGTATTGGATGCTTTTCCTGTTTCTATATTTGTACCAGGATGGCCAGAATGCTGAATTTCTACATTCTGATTATCTTCTTTATGGCTTTGTGAATTAATGTATGGTGGCCTTTCAATCAGAGGTGTCTTTCTAGGTTCAGATCCCTGCGCCTGAGCTTCTTGGTGAGGGCCCTCCTGTACCTGTTTTTTCATCTCCGGTGGCTGGGGCGTCTGCACATTTATCTGAACAGGTTTTTGCTGCGGCTGAGTTGTCTGATATATGTTCTGAGGGGTCTGTCCCTTCACATTCTGAGTTCCAGAACCTTTAGCCTGCAGAAAACCCTGTTCTGTAAGCAATAGTTCAATACTGCCGTTTCTTAATTCGTAAATTATCAAATTCTGTCTATATAATTTATAGAGCCTTATTGCCAGATCCTTTGCCCTTATTCCAAGTGTGCTCTGCAAATCAGTGAGAAGCCGCCTTCCACCAGACATCTGAGCTAAGAGGGAATGGTCAAGCTGGTCTAAAGGCAAACTGCTTTTGCTTTCAGCTTCAGCGATTAATGCCTTGCCTGTGTCTGTTATAATTATGAAATTAGGCCCAGGATAATTTGCAGTAAAGTTAATAAGGTCCTTTTGTTTTAAAGTCCCTGCTATATTAGAAGCGTCAAATATTGTCGCATTTAGCGCTGCTCCCAACTTTTCCATCGGAGTATTCGGAGTTATCTTGAGAAGCACAGCAAGATCTACAAATGTTATATCATCCAGCATATGATCAATACCTTCTAGAACGGGAAACAATAAAAGACTTCTCAATACATCTATTTATCTATCATTATAAACTTTTCTAAACAATATCTCAATCATAGTGATTTTTTGAACATAAAGATTTTAGGCGGCGGACAGGAAGTGGGCAGATCCGGAATCCTCATAGAAGGCAACAAGAACATTCTGCTTGATTATGGAATAAAAGTAGAGGAAAAGGTCGAATATCCTATGTCTTCAGGCAGAGTTGATGCCTTTGTACTTAGTCATGCTCATCTAGACCACAGTGGGTTTTCTCCTACATTATACCACAGCGGCATGCCTCCTTCATTCGGCACCGCTCCTACTAAAGCCCTCGCAGAGTTATTAATAGAAGACGCAATCAGAGTACAAAAAATGAAACATAATCCTTCCAAATACAAAAAAACCGAATTAAGATCCTTTCTAAATTCATTTATTACCTATAATTACAGGAGCCAGATAGACTTTCACGACTATACCATCTCTCTACACAATGCAGGCCATATCTCCGGAAGCTCAATAACCAAGATAGAAAATAACAGGAATGGAAGAAAACTTGTATATACTGGGGACTTCAAACTTGCGCCACAGCTACTGCAAAATGGAGCCGAAGTAGTTGAAAGCGACGTATTAGTTATAGAATCAACATACGCTATAAAAGAGCACCCTGACCGAAATAACCTGATAAAGCTGTTCGTAGAAAATATCAAAGAGGTAGTGGAAAATAATGGAATAGCATTAATACCCGTATTTGCCGTAGGCCGCAGCCAGGAAGTTCTTGCAATTCTTGAAAAGCATAAACTTACAAATTATACCTATCTAGATGGAATGGCTAAAGCCGCAACAAGAATAGCCCTTGAACACCAGGGATACATGCATAATCCGGAACTTCTCAGCGGCGCCGTGTCAAAGGTAACCACACTTAAAAAAGATGCTGAAAGGGAGGAGGCCATATCAGGAGGCAGCATAATCGTAACAACATCCGGTATGCTTACAGGTGGCCCCGTCTTGAATTATCTAACAAAGCTTAATGACAAATCGATGATATTCCTGACAGGCTATCAAGCAGAAGGAACAAACGGAAGAAAGCTTCTGGACAATAATCCTCTTGATATAGACAACAGAAAGGTATTCATAAAAACTCCATTCTCATTCTACGATCTCTCTGCGCATGCGGGCCAAGCAGACATATACGACTATGTAAAAAGATCTGATCCTGAGACTGTAGTATGTGTGCATGGGGACAAAACCAGCACATTAGCACTCAAGGACTGGTTGGAAATGGAAGGTTTCGAAGCATATGCTCCTAAAAACGGGGACTCGATAAAGATCGAACTATGATTTATGATTTTCTATTTACAAGTTTTTCAAATATTTTGTTGTTAACTTAACTTCGCCACATTAAACCTTTAAAGGTAGTGTTGTCACATCATTTTTGATGAGAAAATGAAAGACAACGTAACACTACCATTAGGTAGTATAGCAATAACAGATAAAATAGAATCGGAT
>JAKBPE010000035.1 GCA_021829835.1 bacterium
CAGAGGACATTCCTATGCGGGAAGTGTGGTATGTCAAGAGATAGGGACATTAACGCATCGATAAATATACTCGATAGAGCTACCGAAGGACATTCGGGAAGTCAAGCCTGTGGAGACGATGTAAGACCTTCTGCAAGGGAGGCGGTTGCCAGGGAAGCGGGAACTACACGGGTGGCATCATGACGACCAATCATAGCTACCCTGGAAGCTCCCAATCTTTAGTTGGGAGAGGATGTCACGTTTTACCAAGGTTTTTCTTGCAGCCAATCGTTTATTTATATCTGAATCCAAAATTATTATTACAGAAGTCTGCAATGTATAGTAGCTCCAGATGCAGCTGTATGCTGACCACGTCTAATAAAAACCACCAACGTTATAAATGGAAAGCCTTGAGACTATCTTTCAAAACAGATTTGGAATTGTCAATCCTACTGAAAGGAAGATAGGTCCTGAAATAGAAGGCGTATTATTCAGCTACGAATCCCACAACCACATACCAAGCATTGGAGATATCTCCAACTTACTCGAAAATATAGCATCAAATTTAAGAGAAGCTGATCTATACAACGACAGGCTCAAAGTAAATGGGGAAACTACCTACGCATATCCTACAAAGATAAAATTCGAGGTAAGAGACTATCCTGTAGAAATAACAACAGGCATTTCAAGATGCACCTTCGAGATGACTGTTCCACCCAGTATAAAGCTTTCTGAAAATGAAAGAGATATGAAATACATATTTGAGAAACTGCTTAAAGGTGCAGAAAATTCCGGGCTGGAGATACTTGGGCTTGGAGCGCATCCATTTGCAAAACATAGCACCGAAAGCATAATGCCTAAATTAATAAATATCCATCTAAGCGACCAGCTTGGCGAAAGCGAACTGAGACGGCTCATTACAAACGCTTCATTGCAGCTTCACGTGGAACTTTCCAGGAATGAAACCGAAGCCATTCCCAATATGCTTATGCGATTTATCCCGCCAATAGTGGCTTTAACCTGCAATTCTGCAATAATAGAAGGTGAATTTTTGGGTTATAAAGAATATAAGGGCCATATCAACGGAAGAGAACAAAACCTGAGAGCGGAAGAGAGCAGAATAGGAATACCTCCAAACTTCTTCGATGCGGATAACAATTATTTCAGATATTTAATAAGCCATCCTCCTATAATCTCAAGGAGAAGGGATTTGATAAATGGATTTTATATAATGTTTGATGATAAGACCCAGACCTTCTCAGACTTTATCAATAACGGCAGGGCCGAAGTGCGAAGAACAGACAACGGCAATAAAATTCCCATCACTCCTGAACTTGTTGACCTGGTCTTCCTTGAAAGCAGTGTATGGCCGGAAGTAAGATTAAGGTCCACATTCGGTACAGCGGAATTCAGACCCTGTTCATTCCAACCTTCACTAGAAGAAATACTTGCAATCGGCGCTGTAGTAAAAGGGCTTGTCAGGAACTATAGCGAAGCCTCGCATCTTGTCGAAAAATACGATATAAAAACAATAAGAGAAGCACACAGAAGCGCAATGAGGTACGGTCCAGATGCCCATATTGGGGGAGAAAGCCTTCTGGAACTCAGCAAAAAAATGCTATCCATCGCATCCAGAGGGCTTGACGAAAATGAAAAACGATTCATAAGGCCAATGGAAAACAATGCAGAATGCGGAAAGAGCCCTGCGGACAGAAGCATAGTATTCTTTGATGAATTGCTTAAAAGACAGCTCAGGAAAAGTGACCTCATACAAAACTTTGTTGAAAAACACAGGTTTAAGATTTAGAAAGCAAATAATCAAACCAATTAACAACACGGTGTATATCTTGATAATAGATGCTCACGCGCACATAGGCACAGACAGAGACGGAAGCAGCCAGACTATAGATGAACTAAAAGAAAGCATGGCCAAATATGGCATTGATGCATCAGTGGTATTTCCATTCGACATTGAAGGAGACTTGATAGATGCAAGCAAAGAGCTCCTAAAATATAAATCCGATTCAATATTTCCATTTCTGAGATTCGATCCTAACACATCAAATCCCGAAGAGATCGGGAATCTTCTAAGCAATGATGACTTTCTAGGTGTAAAGCTCCATCCCCGTTCACAGAATTTTGATCCTCTTGACAAGAGATTCTGGCCAATTCTACAAAGGATAGAGGATTCAGGCAAGCCTCTGCTTATACACACAAGAAAAGAAGCCACCCCATACTCAGACCCGGACAGGATAGTCTGCCTTGCAGATGACTTTCCAGAAATGAAGATAATAATAGGGCATTTTGCCTTCGCCTCGCAGATTGCTATAGAAAAAATAAAGACACATGAAAATCTCTTTTTAGAGACATCTGTGGTATCAAGCAATGTGGTAATAAGGCTTATAGCCCAAAAGATAGGCGCCAACAAAATAATCTTTGGCTCAGACGTACCCATGTCTGATCAGGAAATAGAAATGCTCAAGATAAAAAAATCAGGCTTAAGCGAAAGAGAAAAAGAGATGATATTCTCCGGAAATCTTCTCTCCCTTACAAAGCCAAAGTTTTAGGAGATGTCAAATCTATGTGCAGTTATAAAAGCATCCAAAAAATCCTGTCCACTTAAGTTCATGCGTTTGAATTCCAAGAATCTTCTTCTTGACCTGACTGCATGATTCACACCCTCTTCCAATGTATCGCGCATAGGCTGGAGATAATTGATACGTTCCCGGTTTTCAAGGCCTCGGGCAGCTATTTTAAGCATGTTATCCGAAACCTCCTTTATGGAAACATCGCCTATGCTGGAATCAAGCCCATTGTATATAGCATCAATTCTTGCTTTCTTTATCTCAGAGTCAGAAAATCTTTTAAGATAATTTTCAGCCTCGTAACTATTGTTTCTAAGTCCAAGTACTAATGCATTTATGGACATCAAATCCTTTATAGAAGGCTGGCACGGCGGCGCCCTTACCTCTACAGTCCCAAATCTCGTAAGCCGAGCGTCTGTCCAAATACTTCCCAAAAGTATCATAAAATCTTCGATTTTAGGGTCCACTATGACTTGGTGGTTGCTTCCTACTGTTGAAACAGCCATCTCCCTCTTTCTATAAACCTGGAAAACGAACCAGGATTATTCTTTCCAAAATGGAGATAATCATTTCCGCGAGCTATCAGAATAGGTTTAAATTCAACTACCCTTATAAACCAATCTTCGATTGAAGCAAACCTAGCAGGAGTCCCTACTCTCTCCTCCTCTATAACATTATTTCTTGCCATTACGCTCCAGGCAGTTCCCCTAAATTCCTGCCTGTTATCTATATCTCCTTCCAGAATGGTGGAATTTGCAGTGAGTGCTATTATGGCAGGAGAAAATCCTATCATTGTATTCAGAGTCCTTACAGCGCTCTCCTTTGAAACGTCAACATGAATCTGCGCAGCGGCTGTAACTGTCATGTCTATAAGGTCATCCCCAAAATGCTCTGCCAAGTAAAGATATCTTGATTTAGGAATTACATTATCAAAACTTCTTTTCTGGAACGGCTGTATGCCAAGTCCGAGCGTAGCAATTCCGGTTCTCTCTGCAGCTTCCATGATCACTGAAAATCTTCTCTTCAATTTTTCCTCATTAGAAGAGAGATCGTTCTCAGGGCCTATTACAAGTTCCATGGTCCCTATAGTCATATCTGTAGTTACTTCGTCTGCAAACCCATTAATCTTTCTTACTACCGAAGTGCAATACTCTGTCCTGCGCTCTCCATTTATTATGAGGGATTCAAATTTAGGTTCCCATCCTCTTTCAATCTTCGGTATAGCAAGAAGCATAGAAGAAACATCTTCAAGTGCAGGCTGCATACCGTTCCTCTTCATAACCAACGGCATTTCCACTTCGTGTCCTGTCATACTTCCGGGCTTCAATCTAGCCTCATATTGTCTATATATTCTATCCATACAATCATTAAATTGAATCCAAATTAGCATTCATGCAAAATATTACCTGGCAGAATACTACCTCATATACTCAAACCGTACAAGATACCAGACCAAGAATGCGGTTATTCAAAACAGAATAAAAAGGACGCTTCCCGAGCCCTATCCACATTCCTAATATAAACACCAAAGTAATTTTTGGTTTCATTAGGTATATATGTTTTTTCTGGAAATTTTTTCACCGTCTATGCCTATTGCGCAACTCAAAAACAGCCTGATTGCATTTATTTCGCCATTTTATGGCCTTCCTCGTTATATATTACTCTCGGCGTTCCGAGGATAAATATAAAAAGATATCCGTAGTAGGTTATATCGGTGAATTTGATGGCAGAAAGAATATCGGATGAAAAGATTTCAAGGGAGGACGGATACCTGTACTTCCTTGGAAAGGACGGATACGTCTGGAAAACGCCTATGAAGAATAAT
>JAKBPE010000013.1 GCA_021829835.1 bacterium
AGCATACCGAAGAGATAGACTTTCTAATAGGCAAGCTTGTCAACGTATCCCATTACGTAGCAGATTTATCAGGGTCGTTCAGGAAGCATAAGCTGGGATCCTGGCTTTTTTCAGGAGAGAAGAATTATGTCCTCTCGATAAGAGCGCCTGAGAGCATACTCATGGATATGGAGAGAAGCAACAACCTGATAAACAACATACTGGATTCGATAAGCGAAGGCTACAACATGGTCAGAAAAAATGCGCAGAAGACATAAATCCAAGGGAAGCACCCAGAGAAGTGCCAAGGGAAGCGTATTGGTAATAATGGGAACTCCGGGAAGCGGAAAGACTACACTTGCGGAAGCGCTCCACCGCCGCATGAAAAACTCCTCTCTGATATCTGTGAACAGAGTGATACGCGAGAACAGATTCTTCACGTCACGCGAAAAGGACGGCACAATGGTTGCCGATATGGGAAAACTCAAAGGCTATCTACGCCGTGAGGCAAGAAAGACTGAAGGAATGCTTATACTTGAAGGCCACCTTCTATGCGAGATAGGGATTCCAGGCGCAACAGCAATAGTGATAAGGGAGCATATAAACACATTGGAAAAGAGGCTCATGAAGCGCGGATATCCTTGGCCGAAGATAAGGGACAACCTAATATCAGAAGCTATAGATTATTCAGGCTCTATGGCAAGAAGGAATTATAAAAAAGTGTATGAGATGATTTCAGGAAGGAATGCTCTCTCTATTGCAGAGAGAATAGCAAGAGGTGAGAGCGTAAAACTCCCCGAACACATAGATATGCTGCAGGAGCTGGTCCCATTCATGAAAAACGAGAAAAATCCTGTAGTATAAAAACCTTTCAATAATAATATAATACAAATTCTAAAATTATTACGGATAAAAATGAAAGATTTCAGGTATAAAAAATGAAAGCAATTGGATTTTATGAGACAGGAGGGCCCGAAGTCCTCAAGGAGATAGATATTCCAGAGCCTATGCCTTCAAGAAACGAGATAACCATAAGGACAAGCTTCACCTCTGTAAACAATCTAGACATATTGATGCGCTCCGGTGGCACAAAGATGAACTTCAGCCTTCCTCATATTCCAGGTACAGACATATCTGGAATAGTTGAAAAGGTAGGCGAAGGAGTAAGCGGCATACAGGAAGGCGACCGTGTAGTCTCAAGCACTGTATACGGCTGTGGAGACTGCAGGCAGTGCCTTTCCGGAAATGAGGTATTATGCAAGAGCTGGAAGGTGCTTGGCATGCATGTCTGGGGCTCATATGCCGAAGTTGTCAAGATACCCTCATTTATGGCTATAAAGCCCTCAAAAAGATACTCAATGGAAGAGCTAGGATGCATGCCTCTTTCACTCTCGGTGAGCTGGAGAGCGTTGAAGGTTGCAGCCAAGGCAGAAGAAGGCGAGACTGCAATAATCTTCGGTGCATCTGGAAACTCTGGATTATTCTCCCTGATGCTTGCAAAGGCAATGGGCCTAAAGACAATAGCTGTGACACGTTCAGAGAAGAAAAAGGAGCCATTGAAAAAAGCAGGCGCAGACCATATTGTCATGTATAATCCATCCGAAAATGGAGCCATGCAGAATGAAGTGCTGAACCTCACAGGCGGAGAAGGCGCCGAGATAATCATAGACCCGATAGGCAATCCTATAAACAGTTCAATAGCCATGCTGCGCCACGGGGGCCGCATAATCACATTCGGAACATCCGCAAACCCTGAATCCTCACTCTCGATAAAAAAATTCTACTGGAAGAGCGCTTCGCTGATAGGCGTACATAATGCCAGCGCCAAGGAGCTTTCAGAAGCATTCATCTTTGCAGAAAAGAAAGGAATCAAACCAATAATAAGCAAAAGACTTCCAATGCAAGAGGCAGCAGAGGCTCACAGGCTATTTTCATCTTCAGAAACATTCGGCAAAATACTTCTGGAGCACAAATGGAAGTGAGCTTGCAAATATAAAAAATAAAAAGTGTAAAAAATGAAAAACAATAAAAAAACAGGAATCTACGACATAATATTTCTGGCGCTTCCAATACTTCTCTGGCCGATAGTCTTCCTTGTATTTAAGAATTCTTTCGTCTACGCGATGGCAGCTGCAACGGCATTCCTCGCTATCCTCTCGCTATGGAAGTACAGGGATATCATAAAATGGAGAGGACCAAGCCCTGCAAGAATGGCAGTATTCGCCATTGCAGGCGCGATTATCCTATATTTGATCTTCTATGGGGGCTTCTATCTGGCATCAATGCTTGGAATGCTTCAGGATGTAAAGCTCGTATATACCATGATATATGCCGAAGGCTCAAAGCTCGGCATATTCATACTCCTTGCAATAATAGGCATCTGTGAGGAGATATATTGGAGAGGAGCGCTTCAGGGTTTCATGCGCAAGAAGTTTTCCAAGACAAAATGGGCTCCATGGGTCATAGCAACTGCATACTATTCACTGGTACATCTCTCAACGCTAAATCCAATACTCGTCCTCGCAGCATTCTTTGTAGGATTGGTTGCAAGCTTAATAGCTGAAAAACATGGCATACTGGCCTCCGCAGCAGTGCATATAATCTGGATAGAAGCCATCATAATCTTTCTTCCCGTAATAGTGATACACTGAGCATAAAAAAAGTGCAGATGCCACGGCAGAAGATTTTTAGATTTTAGCTTCAGATAACAAAATGGAACCATGAAACAAATCTTCAAACTTCAGTCTGCGATGGAGTACCTGATGACATACGGCTGGGCCATACTCATTATAGCAGTTGTGCTCGGAGCTCTCTTCAGCCTCGGAATCTTCAATCCTGCATTCCTCGCACCGAAGGTTCAGCCTGGAAGCTGCCAGGTTGAAAGGCCAGACGGTCCGGGAACCACCTCCTACATCTCATTGCAGGGTAACTGTCGCAATGAACTTCCTGAATACGTTGCACAGTTCAACGGACAGAGCAGCTACATTGGCACTTCAGTTTCAACATTGACAAGTATCAGTACTGCTGCCACTTTTTGCGCTTGGATAGAAGAGGCGCATCAACCTAATGGCTATTATGTGGGAGGTTACCCTATTGCAAGCTATGAACCGTTTTATCCTTTAAACGGTAACAATGGTTTTGAGATATATTCAAATGGCGTATATGACTGGGTAGGGGGCGCTTCAGGCTTGAATGCTGGAGATCCGATCTCCCTGATGCAACATCAATGGTACCAACTGTGTGGGACTTTCGCTGCCTCTTCATTAATAACTCTTTACCTTAATGGCGTATCCGTTGCTACATTCGGGGCATCTCCAGGAGTCAGTCTAACAGAGATGCAGATAGGGGTGGGTCAGAACGTATTTACTAACGGTTTTGCATATCAGACCTTCTTCAATGGATCTATTGCCAACGTCCAAGTCTACAATACCTCCCTTTCCTCGAATGAGATACTCTTCCTGTATCGCGAAGGCATAGGCGGCGAACCTTCCGATCTTCCGTATCTTGTAGGCTGGTGGCCTCTAAACGGCAATGCAAACGACTATTCAGGCAATGAAAACAATGGGGTAAACTCCAATGTAATATACACGAATGGATGGACTTCCGGGTATACTGCCCCTTAGTGGATTTTACGAAACATGTTCTCTTTTTATATTTTTATATTTCATAGAAAATGAAGAATATGGGAAAGAATCTCAAACTTCAGTCCGCGATGGAGTACCTGATGACATACGGCTGGGCAATACTCATCATAGCAGTTGTGCTCGGAGCTCTCTTCAGCCTCGGAATCTTCAATCCTGCATTCCTCGCCCCGAAGGTTCAGCCTGGAAGCTGCCAGGTTGAAAGGCCAGAAGGTCCGGGAACCACCTCCTACATCTCATTGCAGGGTAACTGTCGCAACGAACTTCCTGAATTTGTAGCAGCTTTTCCAGGCGCAGACTTCAATCCATCAAATACATTTGCCTCATGGTGCAGCAACGGCAATCCAGGAATATACTGCATAAACATAGGTCTCAATACTGTAAACCTGAATTCCTGTAATATGACGCTGACTGCATGGGCTTACGATTCGGGATTAGGTCCCGGTGGATATTTCCCATATCCTCTGAATCAATGGGTAACCGGCAATATTCTTGCAATACCTGCAAACTCATTCATGGGAGGCGTCGCAGGAGTGATTTCCGGAACCCCCACCGGCGCTGCAGTCGATTTTGAATACAACGATACTATCATAAGGTATGAATCGTATAGCTCTTCTACAAGTGGAGCCATCAGATACGAATATTTTGAACCTGGGAATTTCAAGGATAGATGGATTCAACTTGCGGAAGTGGTCAATTCAGGATATGCATACGGATATCTGGACGGGAAACAGGTAACTCCTCCTTCCCCACTACAGAATTGCTATCAAATAAACAACACTTACACCTTTAAAATAGGAAGCTGGGACTTTCCATTTCACGGATATGTCTCTAACGTGCAGATATATGACAAGCCCATGTCAGGAAATGCAATAAAGGCACTTTATGATTACGGGATAGGAAGTTCACCTATCGACCTAAACAGTATAGCAGGCTGGTGGCCTCTGAACGGAAACGCCAAGGATTATTCAGGCAATGAGAACGACGGTTCGAATGCAAATATAATATACACGAATGGATGGGCTTCCGGGTATACTGCTCCATAGTTATTCCTCCTCCTGGATAAGCTCCAGATGAGCGATCTCGATGAGAGGCATGCTGGCCTTCTCTATTCTCTTGTTTTGATAATGCAAAATCCCTTCCTCCCCACTATAAACAAAGACTCCCTTTTCTAAATCCAATACCTTAAGAATGTTGCCCATTTTTCCAATATCGTCTCTGTCAAGTTCTTTCTTTTCCTTGACCTCAATTGGCGTTACACTTTTATTTTTGATGATAAAATCTGCCTCTTTTCCGTTCTCCCTCCAATAATATTTTGCATTGAGGATGCTGGCCGCTACAGTTTCCCAGTCAATATCTCCTCTCCATCCAAATAGAAGACCCCAGTGGTAGGGATATATTCTCTGAAGTTTTCTGGAAACTGTCTTGGAACTCGGTCTGTAATTCTTTATCTTGCGTATCAGATAGGCAAATTCCATGTAATAGACATGCGTCATAAGCGTCTGTTTGCTGACACGCATGTCTTTTGAGAGATCATCATAATTTATGTACATGCCAGGCTTGCCATAGAAAAGATCCAATAGTGAAAGCAACAGCTGCGGATTGACCTCTTTGAAGATTGAAGGTATGTCATCTTTAAGAACCTTGTCTATCACATTTTCCTTTATCACTGCCTTTACTATCCCCACATCTTCGACGCTGACAAGTGCCGGAAAAGGTCTGTAAAGATAATTCATGAACTCTTTATTTATCTCAATGCTCCACAATTTCGCCTTCTTTAGGTCTATCCTACTTCCTCTCATGTTCAGAAATTCAGAGAATTTCAGTGGATTTACCTTTACCTGAAGATATCGCCCTGTAAGGATTGACAATGCTTCCTTTTCCAGTCTGAAGCTCCCGGAACCAGATACGATGAGCCGTATGTTTTTGAACCTGTCGTATATTATCTTTAATAAGGGTCCCCATGCCTTCAGTTTCTGAATCTCATCGAAGAACACGTAGATCCTCTCATGCTTCCAGTCAATTCCGGTAATGTTGCCGTACTCTTCAAGAATCTTAAGAAGTTCCTCTTCTTTCTGGTCAAATGAATAATAGAGTATTTTCAAAGGATCAATTCCTGCCTTTATGAGCTCCGCGATAGCCTGGTACATAATTGTGCTCTTGCCAACACGTCTCAGCCCAGATATCAACAGGATCAGGTTTATATTCTTGTCTGTGATTCTGCTGAAGATGCTGTTGAACATCTCCCTCCTATTTACAGGCGCAAGAGACGGATCCACAGCCCCTGATTTCCACCAACTATTGAATAGCTCGATAACTGCCATATTAGTTTTTTATAGAGAACTAATATTTATACTTTACGTTCTCTGTAGGAAACTAATGTAGTAACGCATCATCCCGATACATATACAAAAACCTAACATCTAACTATTCAGCTTTTCTTCCATGAAATTCTTCGGAATACATTTCTTTTTTATATTTTTATATTTCATAGAAAATGAAGAATATGGGAAAGAATTTCAAACTTCAGTCTGCGATGGAGTACCTGATGACATACGGATGGGCCATACTCATCATAGCAGTTGTGCTCGGAGCTCTCTTCAGCCTCGGAATCTTCAATCCTGCATTTCTCGCACCGAAGGTTCAGCCTGGAAGCTGCCAGGTTGAAAGGCCAGAAGGTCCGGGAACATCCGCATACGTATCAATTCAGGGCAACTGCAACAACGAACTTCCTGAATTTGTAAGCGATTTCAACAGTTACAACAGCTACATAACAATGCCTGAATCGCCATCTTTCAATCCACCAGATCTAAGCGTATCATTCTGGATATATCCGAAGACTGAAGGAGGCAATGATGGTTCAAGTTCAACCTTTATAATATCAAACGCAAATCCTAATTTTGCAGGAGGCATATGGAATTGGGCATTCGAATTTTGGCCCAATGGATTAGACTTTCACAGCTGCTATAACGGCTGCAACGGAGCATCAAACATGTATCTACCGGTAAATCAATGGTCATTTGTTACAGGAACCTACAATGGAATCTGGAATCTTTATCTGAATGGACAATACTTCGATTCGGGCTCAGGAAGCATAGAAGGCACTCCTCCTGCAAACATAACATTCGGAACATCACACTGCACTCCTGGCAATGGCTGTTATCAAGGATATTTTGACGGATTCCTTGCCAATGTTCAAGTTTACAACACCACACTGAGTCCTGCTGCAATACAATACCTATATCGAGAAGGAATCGGTGGAGATCCCACAAGCCTAAATAATCTTGTAGGCTGGTGGCCCCTGAATGGCAACACCAAAGATTATTCAGGAAACGACAACAGCGGAGTAAATTCAAACATTATATACACCAACGGATGGACTTCCGGATATACTGCTACATGAAAGTATACGGTAATCTTATTCCTGGTAAAATCAGCTTTCATCAAAATCCATCTGAACGAACAAAAAAGCATATAATATCAAAGCAATCATAAATAGTATGTCTTACAGATATATTTGACGCTGCTGAGATATCGTATATGTTTAAATGCAGAATTATGTAGAGGACAGAGATATTAAAGCAGGAAAATTAACACAGACGACATGCTCTCTTCAGAGATTAGGTATCAAAATGGAAGAAGATATAAACAGGATGTTTGGGAAGGTCTCAAAAAGCTACGACTTCGTAAATCATCTTCTCAGCTTCAATATAGATAAGCTTTGGAGAGACGCAACAGCAGAGAAGGTGCTTTCTATGCCTGGAAACCTGGAGATACTCGATATAGCTGCAGGCACATGCGACCTTTCCATAGCATTGAGCAGAATGGCAAACAAGAAAGGGAGGAATATCACTCTGCACGCATCCGACTTTAACAGGAGCATGCTTGAGATAGGAAGCAGGAAAATTGCAAAGATGAACTTAAAGAATATAACAACAGAGGAAGGAAACGCATTCGAAATAAAGCGTACAGATTCTTCTGCAGATGCAGTCGTATCAGGCTTCGCATTGAGGAGCTTCTATTTCTCGGATGGCACAGGAGAAAAAATGGGAAGGTTTCTTTCAGAAACATACAGGGTTCTGAAGCCTGGAGGCAGGGCCGTACTTCTTGATATGGCGCTCCCTTCAAAACCTTCAGAAAAAATGTTCTTCAGGATATACTCGCACTTCATGCGCTTTGTAGGTTTTTTTGTTGATAATGAAACATACGGCTGGCTTGTAAAGACAATATCCAAATTCGATAAAGGCAAGCTAAAATCAATGATGGCAGAAAAAGGCTTCAAAAACGTGAGCATAACCGAACTCAAGTCAGGAATAGCATACATCGCATACGGGGAGAAATGATTCTACTCCTTTTCAACAGCAAGGCTCTCTATCTCATTCTTCCTTACTGCTACCTTTTCCGCATATTCTACAAAAAGTCTAGAATTTGCTTTATCGCTTAACCTTGATATGGCATCCTCAACGTATCTTACATTCATCTCCGCTGCCTTGAGCATGGCATCTTCCTCCTTTATGCCATTGTTTTCCATTATGCAATTGACTATATTCAGCCTCCTTCTTCCGCTCATGCTCTCTCCGGAGAAATCTATTATGTCATCCCTTATTTGGAATGCTGTTCCAAGAAGGAAACCGAAATCGTATAATTCGCTGCTCTTTTTATTATGATTGTATACTGCAGCTATGCTTGTTGATGTTCCTATCAGAGAAGAGCTCTTCAGCCCTGCCGCATTTATGTAATCCTCTATTTCAGGCACACCGTCCATATTCTGATACTTGAAATCAAGCATCTCCCCTGCGCACATCTTCATTGCTGTCTTAGATATTGCTTCAACGACCTCGCTGCCATAAGGGCTTGCACTCTGTATAGCCCTGGATATAAGAGCATTTCCTGCAAGTATTGCAGCCTCATTTCCATATTTGGCATTTGTAGAGGGTTTTCCTCTTCTTACCATATCCTTGTCTATTATGTCATCATGAACCAATGACGAGGCATGCAGCAGCTCTACAGCCTCTGCTATGCCTGTATATGCATCTATATCCTCGGCTTCAATATAATCCGCACCTAGGAATACAAGCGCAGGCCTAAGGAGTTTCCCCCTGTTTTTCAGAAGATATCCTGCAGGCTCCATGAGCTCCTCGTTAACGAAATCGGAGAGATTCATTGCAGCCAGCCTTGCCATTGTATTGTCTGTAAATCTTCTGATTTTTTCGGGTATCTCAAGGTTTCTCTCCATCTCTATCTTGCTCTAATATTCTCCATGGTTTTTATTATCTTCAAACAAATGGGTCTCCATAATATAATGCAATTATCTTCTATTTTTCATAAGCATGCTAAAAGGAATCTCTACAAACTACTATATCCAGTATATCTTTATATTCATGTTGGATTCCACTACAAAACTTCCGAAATATACGGAACAGAGAGAAAAAAGAGGCCTCAAAAATTAGAGGAATGCAAGAACAAGTATGAGCATGAAGGCAAATTCTGCCATTGTCGCAAGGGCCATGACTCGTTCATATTTCTCTGGTTTTTTATATCTCGATATGCCGCATGCGACAGCAGCCATAACAGGCAGAGTAAGAAAGACTCCAAGAGCATAGTATGGAATTCCACCAAAGGCCACTGCCGCAGAAACAAGGATAAGCGCAAGAGAGTAAAGCAGAATGTAAAAGAGTGCCGCATTCCTGTTGCTTTTCAACATAACTACTGCATTTCTCCTTCCATGCTTCATGTCTGCCTTCCTGTCAGGAACTGAATTTGCAGTTCCAGCCTCGCCTACCTGTATGCCTGATGCGAAAGCCACAAGGCCGAAGACCCAGAGCATGCTTATGCTTCCTCCCGAAGCGATAAAGCTTCCAATTGCCACAAGCCCAAAACTCAAAGCCATAAGCGGCTCAGAGAAGTACGGTATCCTTGTGAGGTATTTAGCATAAAAGAGCACAGCTATTATTCCTATGATAAATATGGGCAGCAGGGCAAGATTGCCTATCAAAAGATAGACTCCTATGAGTGCGGCTGCAACAAACGCCGATATGCCTATTCCCAAGACATATACTGGTTCAGCTTTTCCCTTTCCGAGGAGAACGCTTCCTCCGCTGAATTTAGTCTTCTTGGTATCGTTATCAAGCCCTGACGAAAAATCAACATAATCATCTATCAGATTGACGGCAATCTGTGCGAGCATGATGCCAACAACTGCCAAAATTCCATCGGAAAGCTTAAGTGTTCCATAATGCCATGATGCAACAACACCGAGAAGCGCGGCAATAAACCCAAAGAATAGGGTAGGCTCGAAAACCTCAATTATATAATGCTTGATTGACATCTATCTCTGCCTCTATGCGTCTATCTTGGGATTATTCAGGAATCCTTTTCCTTTTGGATATGATCCCATCTCCCTTACTGATTCAGAATGCTTCCTCAGATCATTAATTGCATCTTTGAAATGGTTCTCATAAGCCGAGCCCCTGCATTCCATATAAAAGGCGCTCCTTCCGGGTTTTCCCGGAACAGGCCTTGATTGAAGGTATGTAATGTCAATTCCATTTTCAGCAAGGCTTCCAAGCGCTCTGTATAGCGAGCCTGGGGCATTCTTGACTATTATTCCAAGGGAGGTCTTCATATCCTCAGCATATGCTCTCTTCTCTGGCTTTATATCCTTGCCGGTTATCGCAAAAAACCGCGTGGTATTGCTGCTATGGCTCTCAAGATTCCTTCTAAGTATATTCATTCCGTAAAGCCTTGCAGCATAGGCGCCTGCCACTCCTGCAGAATCCATCATTCTCTTTTCTTTTATCATCATCACGCTCTTGGCAGTGTCTGAAAAAGGAATCAGTTCTGCGCCTATCTTCTCAAGATATTTTCTGCTTTGGGCAAGAGCCTGCGGGTGCGAGTATACTTTTTTTATATCGGTAATTCTGACTCCTTTGTTAGCTATGAGGCAATGCCTTATCCTCAGAAGGCCTTCACCGAAGACAAAAAGCTTTTTTCTAAGAAGAAGATCGCATACCTGGGTTACAACGCCCTCTATGGAATTCTCTATGGGGACAAATGCATGGTCTGCACTCTTTCCAACCGATCCGAACGCATCCTCAAAAGTATCGCATGTTATGATTTCAGCATCTTTGAAGTAACTGAGGGCCGCAGCCTCGCTGTAAGACCCGCGCTCTCCCTGTATTGCAATCTTAGGCATAGACTTCCAGATTTATTGAAAGTAAAACAAGTATTTAAAGTATAGCAATCAAATAAGACAATCTACTATTTCTGAAATTTCCCTGCAAGATAGAGATGGAGAAGCTGCCACCAACCACCGAGCAATTACTATTTAAATAGTTATATTCTATTTTCACTAATGCTCTTATGCACAGATATGAATACGCTTTAATATCGGCTCTCAAAAACGGCAAGCAGTTAAGCATAGCAGAGCTTCTAGAGAAGACAGGACTCAAAAAGGAGGAGCTCTTCTGGTCTATAGAGAATCTGCTGCAAAGAAAAGGCATAGAGGTAGAGCGAAGAGAGTCCGAATCTGTAGAGCTAACTCCTGAAGGCATCGCATACACTAAGGATCTTATGCCTGAAGAGAGCCTTCTCAAAAAGGCATCAATCGGAAAATTAAGTGTTTCTTCCTTAAAAGATAAAGAAGACCAGATAGGATTCCAATGGGCTAAGAAAAAAGGCCTCGCTGAGATAAGCAAAGGCATAATCGATGTAACAGAAAAGGGAAGAGATGCTATAAAGAAAGGAACAGAGGAAGGAAATGCTCTGCGCTCGATTGCCAAAAATCCTGAAAATTACTTCAAGCTTATGGGATCCGAAAAGCAGGCAGTGCTGAATCTTTTAGACAGAAAGCTAATAACAATAAAGAAAAAGCGGGAGATACTCTGGGTAAAGGCAACTCCGGAAGCTATCAAGGAACTAAGTGAAGAGAAGAGCATAGACCAGATAGACTCTCTTGACAAGTCCATGATATCTTCAGGCTCATGGAAGGGCAAGGCATTCAAGCCCTACAACATGGAACTCAATGTTGAACGCGAGAAAGCTGCAATAAGGCATCCTATACGCATGCTCTCGAAGAAGCTCAAGGAGGCGTATCTCTCCATGGGCTTTATCCAGACATCAGGCCCTGTAATAGAGCCTGCCTTCTGGGTATTCGATTCGCTGTTTATACCGCAAGACCATCCTGCCAGAGACCTCCAAGACACATTCTATCTTGCAAATCCTGAGAAGATAGACATCTTAGGAGAGAGTTCATTGGAGATGATAAAAAAAGCGCATATCGAATCATGGGGCGGAGAATGGAAGGAAGAAGAGGCTGAGCAGGCACTTCTCAGAACACATACTACAAACATATCTGTAAGGAATATCAGGAAGGTTCTCGAAGAAGGCAGCGCAGAAGGCGAAGAAACGCTTCCAATGAAATTCTTCTCTATAGGAAGGGTATTCAGAAACGAGAATATAGACTACAGGCATCTCACTGATTTCTATCAGCACGAAGGCATAGTGATCGGAAAGAACCTGACATTGTCAAATCTCTTCCATATAATGATATCGATATACAAGCCGCTGGGCCTTGAGCTCAAGTTCAAGCCAGCATACTTCCCTTTTGTAGAGCCAGGCGTAGAGTTCTATGCATACTCGGAGAAGACAGACGAGCTTATAGAGATGGGCGGCGCAGGAATCATACGCAATGAGATAACAGGAGTCCCAAGAAAGAATATCACGGTATTGGCATGGGGCTCGGGGCTTGAGCGCATTCTCCTTCTCAAAGATCCGAGCATAAAGGGTGTTACAGAGCTCTATAATTCAGGAGTAGGATGGCTTAGAAACCGAAGAATGAGATGACCAAATGCCTGTAATCACATTCAATAAAAAATACCTTTTCAGCCTTCTTCCCAAAGGCACTACCGAGGAAAAACTAAAGGAAGATGCATACAAGATGGGCTTTGAGCCAGAGCTGATAAGCGAGAAAGAGGTAAGTATCGAGATAACCCCGAACAGGCCTGACCTATACAGCGCTGTAGGCTTTGCAAGGGCATTTAAAAACTTCAACCACAAGAACAAGAAACTAAAGTATGAGCTTGGCAACGAAGAACCTGAGTTTGAAATATCTGTCGGAAGAGAAGCCTCGCAAGTAAGGCCTTTCATAGCCAGTCTCGCAGTACATGGCATTCATCTAGACGCAGAGATCCTTGCCGATCTTATAAACTTCTCAGAGAAATTATCAGAGACATATGGCAGGTACAGGAAAAAGATAGCCATAGGCATGCATGACCTAGATATGATTCACGGCCAGCTCCATTACAACGCATACGAAGACGAAAGATACGTACCGCTCAACGTGAAAGGCGAAAGACGCTTCAGCGAGGTATTGAAAGAAACAGAGAAAGGCCAGAAGTATGGAAGCATAATTCTGGGGAGCGGGCGCTACCCTGCACTAAAGGACAGCGAAGGCGCGATTTCTTTAATACCTATATTAAACTCGGAAAGGACAAAAGTGACAACAAAAACCGAGAATATACTTATAGACATAACAGGGATATACAGGGAGCCGGTAGAAAAGACAGCAGATCTTATAGCAACTATATTCATGGATCTGGGCGCAAGCGTAAGATCTGTAAGGATAAAATATCCTGGAAATGAGCGGATCACTCCATCTCTTGAGACAAGATATCTCTCTATGGCTTTAACACTTGCAGAATCTGAGATAGGCGTGCCAATAGGCTCAAGCAATATAATCTCATTGGCAAACAAAGCAGGATACGAAGCGGCTCTCGTTGGAGAAAAGGTAAGATTCAGGATACCTGAATACAGGCTCGATATAATAAATGAGCAAGACATAGTCGAGGATATTGCAATTGCATATGGATACGACTACATAAATCCAACACCAATACGTGCATTCCAGAACGGCGCCCTTCTTCCAGAAGAGAAAGAGTTTGATATGATCTCAGATGCGTTAACGGGAATGGGCTTCAGCGAAGAAGTCAATACCTATCTTTCCAACGAATTCTCGAATTTCACCGCAATGCGGATAAAAGAGAGGGACGGTTTCCCTTCAAAAGAAAATGCAGAATATGTAAAGCTCAAGAATTCAAAAACAGCATCACTTACAATGATGCGCACATGGCTTCTTCCCTCTCTGCTAAGAAATCTGGGATCATCCGTCCATGATAGCATGCCACAGAAGCTATTTGAGCTCGACATGGCATTTGCCATGCTGAAGGGAAAGCCTTCAGAGGAATACCATCTTGCCGTTGTTGATACAGGCCCAAGGTCAAACCTGAACGGGATAAAGGCAGTGATAAGCGAGATATCGTATCTCTTCGGGGTAAACTTAGAAGTAAAGGAATCAGATCACGGTTCTTTCATAAAAGGCAGATCAGCAGTGCTGCTTCATGAAGGCACCACTGTGGGAATATTCGGCGAGCTTCATCCTGAAGTGCTACAGAATTTCGGAGTTGAGGAGCCAACCTCCGCATTCGAGATAAATCTCACTGCAATATTAGGCAGGAGTATGCAATCAGGCAATAAGAAGAGAAGAAAGCCTGAAGAGTGAGAGCAATCAAAGAATCGATTTGTCTATTCCTCCTATGTTCTTGAATGATGCAAGCTGCATTCCGGCTTCATCGTCGGAGTTGAATATCTCTATCCTGACTCCGGATCTGTCGGCCTTTTCCAGAATTTCCTTTATTTCCTTCACGTTAAGCACTGAATCATTGACTATTATGGCTCCCAGCTTGTATTCGTCAAGCGCGGAGTTTATCCTATCAATGCCTGAGAATGCGCTTCCAGCGCGCAGTCCCCTGAAGAATATGTCCAAATAACGGAATTCGTTTCTTACATGCTCGCTCTCAAGAAGCTTTGATACAGCCTCGCTCTTCATCACCTCCCTGACTCCGGATCGCTCAGCATCAGTAGAAGCAACATATACGAATCTCTTGCTTACTTCTATTCTGTTAGCTTCTATGTATTTCTTGAGGTCATCTTTCATGAATCCGGGCCCGGCCATAATGACTATCTCCACATCCATGCGTTCAGCTGCCTTTATTATCTCCTTGAAATAATTCTCCTTCTGTGCCTCGAACTCCTTCTCTTTCATCTTCTTGCTCAGCCTGCTGTAAAGCTCCCCAGTTATATCGATGCCGTAGCCCCTGACATATGCAAGCGTGGCCTTCTCATCATCCATTGCTATTATGCCAAGCTTAGGCCTCTTCGAGTCAAGCACTGCCTGGCGCAGCCTCTTTATTATGAATGCATTCCATCCGGTTTTCTCTATCTCTATCTGGTTGCCTGGGCTTATGCCTATTGTATGGTGGCTGTTTATTTTTACATACTCTTCAGGATGGCCTTCAAGGATCTTTCCTGTAGCTCTCAAGGTTCCTCCAGCTTTGTCAAGTTCAGTCTTCTCCACTGCTATTTTTACGAAAACATCCTTCTGCTCCCCAAGATCGCCGTCTGCAGCTCTGAATCTCCTCTTGCTGTGAGCAGCTACCTTGTCTCCGGCAGATATGATTATCGCAAGAAGATAGAGATCCTCAAAGCTCTCAGGTATAAGCTTGACTATACCTGTTGCTTCATAAAATTTAACATCTCGCATCTATGTACCTCATAATCTTTTCAGCATTAAACTGTAAGATATCATATCTCTCTCAACATATGGTATTTATAATACTTGATAGCAGAATACTACCATGCTCTTTCATATATTGTTTGCATTAAACCTAAGCGGCATATTCAACGGCGCAGTCTCTTTCTTTACTTTAATATTGAAGAGATACGGCTACCTTGCTATATTTGTCCTGATGGTTCTCGAAGCAGCGTCGCTGCCTATCCCGAGTGAGGTCGTACTTCCTGTTGCAGGGCTTCTTGCAGCCACAGGATTATTCAACATATATCTCATATTCATAGTAATAACTGTTGCAAGCCTGATAGGCATAACCATAGATTATTACCTTGCTTACTTCATAGAGAAAGAGATAATCTACAAGCATCTGAAGATCTTCCGCATAAGCAAAAATCAGCTTGAGGGATTTGAGAGATGGTTCAATAGAAATGGTCCATTTACTGTATTCATAGGCAGAATGCTTCCCGAGATAAGAGGTCTTGTAAGCCTTCCTGCAGGGTTTGCGAAGATGCCTCTAAAAAAGTTCTACTCATACTCTCTTCTTGGGATAACCATCTGGGACATAGCGCTTCTGGCATTCGGATATTATGCATTGAATGCACACAATGCCTATATAGCAATGGTTGCAGTTGCTGTATTTGCAATAGTCATATATGCTCTCTTCAGAATATTTGTAAAGAACAAAATGGAGTAAAGACGAAAGGAAAGAGAAGAGACCATACAACACAGCGAATAAAATCGTGAAGAAGCCGAACCGACAGCCAAACCCCTTCCCAAATCCCACATTATGTGATTTTCTGATTCTAAAACTGATTTTCATTCAGAAAAGAAGAGAATGCTTAATCTAAGACGTTCGCCTAACTTATAAGCTGCAATAGGAAAAGAACATGCCTCAGTTAAAAAATTCCGAATAGATCATTCAAGCTTTCTGAAGATGCATCTGCGGGACTATCAATGTCCTCTTTGTAGACTTGCTCACTGCTATCTCGACTACGTATGCGTCTCCCCTCTTCTCAAGAACTACTCCTACTCTTCCCTTATATCTGGGATGCGGCACGCTTCTATTGCTTGTGCTCCTAGGCATTACGACAACCTTGCTGCCGTTCTCAAAATTCTTTATCTTTTTGGTTATGCCCATCTCTGAAGGTCTTATATGCCTTGAAAGCTTTCTAGTATTTCTTGAAAAAAGCCCTTTTGAAGAACTCATGTTATCAAATCAAATTCATTTTAATTAGTAGAAAAACATATAAATACCTTCACTGCATATCTACACGTGGTACTGATGTCAAATACTGATTCAAAAAAAGAAGCCGGCCATAAGAAGGCGCCAAAGATATCCCTGAAGCCGGATTTCAAGATAGAAAACATAGTTGCAAGCGCAGATTTAGGTGTAGAGCTAGACTTATACGCAATAGCAAAAGCCTCTCCGGATGTAGACTATGAGCCCGAGCAGTTCCCAGGTGCCATATACAAGATACACAATCCAAAAACAGCGCTTCTCCTCTTCAAGAACGGCAAGGTAATCTGCACCGGTTCAAAGACCGAAGCAGACATACACAGGGCAATAGACATAATGATAAAGACTGTGCAAAAATACATCCTTGTTCCGCAAAATGACGAAGACGAGAAGAAATAGGAAGCCGATTTCTGATTCTTAGAGGCTTTTTACTGTTTTTTCTGCAGTTCGGAATATATTATCCTTTTTTATAATATAAATCCAGACTTCTGCAGTTTCCAGAAACTGCATACGAAACATCCTATCTGGGAGGCAGCTGATGCACGGGCCTTGTCAGGATATAAAACCTGCTCTCTCCCTTGAGCTCCATTATGACTCTGTCGGTCAGGAGCTTCACAGGGTCCTGGAGAAGTGCGACTCTGTTGCTTATGTCGGCAAAGCTCTCGAAAGGTTTTTCTTCCCTGGCATCAAGGATTGCCTTTAGGTGCTTCTTGCCTATTCCGGGAAGCATCTCTAACATATGCATTCGTATATTCAATGAGGATGCATTGTTGAAGAAATCAACATATCTCTTTTCATTGGATTTTATTATATTGGACACAACAAGGGGAAGCTGTGACCTTGCAACTTCGGTCAGATTCTCAAATGCGAGCCTTGATTTTATCAGAGAGACCTTGTCCCTGACTCCCTTGCCTATATATATGCGTTCATCAACCTTAAGGTCAGCAGTTTTAGGAACTGCCTCAAGAAGCGTAAATTTATTCTCTCCTATAAGCTGGACTATGGGCTCAGATCTTACCGAGAAAGACTTTCCGGTAGGGAGGTAGTCGAGCACGTAAGCATACTCCTCAAGTTCTCCTGTTCTCTGTTCAATCTCCTCCATTCCAAATCCCAAAATTCCACTTATTGACCCTTGCTTCTGCTTGCTTCTACCAAGGAGAAAGCCTTTTCAGCTGTTTCAGGCTCCACCTCCTTCTTTTCATTTGCGAGTATCTGTTTGATCTGCATTATATCAAGAGGCATTATGTTTGCTATGGAAACTGCAATCTTCTCGCTTATGCCAAGTTCCTCAAGCTTCTTTTTCAGGCTTTCTGACTGCTTTGTGTCTATAACAGAGAATCTCTTGGCGTAATCCAGCGCAAGTGTCTGTTCATAGCCGAAGTCTCCCTCCTTCTCTCTCTTTTCCAGTATATCACGTGCTTCAGCAAGAGAGACTATCCTGCCTATCTTTTCCTCATTTGATGCCATGAATATCACTCTATAATATCTAATGTGTAGAATATAAACCTTTTGCTTGTTCCAGATAAAAAAGCAGAGTTATACTCAACATGCAGCATAATTACATAAACTATTTTTAACAACGGGATTCTCTAGATAGTGCCATTCCGCAGACAAAGGTATAAATTATTGCTATTGCAACCATTAATCGACGGTGTAGGATTGGATGCAAGCGAGATATACAAAAAAATACTGACAGAGCTCAAAAAGCATATATCTGGAGACGAGCAGGTGCTGGAACTAATGTTCATAACCCTTGTAGCTGACGGCCATACTCTTCTAGAGGGAGTTCCCGGAGTTGCAAAGACCACAATGACAAAGGCGCTTGCAGACACAATCGCTGCAGATTTCAAGAGGGTACAGGGAACGCCTGACGTAACTCCTTCAGACATAGTAGGCTATACCTTCATGAACCAATCCAACCAGGTCGAAGTAAGCAAAGGCCCCGTATTTACCAACATACTGCTTTTCGACGAGCTTAACAGAACACAGCCTAGAGTCATGAGTTCCCTCCTCGAAACGCTTGAAGAGCGCCAGGTTACCCTTGGCGGCACAACGATGGATCTTCCAAAGCCTTTCAATGCATTCGCGACACAGAATCCGTTGCGAATAGAGGGAACAGAGCCTCTTCCTAAAGTCCTTGCAGATAGATTTCTTATGCGAATACCGGTAGATTATCCATCAAGGGAAGAGGAAGGCATGATGATACGCATAAAGGAATCCGAGGAGAAGATAGTTGTAAACAAGGTAATAGGCACATACGAAATACTTGAACTTCAGGAACAGGCAAAATCAATAGTGCTTCCTGACGACGTAAAGGACTACATAACCGGCATAGTGTCAGAGACAAGAAAGTCAATCCATATAGTAATGGGGGCAAGTCCAAGAGCCGATATTTCATTCATGAAATGCGGAAAGGCAAAAGCGCTCATAGAGGGAAGAAAAGAGGTAACAATAGACGACATAAAATTCCTGGCAAGGCCTGTGCTCAGCCATAGGCTTGCAGTGAGGTCAACCGGAGGCATAGGAGTAAACGGAATAATAGACGGCATAGTTGCAACCTATTCCTAAAAAGGTGCCCTCTGCGATGTCATACTCAAGCGCAATTTTCTACTCATCTGCAATATTTGCTTCGGCAATCCTGTTATTCAACCTCTCAGAGATATATACCTTTTCAGATTATGTGCGAAGGACAGTAAGCTCAGGCGGCATGCATTCGCTGCTGAAGGAATTGGGAACCTCGGCAAAAATCGAGAGGGGAAACTCAATCTTCACCATATTCCTGCTCTGGGCATCAATGATCATTAGCTGGAATATCTTTACAGAGCTATCAGGAAAATTTTTATTTCCAGGGCCTCTTTACGCGTATCTGATTGCAGGCACAATTGTAATCTCATCAGGCATAATCCTAAGGCGTTGGGCGATAAGCACCCTGGGCAATCTATTCACGCATTTCCTTACAATACAAAAAAGCCAGAAGGTCATTTCAAAAGGCCCATATGGAGTAGTCAGGCATCCATCATATCTTGGGGGAATTCTCATAATACTCGGATTCGGAATAGCCATGGCAAATCCCATAAGCCTTGCATTATGTATCATACTTCCCATTATTGCTTATAAAATAAGAGTCAACAAAGAAGAGGTCATGCTGATATCTAATCTGGGATCCGAGTACAAAAGATACATCGAAAAGGTGCATTACAAAATAATACCATACATATGGTAGCAATTAAGCGACAAAGCCAAAAACTCTCCTTAAAAAGGAAGCAAGCACAGCAACCAATATAAATATAGATGAAGATATAAAATACCGTAATCAAAGGTAAAACCAACATTCAGATGTTTGCGAAAAAGAACTGCTGGTAAAAAAGGTTAATATAAAATGGCAATTATTCAGACCAATCGGCTCAAGAAGCATCTTCCAAGATTCATAGCTATGTTTTTAATCTCATCATTTATCCTTGCAGCAAGCGTATATGGCCAGACTTCACAGACCCTGCTTACAAGTACTTTGTGCGGCATCATACAGACAATAAGCCAGATAATAGGCATTCTAGCATTATTCATGTTCATACTTGGCGGAACCACATACGCATTTGCCCATCTACTCCCAGCAGCCGGAAACATAAAAGGAGCTGCTCAGGGCTGGGGCATGAGCGTACTCATGGGCGGCATAATAATGATATTATTATACACGCTTGCACCATTCATAGTCAATACTGTAATGCAGTTTAGCATAGGCAGTTCTTCAGGCCTTGGAATAGGAACAATAGGCGCTGTAAATTGTCCCGGTGTCTCCTCTTCAGGAGGAATCTCAAGCGGCGGCATATCCTCAGGTTCAGGTATAATTCCAGGAGAAACTCCTGGCACATGCACCGTAAGCGGAGTATGCGCGGCATAGGTAAAAATGCTTAATATTGCTAACAATCAACTATGCTTGATTACAAAATCAAGAAGACAAGCCAGCAGGAAAAACACCAATATATTTATAAATCATAACATTTCAATACAAAAAAGGTAATATACATGAATAAACATCTCTTCTGGCTCATGAACAACCTGAGAATGATATTTTTAATGCTGGCATTGGGAAGCATTGCTATGGGCATTGCGTACTCTACTACGGCAATTCTGCCTCAATCATATCCTACGTCACCGCAAGCTGCTACTGTTACTGATACACTCTGCAGTATAATAGCGGGAATAAGCCAGGTAATAGGATTGCTTGCAATATTCATGTTCATACTGGGAGGAACGCTATATGGGTTTGCTCACTTTATGCCTGCTTCAGGAAACCTGAAAGGGTCTATGCAGGGCTGGGGCATGGGTGTACTCATGGGCGGCATAATCATGATAATCCTCTATGCGCTTGCACCATTCATAATAAGCAATCTTCTCCAGTTCAGCATATCTGGATCTGCCAATGTATACGTGCCAACCGTATCAGGAGTAAACTGCGCAGCGTATGGGCCTACCGGCGGAGGATTCGTATAATCCGGCAAAGCCTTCAGAAGATTAATGCATTCATACTCTGTTAATTAAGGCTTTTTTATTTTGCCTTATCCAAAGATACATTTTTATTGGTTCACTTGCTATTCTAAACGTGTGGCCATGGGCAACATACTTGCAGACACATATGAGACCTTCGCTGAGAACATACGCCTTGTCCTCATATTCTCAATACCTTTTATAATAGCATTCATAATACCGCTACTAGCGCCATTGCCCACATATGTAAGCATGGGCGGCATATTTCTAAGAAGCGCAAGCATATTCACAAACCTGGATTTCTACTCCATAGCTGTAATACTCTTGGCATTCTTCTTCTCGCTTCTATTCATAAGTTTCGCATTTGTTGCAATAAGCCTTATAGTAAAGTCAAGAAAGACAAGGCTCAAAATAGGCCAGCGCGCTCTCCGCAGCATAGAAAAATATACTGGAAGGGTATTCATACTTTTCATAATTTACGCAATAATAATAACCATAGCAAACATCATAGGGTATTATCTGGGGATAGAGACCTTTCTTACTGGCATAGTAGGATTCTTAGGCTTCATACCTTTCTTCTACGCGCCTAGTGCGGTGGTTGTTGACGAGCAGAAAATCCTGAGGTCTATGAAAAACAGCATAAAGCTTGTAGCAAACTCCCCTCAGTACTTTATCCTATGGTTTCTCCTTATAACCATCTCAATTTCGATAGTATCTCTGATATTCATGCCATTAGGCATAATATCCGAGTATATAGTATTGATAGTGAGCTCGCTAATCATACTTCCATACTTTGTGATATTCCAGGCAGAAGCCTATATGAAGCGTTTTGCCATACTGAAGCATTGAGCAAACAAAAGCTGCACTTGTTGAAGCCTGGGCATTTTCCAGAATTCCAAACTTGCAGTAAGCCCCTGCATTACTTATTTAGATATTATCAATGCATATTAAATCCGCGGCGGAGTAGCTCAGCCTGGTTAGAGCGCTAGACTCATATGCAACGCTTTATGAGTGACGAGTATTTTTACGATGACTGCTAA